>CAZTFR010000010.1:2851-53639 GCA_964612945.1 uncultured Thermoplasmatales archaeon
GAAAGATAAAGAATCGTAGTAGCCCCAGTTCCTACGACAGCCATTGTTATTGCTACATCAGGTGCCTGTAGTAGAAATAACATAATCACTAATAAAAGTGTATTTACTGAAAGGAAAATCAATGATCGTAGCAACGTTTTTGCTGCCACAAAAAAAAGTGATGCAATCACTAAAAATACGAGGAAAAATTCCAATATCATTTTTTCCTCCAAGGATTTTTAAACGTAAATTTTTCTTTAGAATGCGCAAGGAACGGAATCATATTTGATTTTCCCTGAAGATGCGCTGAACGAGCTATAGCATGAGATATAACAGGAGTTAAAATAAATATTAAAACTAATAACACAAAAAACTTAATAGTGACCAATTGGAAACCAAATCGTAACATCAAACCAAAAAGTATATTCATTGCTCCACCCGTGTTAATCTTAGCACTGGCATGAAGCCGCATGTATACATCTGGAAACCTATACAATCCTAAAGAGGCAATAGCCATAATAAAGCAGCCGATGGAAATGAAAATGTAGGATAGAATTTCTACAACATTCATCTTTTATCCTCCTCATGTCCAATGTATTTAGTATACGCAATCATGCCGACAAAATCTAAAAGAAGAAAGGAGATGGCGATATCAAGAAAAAAAACGTTTTTTGATTCAAGACTATATAAGGCAAGAATGATAATAAAAATGACAGAGATACTATTTAATGCGACGAGTCTATCTTGAATAGCTGGACCAAAAAGTAATCGATATGCTGAGAACAATGAAACTCCGATTAAAAAATAGATAAACACAATCATTTGAACAGAGCTCCTATCATTTTATCCCAACTTTCAATACTATTTTCTATCTTGACAGCAGAATCCTCCTCAGCTGAACGGTAGAAAGAAAAATGGACAAAAAGAAAAGATTCTCCCTCTTTATTGGCATCATCTACATCTATAACAAGAGTTCCAGGGGTAAGAGTTATCAAATGAGAGATGAGAGTTAATTCAGCATCAGAGCTTAAATTCACTTTCACCCGCACTATTTTTGGTTCTATCTTTAATGTCAACACTTGATAAATAAGTTCAACGTTTGCAATAATTATTCTAAAAATCGCAGAAAAAATTAATCCAAACAAATGTTCAGTAGCAAAAAAATATTGCTTCAATGTCTTTCTTTTGTCTTCCTGAGAAGCAAGAGTTAGTCGAGTAGCAATCAAACCTATTCCAAGAGATATTACAAAACCTAACATTAAAAAAATAATTGAAAAATTAACAGTTAATAAGATCCAGAAAAGAAAGAGAGTTGTAACTAATACAAATACGTCTCTTTTATGAACCCTATCTTTCTGAGTCATCATGTTGTACCTTTTCATTTGATTTTTTTTAATCAGACCGGATATTTTCAATAAAATATTTTTTGAATCGTAGTAAACTTTATTTTAGTTTAGGTACCAAATTGGTTAATACTATACGTTCAAAGAGTTTTAGGTATATGTTACTATCACTTATTAATCCCTATTTGCTCCCTCCTTTCTTATCTTTGACGTTAAATCTTTAAATGGTGTTTTTCTTTGATTTTATGTAAATCACGTAAATATCTATTATTTTGACAATTAAAATGATACCGACTAGCATTATTACTTTATCCATTTCTCTCTTAATGCTAAGAGTATAAATGAGTAGGACAATTGAAAGTGTAATTATTAGAAGGGATGTTATTATTCTTGCTTTTTTAATTTTTTTATTTTTACCAGGTATAACATCCATATTAGTAAATATGATTATATATGAATACTTATTAAAGTTTTTCGTGACTCATTAATATGATATATTATGAGTAAAAATGCGTACCTATTTAGAAAATGTATACTCATTTTTGTTAGCATATCTATTGTATTAAGAGTACTATGCTTGAATTAATTACTTTAAATATTTTTGTAATATTTTTCATAACTGATCAAATTCCGTATCTTTTTTTTAATAAAATTTTTCATAATATCTACATATCATAATATTAATAATAAACTAATAAAGGATACGATACATCATACCACTTATAATATTTTTCCGTGAACATGAATGACCCGTACAACAAAGCTTCCACAAGAATTTTGGGCGGTCAACGCCTCAAATCTCTTTGAACGAGGAGCATACTATGGTATGATTGCCGTTTTTTCCTATCATCTTGTGTATAATGTTGGAATAGAAAGCTGGATAGTTGGAATTCTCACCGGTCTTTCAATGGGTTTGATTAATTTTTTACCACACTGTGGGCAAATTCTAAAATTAAATGAAAATGTATACCCACAATAGGGGCAGGATTTTACTCTTTCTTTCTTTTCTATCATTACGTATTCATACCATTCTTCTTTTCAGATCTAAGAAGTATTCAATACCTCTTTCTGTTTCTCCAAGCTGAGAGAATAACCTCGCGCAGTTCCTCAGCATCTTTTGCATGTACCCATTTAGTTTCAAAATCGGTTTCTTCTGCGATCTGAACAATCCACATAAGTGAATGCATGTAGAAAGTCTGTTGTTCAGGAGTAGCAATGACAACAAAAAAAGCATGAACCGGTGGGACATCATCAAAAAGGATAATGCCTTTTTTACTTCTCACCAGAATGATTTCAAATTTATCTCTGCCCTCGATAATGTTTGATAAAATAGCAACACCAGGATGAATCATCACATTTGAGTCTTTTTCTTTTTTCATAAGAAGATGATATAATCTTTTTTTATCGATGTTTAATCGTTTGGCTAATCGATTTGCAAGAATCCATGCAAATTTATCAGGCCGCTCGTATTTGAATACATCAAGAATCTCACAGTTTCGCAAAAGATCTTCAAATCGTTTCTCCGTGATATCATCTCGTTCGAAAAGAATACCTCGCAGTTCATTGTCCAGAAGATACCCTGTGTTTTTTTCACCAGTTAATCGTTCAACGATATGAAGAAGCGAATACTCCCGCCATATCTTATCACGAGCAAATACCCAGTACCATACCAAACCGCCAAGAATGAAACAACCGATGAAGACAAGTGACACAAGTCCCATTTCAAAGAGTAAAAACCCATACCCAATAATACCTGCAATCTGCACATAGGGATACAATGGTGCATGAAAGCTGGGTCGATAATAGCGAAGATTACTTTCCCGCATCATAATAAGAGACACATTGACAAAGATAAATAACAGCAGCACAAGTGAGGATGCGGTTTTTACCAGCCCCTCTAAGTCTAAGAATAGAATAATACTAATCATAAAACCCGAGGTAAACAGAATGGATACAACTGGTGTACCCTTTTTGGAAATTTTTGAAAAAAAACCGGGAAGAAGCTGATCCTTACTTAACGCCATCGGATACCGAGAGGATGAAAGAATTCCTGCATTTGCTGTCGTGATAAAGGCAAGCACCGCGGCAACGCCTAAAAGGATAAGACCGAATTCGCCCAGAAAAACTTCAGCACCCTTTGAGATGGGCATAAGAGACGTTGTCAAGGTAGTATGTTCCAAAAGACCGATGGTGACAGAGACCACTGCGAGATACAATGCAGAGACAATACCCCATGCAAGAAAAATACCTAGCGGAATGTCTCGTTTCGGCTTGCATACTTCTTCGGCGACGCTACATACTTTGGTAAGACCCATAAAGGAAATGAATACAAAACCTGCTGTTGCAAAAATTGATCCAAGTCCATGGGTTGTAAATGGTTGAAATCTTGAAGGCTCAATGTAGAAGAGACCAAGGATAACATAGAAGATAAGTATTCCCACAAGTCCGGTCACAAGAATTACTTGCGTTTTTCCAGCATGTTTTACCCCAAATAAATTAATCATGGTGAACACAAGGCAGAAGAAAACAGCGATAAGTTTCAGATTCATCTCTGTTAAACCAGGGTTAAAAAGCTGCACAAAGGCGCCTATGCCGATGAGAGCAAATGCTGTTTTTGATGCAAGTGAAAACCAGGATGATAATCCGCCTATGGTTCCTGCAGCAGGACTCATGCTTCTGTCGATGAAGAAAAAATCGCCCCCTGATTTTGGCATCGCTGTAGCAAGCTCTGATGTGGAAAGTAACGTAGGAATAAACAGAAGACTTGCAATGAGATATGATATGATTACTGAAGATCCTGTTTTTGCATAGGCAAGACCGGGTAACACAAAAAGCCCGGAGCTAATCATAGCACCAGCGGCTATACAAAACACTTCGTACAGTCCAAGTTCTCTTTTCAGTGTTTCACATTTGTTAGTCTGTTGCATAGCTCACCTGTATTTCTGAATTTTTTTATCGTATGTCTACAGTTGATTTTTTTCTTGATTTTCTTTGAATCTGAACATACAAATCAAGACTTCTGAGAACAAGAAGGATACCGACAAGAAGGATAATTGATTCAGAACCAAGTATTGCAACGACCAATAATAGCATTGATATTATGAGTATCAATAGAGATACTATAAGTCTTCCTTTTTTTCTGCTACTTTTTTTATCACTCAGTACATTTATATTAATAAATATTATAAAATATTAATAGTTATTATAACTTTTGGTTTACCATCATTCCCCTAATATTATGAATTATTATGAGAATATATTAGAAAATGTTAAATATAGGGTCGTATTTCAATGATTACACATCAACAACATACTACGAGGCATCGAGATGGATATCAAAAAAACAGCAATATGGGTCATTGATGTGGATAGACGACTGATTACCATTAATGCGTTTAAAAAAGAAAAAATCCTTCACCCCGCAGATATCGCAAAACAAAATAACCGATCCATACAAAATATCTCAAGAGCGATTCATGAACTCGAAGAACAACACATCGTAAAACCCCTAGATCACAAAGCATCTTGGAGAAAATATCTTCTCACAAACAAAGGAAAAAAAGTCTTACAGGAAATCGAAAAAATCTACAGTTAAATGGATACCATGAAGATATTTTACGGCGCAGCAATACAAGGCTCTCAAAATAGAAAACAACGAGCGCATGTACACAAATATATCATAGACACCATCAAAAACCAAGGATATGATGTCTACACCGAACACACAACAGGAACCTCCTACGAAGAGGCAATACAAAAACTTGAACAATCCATCGGAACACTACCAACAGACGATCTGCAACGAAGACGATACGTCCGAAACAAAATGATAGAAGGCGTGGAAAGCGATATCGCAGCAGCAATATTTGAAGTATCAACTCCAAGTCTTGGAACCGGTGTTGAGATCGCCCATGCCTATCTCAGACCACGAATGAACCTTACCGCAATTCCCGTCCTTGCAGTCTATCAAAAAGAATACTGGCCAAATAAGCTGTCCACAATGATTAGAGGAATATCAAAAGAAGCAGTCCCCTATTTCACCCTAAGAGAATATGAACAAATGGACGATCTGAAACACATCATTGAAAAATGTTGTACCAAACTGAAAAGATGATATTACCTCATTAGCCTTAATACGATATACCTTTAAGTCATCACGGGTTGCTTTTGCATCATGACACCTCAACAATCCAGAAAAAAACCTGCAAAAAAAATAGTGAAAAAAGAATGGTTTTCTGGTTTTTTCCCCTTGGAATTGTTTGATGCAATGAAACGTCATCAAATGGTAAGCATCGGGTCGATTGTCATCTTTTTGCTGGTACTTTCTCCAATTATCATTTGGCTTTCTTACCGTCCAACATCCATTCAAAATCCCCTTATTGCGGTTGCAAAATTAAACGCCTTTATGGCAATTTCTACGCTCTCTCTGAATTTTTTTCTCTCAACACGGCTGACATTCTTTGAAAAAATCTTTAACGGACTAGACCGCATGTATCGAGTACACAAGGCCGTGGGGAGAACGTCGCTTCTCTTTATTATCATCCACCCGCTCTTTCTGATGATTTCAAGGTATCAACACGTTGATGTGATACGTTCCTACGTGCTCCCATTTGGGTCTTTTGAAATTGCCGCAGGGGTACTCTCAGTGTATCTTTTTTTGATACTGCTCAGCTTAACTGTAGCATTTACCCTGCCGTATCACTGGTGGCATAATAGCCATAAGCTATTTGGCATCGTGCTGCTTCTGGCAGGGTTTCATGCAGTTGTTGCAGGATCTGATATAGGCGCATATCCCCTGTTGCGGTTCTGGGTGATTTTCCTCTGTACACTCGGCGTTGTGTCCTGGGTATACATGCTTCTGTTATATAAGAAGATAGGACCAAAATATACCACGGTGGTACAAAAAATTGATCATTTCAAAGACGTAACCGAAATACAGTTCAAAAAACCACTAGAATTTACCTATCAACCCGGGCAATTCATCTTTGTCCGCTTTCCCAGATTTGAAGGCTACAAAGAACTCTTTCCGTTTTCACTCTCCAGTGATCCCTCTCAAAAAACACTCCGCATCTCTGTGAAACGAACAGGTGATTTTACCTCACAGAAAATGCCACATATCAAACAAGGTGATACCGCAATACTGATGGGCCCTTATGGTACCTTTGGAGAAAGCTACCTGAAACATGACAAAGATATGTTGTGGATTGCTGGAGGAATCGGAATAACACCTTTTCTTTCCCTTGCAAAACATGAGTCAAAAAATTTATCCGGCAGAACCATTGTGCTAATCTGGGCAGTCAAAGATAAGGCAGAGGGTTTTCATGATAAAGAATTACATGCGGAGGCGGAAAGAAATAAACAATTTCGCTATATCCCCTGGTACTCAAAAGAAAGGGGGAGAATAGATACCTCTGCTGTTCTTAATCTTATAAAAAATGACTTACAACTTGAAAACGTGAAAATCCTTATGTGTGGACCGCCACCTATGATTTATGGCCTTTCGCGTGGGTTTAGAAAACGTGGTGTGTTGTATCATAATATACTTTTTGAAGATTTCAATATGTTAGACTGAAAGTGAACAAAACAGCAGGGGCCAAGGGTATAAAAAAAGTTAATGGAGATTTAGATAAATCGTAAATCTCCTTCTATTCGTTTCCATTTTTTAGATAGTTCTTTGTCTCGATAATCGTTTATTGCGTTACACATAATTGTTGTTTTTATTTCAGGGTATTTATAATTGTCTATATTTGTATCGTCTATTGACGATAATAAACTCAAAAAAAGAAAAAAATAGAGCACCAGTTTGCGTGAATATGTTACTCGATGGTGACATGAAATCCGTCATCTGAGCTTTTTTTCTTTTTACGCTTGATCACCACATCAAGAACCCCATTTTTGTAGGTTGCTTTAGTCGTCGGTGGTTGTACATCACAGGGTAGATCAATCACGCGATGGTATTTTCGCTCAAATGAATCAACCTCAACTTCTAAGGTGTCCTCATTTGTGGTGAGGTTGATGTCCTGTTTTTCGACACCGGGGATTTCGATGGTGACGGCGACATCGTCTTTTCCCTCGATGATATCGGTGAGTGGCTCACGCTGCTCGGAGATTTCCCGTTTTCCATCTGATGATTTCAGGGAGCGGTTTCCAAATTCTCGAATGCGTGGCTTTCCATTCGGACCGATATGAATGTTAAAACCATGGACAAATGATTTCCCCGGTTGCATATTGTCAAACGGAAAGTTCTGAAAGGCTCGCTGCATCATCCGTTCCATTTCTTGAAACATGCGTTTAAATTCCTCATCTGAATCAAAGAGATCAAAAGGGCTTCTTCGTTTTTTTCTCTCATCATCACCATCATCATCTCCAAATACATTCATAGGTATTTTTCCTCCAATTTATCCTCTAAGTTATCGATAGTAATTGCCTAATTTTTCATCAATTTCTATTGCTATTTTAATCATTTCATTCATAATTCTGTCGATATCTTGTCTGATTTCCTCCATGCTCTTTTGAAGGCTGGCCGATCGCAGTCGGTACTTGTTGTGATCGCGAATTACAATGCCTGCTTTGATGAAATTGTTGAGGTGATGAACGATGGCACCTCTGGTAAGATCGAGTCGGTCTGCGATTTCATCGCTTGAGACGTTTTTTTCGGGGTCACATGTTTCTTTGACGAGGAATCGGAAGATTTTACCGGCGGTATCATGTTTATCTCGTTGAGAGAAATATCCCAGTGATCTGCAAAGGTAGTCGATATCATCGTTAAGATTTCCAGGTGCGGGTGAGTGGATCTTTCGTATGGTGATTTTCCGCGGCATATCATACACTATGGTAGTAAGAATATATAAATTTTTTCAAAAAACCTTATTTTTTGTCAATTTTAAATTTACAAATACATAAATTTTATATAGAAGCAAATATATACATTAACTGTCAGCCTAAAGCTGACATAAAATATTCAGGTTTAACCAAAGGAGGTGAAAAAAAATATGGTACGAAGAAAACAAAAAGAAAACTCCCTTGCCATACGACCAAAAGAACGAAAAGGAGACATAACCACCAGACGACCCGTCGACCTCTGGTCAGAAATGGACCGCATGTTTGAAAACTTCCGATCCAACTTCGACGACCTCTTCTGGCCATGGGGCAGCCAATCAGCACCACTCACCACAACCAAACGCACCCCACCCATGGACATCGCCGACCTTGGAGACCACTACGAAATGCACCTCGAAATGCCAGGCATACCCAAAGACAACATCAACATCGAAGTCACTCCAAACACGATCGAAGTCTCCGCACAATACAACGAAGACACAGAAGAAAAAAACAAAAACTGGCTCCGCAGAGAACGAAGCAGCACCAGCTACTACCGCGCACTTGAAGTACCAGAAGAACTCAAAACAAACAACGTCGACGCAGAATTCAACGACGGCATACTCACCGTAAAATTACCCAAAGTAGAACCCAAACCAGAACACAAACCTAAAAAAGTAAAAATAAAATAAAAAAAACAAAATCGCATCCCATCCTCTAAACTCCCCCTCTTTTTCTTTTTAAAAAATGTGCCTCTTTAAGCCATACCTCAACAAGAAAAAGAATGCTGCTTTTTTAAAAAATATACTGATAGAAAATAATCATTACCACCAACGCAAATAACAACAGCATCCATAACACTAGCGCCTTTCCTACCATCTTTTTAGCCTTTTTTTTCTCCCACCACGTCCGGGGGTTTACACCCTGCACAACAAAAGTAAGCACTCCTGCTAAATTAATACACACCAAGTTTACCAAAAACAGTAGAAACGCCCCAATTGCAGGCAGGTAATACAAAGATCCTAATAAAAGACCACTCGTGACAACAGGAGGAAGAAGCGCGACAGCCACCATAACACCAACTAATGCCTCAGCAACACCGCGCGAAATCGTCAGCGAACCAGCAATACCACCAGAAAAGGCGAGAAGTACATACATTAGATTCAGATCCGTGCGAGATACAATCTCAGGTGAATTTGGGTTAACCGTAAAAAACACACCAAATACAAGACCCAAGACAAATGCGATGAGAAACCCAAGAAAGCTGATAAGAATCGCTTTTCGAATCAAATTGGAATCTGCAAGGGTAATACCAAGAGACAAGGCCATACTTGGGTTTAACAGCGGAGCTATGACCATAGATCCAATGATGACAGCGACATTGTTATACAAAATACCAATCGCGGCGACAATAGCAGCAAGAATGATAAGCACAAAAAAGGTTTTTGAAAACGAGGAGACCTCACCGCAGACATCCTCATAGATTTCTTCTATACTAATTCGTTCTTTTTCTTTTTGCTCCTGCTGCTTTTCTTTCAACTCATCATCTAACTCCGGGCGAGGAATAGTGGCCTCCGCAGGAAGGATGATTACCCGAAAGCCCTCTGAGCCACGAAAGTGTTTTTCCAAAATCTCCAGAATAGCATCGGTTTTATCAGCAGAAATCAAAAGACGGCTTACCAGCTCCTTTTTTGATTTTTTTTCCTGTTTTAGATCCAGAATGTCAATATCCTTCAGAAGAGTGGTAAGATCTTTGTCTTTCTCATACGGATGGTAGACCTCAAGTAATCGTAACGCCATAGAAACAAATCTGTATGAATAATGGTATTAATTTATCTTCGGGATTACCTGTAATGAGAATAGTACAACCCGGTAGTAAGATTTAAATAATACATGCCCCCCTCACCCTGCATCGTGGAAACACCTAGTTGATGTTATGGCAAAAGTGTATCGATCCTTCAGCGAAATTCCGTTTCATGAGCCCATAAGACCCTCGTACAATCAGAAATTACGGTTCAGCAACACCGAACTTCAACATATTTTCATCGCATTATTTGTCCTCACCATTGCCTTTGCCTTTGCTCTTGCGCCCAATCCACCTCTTTCCCATATTGAAGAAGTATTTGCTAATCTTCCGCTCTCATTTCTTGCCATTGTTACCGCATTTTTTTGTCATGAAATTGCTCATAAATACATGGGACAGCGATATGGGTACTGGTCAGAGTTTCGCATGTTTCCATTAGGACTTCTAATTGCCTTATTCTTGGGCATTGTCGCTGGGTTTATCTTCGCCGCACCAGGAGCAGTGCAGATACAAGGACGCCCGACTCTTCGTGAAATAGGGAAGATATCGGTCGCAGGTCCTTTTACCAATATCATTCTCGCCCTCTCATTTGCGGTGATCTACTTTGTGTCCACAGGACTGCTTGCCCAGATCGCGTTTTTCGTCGGCTACATCAATGCCTTTCTTGGCATTTTCAACCTACTGCCCTTCGGACCACTTGATGGACTGAAGATTTTTACTTGGAGAAAAGAGGTATGGGTCGGACTTCTTGCCACGGGCATTACTGCGCTTATCATTCTGACCGTAGCTTAACTGTTTTTGATATATGCTGCAGGTTGCTATTCGGTATGATTTCAGAAAAAAGAATGTGAGTGGTAGACCATGAAGGCATGTTCTGCGCAGTAGAAACTGAGACACGAACGACATCATAATCTGAGCGGTTCTGTTGATTCACCACCCGCACTTCACCGGAAAACTCCTGAAATGGTGAATCCGGTACCACCACAGAAACGGTGACCGTGTGCGCACCCATCTCAGGCGTTAAATTATTGTCAGAAAGGGGTGTGAGGTTCCAGTTACCCCAAGTGGGGTACGACGCAATCTCCCAGAAGAGCAAGGACTGTGGATCACCAAGATTGCGGACTAAAAAACTACCCGTCTGTGTGGATGCTGCAGGTACCCGGGTCCAGATCAGCGTTCCATCACATTCTAAATTAGGAACCGGTTGAGACTGGGTTTGAAATCGCCATATGGGACCAACGGTCTGAGAATGATACGGATCAATTGCAATAATCTGCCAATAATAGGTCGTATCATAAGAAAGCAAACCAGGATCATAATAGCTTTTCTGCTGATGATACGAAACCAACGTATCTGGTGTCGGATCATCTGCTTCAAAATACACATCATACAACACGATATCTCCATCCGGATCACCACCCCGCCATTGCATATTTACAGTAATAAGCTGCTCCACTGAGCCATTCTCCGGAATCGGAAGACGGGGAGGATTGGGCGGATGATTTTCAAAAAAAGCAGTATCAACTGATGCATCAGCAGAGGAGAATGCTACCTGCCACGCAGCAGGCCCGCTACCAATAAAAAGAAGTGCACCGACAACAAACAAAATACACAGCTGATGAAACAAACTGATCACGATGAAAACCCCGCTATATTCTTATTACGCACTAATCGAATTTAAATGTTTTGTCAACTATAAAAAAATAGAAAAAGAAAACAGTTGTGTCAAAAAAATACTATAGAATCTCTTAGTACTCACTTGAATACAACTGACGCTCCATTAAATCAGCAAGCCACCTTCGGGTCTGCTGATCAATCTGACCACGACCAATGGTTTCTTTGAATCGATCCGCCCGATTCATCGCTTCTGAGTACCGAGCGACATCATACAAGGTGTGCTTTAAATCAGTGAGTAACGCTGCGAGGGTAAACAACCGGGCATCATCCTGCTCGATGTTTTCATAAGAAAAATCGGAAAGCACATGACATAACCGCCGGCATTCCCCAACCCAATCCATCATATTATTTTCCATCTTCGCATAATACTCTGCATCACCCACGATCCATTTCTGAATCGTCCGCAAATCATCATAGCTTAAGTCCTGATTACTGCGAAGTTTACGAATCACCCGCTGTGCGGCCCCTGCAAGATTCTGCTGAATTAACTCTCGGATATCATCAAGCACATCAGATAACGGTGCCGTAGCCTCCTCGACCAACTCTGCATTATAACTCACCAGCACTTTATCCAGTTCATCAACCATGCCTTTAACTCGGTTAGAAAAATTTTCATTCACACCCGTAACCTCCATACATCTGACATCACGTTTTGCATTATAAAGATACCTCAAATTAAAGAAAAAAGAAGAGGATTATGGCTGGTTCTTTGTCGACCCTGCCTCCTTCTTTTCAATCGGTACGATCCCGGCCATTTGTTCTGTGAGAACCGTAGTAATAGAAGTCGTCGGATCAATCACAAATTTTGTCCCCTCTCGCAATGAATTTTCAACCGTCTCCAGTTTTTTATACATCTGCGCCTCATCCTTAAAATACGTCCGAATCGCCGTATTTACCGTTTTGATTCGCTCTGCATCGGCCTCTGCAACCTTGATAATGGCTTGAGATCGCCCCTCCGATTCCAAAATCGCTGCCTGTTTTTTTCCCTCTGCAATTTTGATATCAGACCGTCGCATACCATCAGCTTCGGTCTCCTTTGCCGTAGCAAAATCACGGGCGGCAACCTTTTCATTTTCTGCCTTGAGCACATTATTCATGGTTTCCTGCACATCTGGAGGAGGTGTGATCTCCTTCATCTCCACACGCACAATCTGCACACCCCAGGTGTCACTTTCTTTATCTAATGTTTTGGCAAGCTCAAAATTAATCTTATTGCGCTCACTATTAACACTTTTAAAATTCATTGTTCCAATCACATTACGCGCAGTAGTTTGTGCAAGGCTGATGATTTGAGACTCAAACCGATCCACATTATATAACGATTTTTTCACACTTTCATTATCAGGTTTTACCTTGTAGTACACCACCAGATCAACCTTTGCATTTAAGTTGTCCTCAGTGATAACCTCCTGTGGGATCACATCCATCATCCGCTCGGTAAGATTCACCCGATACATCTTATCAACAACAGGGATTATCCAGTTAAGCCCGGCACTGCCAACTCGTTTAAATTTTCCCAGTCGTTCAATGACTGCCTTTTCAAGGGGACGCACGATACGAATGCCCACAAAGAAAATCAGGAGCAAGAAAAAAATCAACGGTAGAATCCAGCCTATCAACAACCCATAATCAAATGCTATTTCACCACCTCACCAAACAAACTACAATGGGGATAACAAAATAATGTTTAAAAACCTACTTTTTTGATTTCTTAATTTTTTCAATTATTCATAGGTTCCTACTATCGCAGTTCCATGATCTGAATCATCATCATCATCAACATAAGCAATTACTGCCTTTGTACTATCAAGCTTGGCAACTGAAGTATATTCAACTGCCGCATTTTCAAAAACAATGGGATCATCAAAAGTAATTGTATCTCCACCTGAAATCGTACCAATTATTGCTGTTCCATGATCTCCATCAGCATCATCCTCGTATGCAACGATGACATGAATTGAATCTAATGCATCCACTGAGATGTGTTTAGTTAATTCACTTTCAAATACTGCCGGATTTCCAAAAGCAATATTATTTCCACCGGAAATCGTTCCTATGATTAATGTTCCATAACCGGAGTTATCATCATCGCGATAAGCTATTGCAACATGATTACTGTCTAAAGCTGCTGTTGAAATATAATTTGTTGTTGATGATTCGAAAACAACAGCGCTACCAAAACTGATCGATTCCCCAGTTATCGTCCCAATAATAGCAGTCCCATACTCTGAATTTCCCCCATCATCATAGGCTACACAAACATGAGTTTCATCGAGAGTCGTTGATACAGTCGAACTAGAACTACCAGCATATTGCCCAAATGTTGTTTCAGATCCGAAAGATATTGATTCTCCTATTATTTTGCCAACAATTGCAGAATAATTAAAATTACCAAATCCCGTCAAATTATTCCAAGAAATAACGATATGAGTCTGATTCAACGAATCAACAGAATACCCCCATGCATCATTTGGACTGCAAAATTTAACAGCAGTGCCTAAGCTTATCGAAGTTCCCGAACGGACTGCAACTACAGCCCAACCAGGTCCGGAGCCATACGCTGTTGCCTGATGCCAACAAATAACTGCATGTGTGTCATTCAAAGTCGTGCATGAAATATCCTCGAACATTGTATAATCTGCAAACACGACAGGATTTCCGAACGTTAGCGATGTACCGGATATCTCTCCGATTATCGCCGTACCGTTACCTGAATCTCCGCCATCTTTATAACCAATTATTATAAAAGAATCATTAAATGCTGCACAGCCTGAAGGAGCTATCAGATCAGTATCTGCATTCTCAAAGACTACAGCTGACCCAAATGACAACTCAGGCGGAGCAGGCACATAATGTGTTCCTGCCTCAAAATGAAGAAACATTGTCCCCGAATGATCACCTGAATCATCAGCATCAAACGGGATATTAATCGAAATCTGCACCCACACAAAATCCGCAACACCACTCATAGCATTCAAATCACTCATCGAATACCGCACACCCTTCACACTATCCCAACCCGTGGTAATACTCGAACTTCCATCACTCATATCATGACTATTCATATTTCCTGCATCCAACGTCCACGCAACCGTATCAGACCCATTCACCAACGACCCATTATTCCACAAAAACACACTCGTAGGATCATCCTCTGCTTTCTGATCACGATCACCATGCAAAAAAATCTGAAAATAATCATTCCCATTACTCATCGACAAATTAATATGCGTAATATTCACCGCAAAACTCTCCTCATTGACAATACCAAACGCAGCGGTAAACGTCTTATTGGTCCCCACACTCCAATTCCCAAACTCAAACTGCAGCGTTGTTGCACTCCCATTTGTCCCCACCACACGCAACAACCGACCATCCGTTGCATTATCAGACCCAATCAAACGAATATCAGCCTCACTCGGATGCACAATCGAATAACTAAACGCCACACGAGTAATCGAATACTGCGTAGCCATAACCACACTTAAAACCGTAATCAAAATACCAATCACAGTAAGACGTCGCTTAATACTCATCCCATGCATCCCAACAAGAGGAAGCACACCCTCTTACCACAATACATCTCTAATAACCTTTTAAAGGTTACGAATAAAGTATCTACACCCATTAATAACAACAAAAGAGAAACAAAAAAAAAAAAAAAAACAAGATTGATTAAATACCACACTTTCAAAGCACCCGACATTAAACTACAAAAACAACGAGTAGTATACTCAGAAAAAGAAATATGACAAACAAAGCAAGCAGAATACCAACAAATCAAATCACACGTTTTCAAACAAAAATACTACAATTTTACAGAAAGAATAAACGAAATCTCCCCTGGAGAAACACCACGGAACCCTACAAGATCCTCCTCTCTGAAATCATGCTGCAACAGACCCAAGTTAACCGGGTTATCAAATACTATCAAACATGGACTGAAAAATGGCCTACCATACAGGATCTTGCCCAAGCAGATCGAAAAGAAATCCTTTCTGCCTGGATGGGATTAGGGTATAATTCTCGAGCGGTCAATCTTCATAAAACTGCACAAATCATAAGCACAGAGTACCAAGGTGACATTCTCACCGCACTCCAACACTACAAAGAGTTACCCGGTATCGGCCCCTACACAGCACAAGCAGTACAGATCTTTGCCACAAACAAAGACCTCGTCACTGTAGATACTAATATCAGACGCATTCTCATCTATGAATTCAACCTCCAGGAAAACATCAAATACAACGAACTCAACACTCTTGCACAACGACTACTCCCCAACGGACGCAGCAGGGATTGGCACAATGCCCTCATGGACTATGGCGCAACACTTCTCACCGCTCGCAAAACAGGAATACAGCCTCAAACAAAACAATCACGTTTCCAAGGATCAGATCGGCAATACCGGGCTCGTATCCTCCGGCTTGTCCTTGAAAAACCAAGAACTGTTGATCAACTCCACCAACAACTCCCCATATCCTTAAAAAGACTTACTACAATCCTTGAAAAACTCGAAAAAGAGCAGATACTCCACAAGAAAGATAGAATCTACTATATTAGCGAGACATCTTAATATCCGATATCTTTTTTTTAAAAAAACACGTCTTAAAACACATCACCACAAGCACCCATTTTCTTATTCAATGCAGCTATCAGTAAATTTAAATATATACAAACTGTATAATAATATGGAATATGAAGATAACCTCTCAAGTACTAATCATTATCATCGTAGCAATTCTAATAATTGCCTCTGCGACAGTTTTTTATCTTAATGAGACCGCAGAGGATACCAACGACAACGACGATACAGACGAAGATGACGACGACAATGATGACAATAACGGAAATAACACCAACGACGACAACGGAGACGTCAATGATACCGAGCCACCAACCGTGACCGTCCTTACAAGAGATACAAACGTAAAAGCAGGAGAAACCATACGCATAGAAGCCACATTTGAAGACAATGTCGAAGTAACAGAGGCAATCCTCTACTACAAAACCACCTCAGCATCTACCTGGCAAACCATCTCCATTCTCACCGGCAAAGCAGATATCGCAATACCCAATGATGAAACAGAAAACTACAGCTACTATGTCACCGTTGACGATGAAGCAGGAAATGGACCGGTCGGCGATCCCTCCACTGATGGATCGGAGGTCTACCAAATAACAGTCGAACCAGAAGACAACGGACCTTCCCTTGAACATACCGTCTTTATCGAAGAAGGAACCGGCACCTGGTGTTCCAACTGCCCACAAGTCTCAGAAATCCTCCATGACCTGTATGAATCCAGCGACTACAACTTCTACTACGTCAGCATGGTAGAAGATAAAAACACAAAAGCAGCAAGCCGACTCACCGACGACTACAACATCCACGGCTACCCCACCCTCTACA
Organism: uncultured Thermoplasmatales archaeon; assembly: GCA_964612945.1. Classification (GTDB taxonomy): domain Archaea; phylum Thermoplasmatota; class E2; order DHVEG-1; family DHVEG-1; genus CAZTFR01. Next base: position 19,884 of record CAZTFR010000010.1, read on the forward strand.
TTGACGGAGGCTACGAGCGTCTCATGGGATCGGCCCATGACACCACCGAGTACATTGAAAAAATAACTCAGGCACAACAACGCGCAGTCCCCGCAATAGAGGTCACCGTGCAAACCACCTACCAGAACACCACCCATAGCATCAACACCACCGTTACGATCACCAACTACGAAAACGCCCCCTACGACGGAACCCTCAGAGTCTATCTCACCGAAATTGTCTCCCGCTGGAATGAATTCGACGGCACACCCTATCATTTCGCCTTTATTGACTACCTCACCAACACCGCTATCACGATTGCCGCTGATCAACAAGAAATCATCACCAAGCAAACCTTCCTCGAAGATCTTCCAGTGCCCAATATCGATGAAGAAAACATTATGATCTACGCTGTCGTATTCAACGCAGAATCACACAGCGCAAACTCTGATCCCAATGACAACACCAAACCCTTTGACGCATATTATGCAGATGCTGTCGATGCAACCAAAGTCGTAGAAGGAGGAAACCTCCCACCCGCCGTCGGCATCACCACACCAACCACCGGCCGACTGCACCTCATGGGACGACCACTCTTCACAGGTCTCCCCCAGCTTAGAAACACCATTGTCATCGGAAAAACACCAATCCAGGCACACGCCGAGGACGACTCCGCCATCACCCTTGTAGAGTTCTACATCAACGATGAACTCGTCGGCAATGACACCGAGGCCCCCTACGAATGGTCCTCTGACCAACTGCTCTTCAAAAAACCACTCATACTCCCCCAACGGTACACGATAACGGTCACCGCGTATGATGACACCGGCAAAAACACCACCGCAACCATGCAACTCTGGGCTTTGCGCGCCTTTGGTATCTAAACACACCGCTTTTTTACGGTCAATGCATTTAAAAAACCACACACTATCAACAATCTAAGAAAAAAAAGTATTCGTTTGGAGGACCAACGCATTCATTTTCTACTCATCTACCCCCCAAGTGATCTTGCCACATCCTCACAACAACACACCTTCTACGGTCTTGCCCCCCCACTTGGCCTCCTGTATCTTGCCCAAATGCTCACCTCCCATGATCATCAGGTAACCATCCTTGATTTTTCCGCAGAGCCCTACACCACAGAACGTCTACAGCAAACCTTGCACCAAGCAGACGCTGTGGGTATCACCATTCTCACCTACACACTGCACAGCGCAACCAATCTCATCACCCAAATCCGAAATAATCGCCCTGACCTACCCATCATCATCGGTGGACCACACTCCACCCTTTTCCCCCAAAAAGTCCTCAAAGAAACACAAGCAGACATCAGCGTACAAGGCGATGGGGAACCTGCAATCACCGGGATTGCAGAAGCCCTGCAAGGAACAAAACAATTGAAAGATATCCCTGGGATTTACTATCGAGAAGACAACAAAATCAAAGCAGGAAAACCACCGAAGCTCATTAAAGACCTAAATACCATTCCCATCCCTGACCGAGCACCAGTCAGCAGGTATCAGTACGGACGAGAATACAACCCGCATATCAAACACAACGAATTCACCTCTCTCATCACCAGCCGCGGCTGCCCATATAGCTGTCGGTTTTGCTCCCGACATAGCATCAGCATGAAACACTTCCGCACCCGTTCTGCTGACAACGTGCTTACCGAACTTACACAGCTTCAAAATCAGGGCTACCACTACATCCAAATCGCCGACGACAGCTTTCTTGCAGACAGAAAACAGGCAGAACACCTACTTGATTCCATAATTCAAGCACAGCTTTCTCTCAAACTAATCGTAACAGGAGCACGCGTTGATGCTATCACACCTGCTATTCTTCAAAAAATGAGACAAGCCGGGGTGTATCATATTTACTATGGACTAGAATCAGGAAATCAGGAAATCCTTAATTTCTACAATAAAAAAACAACCATCCACCAGATACAAACAGCGGTACAGCACAGCCATAAACTAGGCTTTTTTATCGTAGGCTCCTTTATCCTTGGAGCACCCCTTGAAACCATCGATCATTTTCATCGTACCATCTCTTTTGCAAAAACACTCCCCCTTGATGCGGTCTCCTTTCTACCCCTGCGGTATATGGCCGGATCAGATCTATGGGAACAGTCAGTACAAGAAGAAAAAATAAAAGAAAACGAGTATCTACTAGAGGCAGGCTCTGAACATGACCTTTCAACGCTGCCAAAATCGATCATTCATGCCTACTGTGTAAAGGCACATCAGCAGTTCTATCTCCGCCCCCAGTTTGTTCTTCGTCTGCTGAAAAAATCACTTCGAAACGATGATCTTGGGTTTCTGCAGTCGTATCTTTCTCTTTTGCTGAATAATATTCGTCAGAGTTTCAGTTTTTTTCATCATTCACCGTAGAAGCAAGCAGTGCCCGACGGCTCATATTGGCAACAGCATTGCGTGCCAGTACCATAAAAAAGGGATAGATTCCAAGACGGATACTCCGTATGATACGGTGAAGACTATACGAGGTGTTGTAGAAGGAAGCATAGAGATATCGAACTCCTTGTTCCAACGTTTCTGGGCTCATCTGTTTTGGTTGAAAGACGGCAGAGCGAAGATTATACCGTGACCAATCCTGGGTGAGAATTCTTTTTTCCTTTTGAAGTTGCTCATATAATGGTGTTCCAGGAAAGGGGGTGAGAATGGTGAAATCAGCAATATCAATTGCAAGGTCTTTGATCATCTGAAATGTATTTTTAAATACCGGAGCTGTGTCAGTGTCAAACCCAAACATAAAACAGCCGACCACCGCCATTTTCTGATCATGAAGATTCCGAACGACGGTGGTGTACTGTTCCACCTGGTTTGTGTTTTTTCCAACGGTTTTCAAGGTTTCCGTTGAGAACGACTCAAAGCCAACCAGCCAGGAGACACACCCGGCTTTTTTCGAAAGCTCCACCAGTTCGATATCCTCTGCAAGCACATCAGCGTTTCCGTTGCAGAAAAAATGTTTGCCCCGGCCCTGCATTTCGGTAAATAACTCTTTTGTATACGAAGGATTTATGGTTAAGGAGGCATCATAAAACATGACGGTCTTCTGCGGGAGCCTTTGGAGCTCTTCGATGACCTCCTCGACGGGTCGTGCATAGAACTGATGACCACTGGAGAGTGCTGCCTCCGGGCAAAACGTGCACTGGTAGGGACATCCCCGTGTTGCCTCCACTGCACCGGTGATGACAAACCCGGGGAGCTGTACCTCGGTGGGTGGAACACGGATATCATCAGTGTAAAAAACTGGTGGATACACAGGTTGAAGAGTTCCCTGTTCAAAATCAGAGAGCAGCTGTAACCAGCTCAGCTCCCCTCGCCCCAGAAGGATGCTATCAGCATGCTGCTGAGCCTCCTTAGGAACGGCAGATGCATGCATTCCACTGAGAACCACAGGGATCTGAAGCTTGCGAAATTGATCGGCGATATCGTAGGCACGACAGGCTGTTGACGTCGTATACGTAATGTGCACTAGATCATAGTCTTTCGAAAAACGAACAGGCCCAAACCGTTCATTATGCACCGTTACCTCATGATGATCCGGTGTTATTGCTGCAATTTGACGGGCATATAAGGTGGGAAGAATGGAAAAGCCGGTGAGCATCAGCTTGTCAAACATGCCATACGATGCCTTTCCCAACCAAATATTTTCTATAATCAAAATCTTCATAGCTACAAAAAACCCAATAGAAAAGATATCTATTTAAGTTGTGGGCCCTATCCCATCACCTATCTGATGATTATATGAGTCCATTGTACAACCCCCTTTTTCTTCTAAAAATTCTGAAAAGCTACCTAATCGACATCGATCGACTCAAGCACCTCTCGGAGGAGCAACTTCGTAGGTTTCAGGATAAGAAACTCCGGCAGATGGTCCGCTTTGCCTATACGGTGCCGATGTATCATGATCTCTATAAAAAAGCACAGGTACACTCCAGCGACATCAGAGGAATCAACGACATCACCAAACTTCCTTTGATATCAAAAAATAAATTTCGCAGCTACAGCAAAAAACAGATCCGCTCGTCACAAACAAAAGAACACCACCTTCTCACCGTAGCCACCTCCGGAACCTCAGGCAAAAAACTCACCCTCTATGTGGACTGGTTTGACATTATCATGGGCCTTTTTGGCTACCTCCGTGTCCTGCGGACGTATGGGATCAACTGGCGGAAAGATCGGATCAGCATCATTGGTGATTTCCAACCACACACCGCAGAATCAGGCTACATCAACAGAGGTATTAACACCCGCATGACCCCCCGGTTTCTCACTAAAAACATTCAATGGCTGGACACCAATGATCCTCCACCGAAAGTCAACCAAGCACTGAACTCGTTTCAGCCCGTCTTCATCGGAGGATACGTAGGGATGCTCGGTCATCTCGCCCTCCTTAAAGAACAGGGAAAGGCACCCCATCTTCAGCCTCAGCTTATCGCCTCCACGGGTGCCGTGCTGGATCCCAGCCTCAAAGAATACATCAAAACCATCTTTCAAGCACCAGTCATTGAGGCATACGGAGCCACCGAAACCGGCCCGATTGCCTATGAATGCCCTAGTGGACTCTACCATGTCCTTTCTGATTTGCTTTACCTGGAATACCACAAAGACGGTCGACCCGTCGCCTCTCATCAAGCCGGTCATCTCATCACCACCAAACTCTACGGCGGAGGCACCCCCATTATCCGATATACCGCAATTAACGACGTTGTGGCACCCGACTTTGCCGCGCACCCGTGTGGTCTCGCCGGTGAACACATCCACCGCATCTACGGAAGAGATGATCTCGCCCTCTACTTTCCCGAGGGAAAAGCATTACTTCCTGCAAGCATCTCCACTATCTTCAGCAAACTACTCTACCAACTTAAAACAAACAAACTTAAAGATGTTAAGATCACCCAAAACAGTCTCACCGATCTCACCATCGAATGCCTCTTCGATCCCACCTTGCGCACTCAACCACCCGCCCCCAAAGACATCCTGACATTTATCAAACAAGAATTCGAACGCAAACTAGGTGCAGAGATAGAAATCACGGTCCGTGAGGTCCAACAGCTTCCCAAAAAAGAAGCACGGATCAGCTCAACAGTGGACCCACAGAATATTGACATAAAACAATACATGTAGTCCCAAAAAAAAAACCGTCATATCAAGAAGTTAGCATTAATAAGACAACATATATTATTTTAAACCTGCTGTGTGGCATGATTCAGAAAAATACATATAGCTTACGCTAACAAGAATACCATGAAAACTCTTATGAAATGTCTTTTACTTATTGATACGCACAAAACTTCAACCGAGCCTCATGATACATATCCCTAGTCTTATGACACTTCACAGTCTCATCAAATATATCCTCTTAACCGCAGAAAAAATCCCTTCACAAGCAGGCCAGCGCATTCCATACTCCTTCTGTTTTGTCCAAGGTTTATACCCAAGTTTTTGATACAATCTTACTTCTTTATGTCTATATCCCAAACCCTTATTTGAAGCGTTCTCTCTAATCGTTATTCCTGGTTCAATCTGCAGGTTCTTGACAGAGATAAAAGGTATACTCACAATCATGATATCCATCCAGAAGAACCTTATCAATATACGTCTGATTTCTCCGCCTCATACCCCTGCTTGCAGCTCGTTCATCCAGATTTTCATTACCAATGCGCATATCAACAATATCCTCATTGGTATCACCCATAATGACCACTTTAATCCACCCTCTTCGTACCTTCCATTTCTGACGCATCCATTCACCACGATTGCTTACCTTCAACCCGGATCCATCAGAACCTACGACAAGATGTTTTGATTTCGCACGAAACGATACAGGAAGCTGTTAAATCCGCCTTCGCTTCCTCGTCACGCCCTCGATTCTCTCATTCATGCCGCATCCCCGCTCGACGGGAACACATCCAAGGTCTGCTGCCGATCATTAATTACTGTTACCTGATGATGATTCCTTTGATTGCTTGAACTCACGTTCAAATCCCTTCCTCTGCACTATTTTTTTTAACCTATGGATATATACCTAAAACAATACTATAATGTGCAATATGTTAGAAAGTTTTTTTTTTAACTTGTAGATACACCCTTATGAATTGGATGTTTCTATTAGTGTTAGGAGTTAGCGGGATATTTGCATATAAAGCATATGGTTTTGTGAAATATGATTTTCAACGACCCATGATCCATTTTGCTGCTGAAAACTATCATCACCCTCTACAAATCGCTGAAATCGGCGTGTTCTTTGGGACAAACGCACGTAGGATGTTTAAAAAACTAAATGTAAAAAAGATGTTCCTCATAGACCCTTATCAAAAATATTATGATTATCAAAAAGAAAAAAATGTTCTAAGGTTTCTACCTTCCTCCTTTAAACCAGCAATGATTGTGCTAAAAAAATACGCTCATCAGGTTATTCTATTGCAGATGACCTCTGAAGATGCAGTTGATTTTATACCAAATGATCTTGATATGGTTTACATCGATGGAAATCATGCTTATGAGTACGTCAAAAAAGACATTGAGTCATACTATCCAAAGATTAAATCAGGCGGTATCATTGGCGGACACGATATCGCTGGAAATTCAAACGGAAAAGAAGTACAACGAGCAGTATTCGAGTTTGCAGAGAAAAACAATTTACTAGTTCATATCAAAACACCAGATTGGTGGATAATTAAAAACTAGTAATCATTTCTCTCATTTATTTCAATAAACTGATGTTTAGAATTAAGCATTGGTATTTGTTTAGCTAGTCTCCCTTCTTTTAAAGAAACCGAAAAATATTTAAAAACTCACGGAGTAATATAATTTAATTAGAATAATGAGGTGAAACAAGAATGAAAATCGTACTCTGCAGTGAAGGATCCTGTGTCCCACCAAAATGCCCCGTTGTTGATATCCAAGATGATAAAGTTATCATCGGTGAAAAAGAAAACACTTGTACATTAACACGGGACCAATTCGATATCCTAGTCAAAAAAATCAGAAACAACGAGATTTAAAATTTAAAAAAAAAAAATCTCATCTTTTTCTCTTTTTCCTACAAAACAACCTTTTTAGCTGTGGCCATGCCCGGCATGATTCTGCTTCCAGAGAACCCTAGCATCCACAATTAAATTAGTTAATGCCTCAATACGCTGCTCATCAGTATACTCTGAATTGAGGATACCATACACCGTGTTATAATAAGGCTTGACAAAACCTCGGTCATACCCAAAGGTAACTGTGGTAAACATAGGAACACCCCGGTTTCCGTCAACATCATAGACCTCCTGTGACAACCGTAGCATCTCTGAGGCATGATCATTATTGATATGCATAAACGTCATTGTATCGCCTTGAAACGTTATGGTTTTGGAGAAGACATCCTGCATCTCAAATTCGACACCCAGCATATCTATGAGAAGTGATTCCATGTAATCACAATATTCACATACATCCGTTCGATAGGCAAGAAACACCGGGCCCTTAGAGAGATTATCAAGAATAAAATCGGGATGATCCTCCCCATTTGTCGTCTCAAATTGAAACTCAAATGAAGTGGCAGGATTTAATTTAACACAACTCAGACAAATGACTTCCACAATCGTGTTTTGTACCTGCTCATAAATATCAGTAAACACAAACAGTCCCCCTAATGAAACAGAGACCAGGACAATTGCGGTAAGCGAGATAAGTAATTCTTGTCTCATTTACGCCCTCCGAAAAGAAATAATTGATTTCGGGCATGCCGTCACACATTTTCCACATAAAATGCATTCAGGATCACGATACATATTAGGAACGTCAATACCCATAGGACAGACCTCGGAGCAGACATTACAATGAATACATTCATCTTTATCGACTTCGACATGAAGATAGCTGATTTTATTGAACGGGGCAAGAATGGCGCCGACAGGACAGAAATACCGGCACCATCCCCGTTCCACCACAAAAATCAAGAGCATAAACAGAATAAAAATGATAAAAGCCGGGTAGAAATAATAAGCTGGAGTAAATCCCCCGGGGTTAAGTGCAAGTAAAGGAATCGTACCGGTGAGAACCCCAACGGGGCAGATATCGGTAAACATAAATCCAACAAGAAATGGTGAACCAAAGACAAGTCCTAGAAGAGTTAAATATTTAAGATACCGTAATTTTGGCTCAATGGGATGCTTTCCAAGTAATTGAAATAGGGGAATGTGTTTTAATCGACGAGCAACAGGAGCTGTCGCTCGCTGAAGCAGTCCAATTGGACAGGCCCATCCACACACCGCACGACCGGTGGTCACTCCAAAGAAACCAAGAATAAGTAGTGGAAACGCAAGTAATTGCCACGAAAGTCGTCCGCGAAAGACACCAATTTCAAGAGCACGAAGAGGACATGCCGATGCAGACGCGGGACAGGAATGACAATAAAAAAAAGGATAACAAAAGCCTGTTTTAAAACCAAAAGCTCCTAAATTTGCTGCAAGTAAAGCAAGCAGTTGAAAATACAGGCGTTTGATCTGAAACTTCATCGGAATCGTCGTTTTCGAAGGGCAACCAAGCTGATAATCAATGCGCCTATTAAAACAATACTTTCAAACCCGGGTGTTTCATCGCCATTTGTGCCACCGTTTCCATTATCACCGTTGGTGCCACCGTTTCCATTATCACCATTTGTATCCTTAGGGGTCGTATCTAAATCAATCTCCGTCTTCTCAGATGAAGTCCAGCTACCTCCAGCACTAACGGTAATCTGATATTCAATGTAGGATGCTTTTTCATGGGTAAGGGTGATTGTTCCTTGATACGTTGAGGTATCCTCTACCTGACTTAAAGAAATATTTTGAGTGGTACCCTGATAACATATACCTTCTGTTCTATTACATTCCCCCAACACTTCAAAATAAACTTCCTCTATGGCCTCTTCACTTGTAATCTGAACGGTTGCCGTAAAGCTACCTTGCCCTTTTGGCATTTCCGGATCAAAAGTGATCGAATCTACAACAGGCTCTGCAAGACCCTGAGTGGTAATTACAAGTAGGCTGCATATGATAAAACTTGTGAGTACAACTTTTTGTTTCAGATTGTTCATTGATTTTCTTCCTCCAACAAGAGTTATGATTCTAGTAGCTCATTAATTTTGGTGGAAAGTTCACCGTACTCTTCATAACCAGTGTGCGTATAATAAACGTTTCCATTTTGATCAAAAAGTACTATTGTGGGAACACCCTCTGACGCATACTTGTTGTTGATAGTTCCTTGCTCATCATCAAGACCAAACGTCCAATCCAGTGTAATACCAAGCTCATTTTTGATATAATCAAGATATTCCTGAAGAAGAGATGCAGTTTCTCCATAGGATACCCAGACATCAATGGAAATGATGCTCACCTGCTCAGCTGAATAATTTTCTGCTACCTTCTGCAGCTCAAGGATTTGATAAAAACAGGGTTGACAATTCACTGCCATTAAATCAACAACAATGACGGTACCATAAAATTCACTGAGTTGTCGGGTTTCTCCAGAGAAATCTGTAAAAGAAAGATTCACGCCGTTTCCGGGATTCTGATCAGCATCTTGTTCATTACATCCTATAATAAATAAAAGAAGGAAAAGAAGAAGGAAAACCGATATTTTTGGAAACCTGACATACTTTTTCATAACAACAGTGATTTTGAGTTCTTCTTAGATTTTTTCAATGCGTTGTTTTAGTTGTTCCTTCGGGAGTGCACCAATGAGGCGGTCAACCATTTCTCCATTTTTAAAGATAAGTAAGGTGGGGATGCTCATGATTCCAAATTTTGATGCTGTGGTTGGATTTTCGTCGACGTTGAGTTTTCCAAACACGATTTTTCCCTGCATTTCTTTGGCAAGTTCGTTGATAACCGGACCGATCATGCGGCAGGGTCCACACCACGGTGCCCAGCAGTCGACGACCAATGTGTCATATTTTTGAATGTGTTCATTAAAATCGGCATCAGTAACTGGGACAGGGCTATCGGGCATATTTTCCATGGGTTTTTGTCCTCCATTCATATATCGTTGTTTTAATTCTTCGAGTTTTTTTTGTTTGATACGTTCGAGTTCGTCCATATGATACCCTTGTATAATGGTTCCGGTATATAACGTTTGTGCATATTTTTTGCACAACCATTATAAGGTTGAAACCGATACAAAACTGTCGTTCCGATGAAAATCAGCCTCGCTTCCATCCCGAACACCTGCGAAGATCTCCTTCACTGCTTATATGACCTCAAAGATTTAGACCTCATCGTCTACCAGACGCTTAAGAAAACAGGACCCATACGGGCAGACACCCTCGCACAAAAACTCAACAAGGAACGCAGCACCGTCTACCGATCTCTGCAACATCTCACCAGCTGCGGCATCTGCATCAAAGCAACAAAAACCCTTGAAAAAGGAGGATACTACCACACTTATTCCTGCAAAAATATGAGCGACATCAAACAAGTCTTAGAACACCAACTCGATGAATGGTACAAGACAATTAAAAGAAATCTTATCCATCTGTAGCAGTATCCTGAATCCATTTTCGAATTCGAAGATACCCGAGTTTTTTCTCCCCATCTACCCAGAGAACAGGAGCGGTTTTATGAAGATCCTCAAAGACAGCATAATCTTGAGCAAGCTTCAATTGGTCAGTTGTCCACTCCGTAGGATCATGAGGAAATGTCACCATTTCTACATCATTGCGATCGGTAAGAAGCTGCTTAGTCTGCTGACATTTCACACAGTGTTCAAGCGAAAACAATATTGGCTTACTCATCAATAGCACTCCCTTTAGGATGTAAGAAATACACTTTTCTCTGATAAACCTTCGTATCTATGAAAGAAGTTTTAAACAGCTAGCAACTTCTCCCCACTAAAAAAAAGCAGGAGAGAACAAAAATATAGCGGAGAGTTGTATATGTATGAGGTAAAAACCGTCCGTGACCCCGTCCATGGCGATATCCACATCGATGACCACATCAACAGTCTCATCGCCGCCCCAGAAATCCAACGGCTCTACAACATCAAACAACTCGGATTTGCCCACCTGGTCTTCCCCGGTGCACACCATACCAGACTAGAACACTGCCTCGGAGCCTACCATATCGCCGATCGAATCGCAACCACCCTTCATCTTCCCAAACAAGAACACGACATCATCACCATCGCCGCTCTGCTTCATGACATCGGACATGGACCCTTCTCCCATACCCTTGAAACCAATCTTCGTCAGAAATTCAATGTCGACCACGTCGATCTCACCGAACAACTCATCCTCGGAGACTACGCCGTTTTAGATGCCGAAGAACAACCATTTATAGAATCAAAAACCGTACACGAACTGCTCACCGAGCGAGACGCGCCACTCAAAGAAATTGTCAACTGTATCCGCGGCAAAGAAAGCACCCCCCCGTACCTCCAACAGCTCCTTCACAGCACCATCGATGTCGACCAGCTCGATTTTCTCATCCGAGACAGCTACTACACCGGTGTTGCCTACGGCCTTATCGATCTCAACCGCCTGATCCAAACACTCTCCATCCACAATGAGCAAATTACCATCAAAAGAAAAGGGGTCAGCGCCATTGAAAACATCCTCATGGCACGCGGGCTGATGTACACCTCAGTCTATTTTCATAAAACCGTCCGCATCGCAGAACTCATGCTCTCCCGCGCTATCGAAACCATTGATCAAACACACCCCTTTCGATTCTTCACCATGACCGACGGAGAGCTGCTCAACGCCCTGCTCAACATCGGATCCTACCAGAAAGAAATCGCCATTCGCCTAAAATACCGACGACTCTACAAACAAGCATTCGCCCTTGCAGACGACGATCTCACCGAAGAGCAACACCATCTCTTACACACACTCGAAGACCCGCAAAAACGGCATGAAAAAGAACAAGAATTCGAGGACACCTTTTCTATACCCCCCGGACGTATCATCATCGATCTTCCCGTTACCGAACTTCACCAAGCCGAACCACGCATCCACCGCACCGATATCGAAGTGCTCACCAACAACCAACTCAAGCCCTTTCACACCTTTACACCTATAGCACATGCCCTGCAATCACGACATACCCCAGATTGGACGGTCATGATTATTACCGATGAACCCTTTCGTGACCGCGTGGCAGAAAAAGGACCTGCCCTACTATTCAAATAAACAGGTTATAAGGAGAGAATGGGGGAAGATCGAAGGTGGTGAGGAGAGATTGAAAAATCGAATATACCCCCATTCTATAAGTATAATAAGAGCAAGTGGTTTATAAATTTTTTTATAGATTAAAATGTAAAAATAATTCTAAACCATATAAAAAATGAAAAAACCAGTTAAAATTTGTAAAAAAACAGCCAAAAAACACCAAAACGATACAAAAATTTAAATACTAGCGGCGACACATAGTAGAGGAAACCTGCAAACTACACTATAAAAAAGGTAAACAAAAGTAAAAATAATAGAAACGAAAGGAAAGGGAAGCTTCTATGACTATTATTACATTGAATGATTTATCAAAAGCAATCGCAAACCGCGTTGGCATCGACATCGACGAAGCACGACGAGATGCCGGATTTGTCATGGATATTTTTGGATTTGACGACCGCGTCATCGACAATGTACTCGACCCCGAAGATCGTCAACTCTTCTACATCCTTGAAGAAGAAGGCATGCTTACCACCGAACGCGAAGAAACCACCCTCTACGATGGACGAGAATGGCGTACCCATTATTGGAAACTCAGAAAAGACATCATCATCGACTACTCCCATGAAGATGATCCCGCCAGAGATCTCCTCATCAATAAAAAGGTACCAAAAAACATCGCCAACGAAGACATCTACAATACTCTCGAAGAAGACCTGTGGACCACCCGAAAAATTAACCGCTAACACAAAACACTCCTTCTACTTCTTTTTTTAGTACTTTTTAACAACATTTTTAAACTCATTTTAGTTGTGAGCAGAATATCCTACAAAATTTTGATGGTGAAGGATATGAATGACCATAAAATTCTCATCAGCTCAGAATCCGTCACAGAAGGCCATCCTGATAAGATGTGCGATCTCATCTCCGATGCTATCCTAGATGAAGCACTCAAACAAGACAAAAACTCACGAGTCGCCGTGGAAACCGCCACCAAAAACGGAGGCGTCATGGTCTTTGGAGAAATGACCACCCAAGGGTATATTGACATCCCTCATGTGGTTCGCGATACCATCAAAGAGATTGGATACACCAAATCAGAATACGGTATCGAATGGGAGACCTGCTCCGTGTGGGTTCAAATCACTGAACAAAGCCCTGATATCAGCCAAGGGGTCACCGCAGGCAAAGGCCTGCATAAAGAACAAGGTGCCGGTGACCAAGGCATGATGTACGGATACGCCTGCAACGAAACCAAGGCACTCATGCCACTTCCCATTGATCTAGCACATCACCTCACCCGACAACTTTCCGATATTCGAAAAAAGAATGTTATCTCCTATCTTCGACCCGATGGAAAATCACAGGTTTCTGTTGAATACGACAAAAAGGGAAAACCCCGCCGTGCAGACACCATTGTGGTATCCACCCAACATGAACCCGGGATTGCCCACAGCAAAATAAAAAAGGATATCATCAAACATGTCATCAACCCGATCTGCTCTGAATGGATCGACACCAACACCCGCTTTCTCGTCAACCCCACCGGCAGTTTCATCCGGGGAGGGCCCTACGCAGATGCCGGGATGACCGGACGAAAAATTATCGTGGACACCTACGGAGGTATCGGACGCCATGGCGGCGGAGCCTTCTCAGGAAAAGACCCCTCCAAGGTCGACCGCAGCGCCGCGTATGCCAACCGGTATATTGCAAAAAACATTATCGCTGCAGGCCTTGCAGAGCGATGTGAGATACAGTTTGCCTATGCCATCGGCATCTCTGAGCCCGTCTCCATTAACATTGATTGTTTTGGAACAAACACCATCTCGGTTGAACAAATGCAGGATCTCATCAGACAATTCTTCCCCACTACACCCATTGAAATCATTGAAACACTCAACCTACGGAGACCGATCTTCAAAAAAACAGCAGCATATGGACATTTCGGACGAGATGATCCTGATTTCACCTGGGAAAAAACAGATAGAGCAAAAATACTGAAAAAAGAACTCAACAAGAAATAAGTTCCCCCGCCCCCTTTTTTTTAAAAAGCTTCGGTACTTTAAAATAAGCAACATCCTATCATATGCTACAGAGACACATGGGATTAGAAAACAAAAAAACACTCATTCCACCGTTTGTCATCCTCCTTCTTCTTTTTCTTACCCTGCTCTCCGGCTGTATCGATCCTCACTGCTCGTCTTTACCCACCACTACACTCATAGGTGGATGGCATGAAAATACTGCACTACGAAATTCAGGCATACAACTCTTTGGTTTAGAAAAATGGTGTGGCTCAACCTATGAAATTGGAGGAAGATACCCTGCGATACTCAGCGTCAATACCATTCGTACCATTATGCTTACTAGCGAAGAAGAACTCACGCAACAAGTGCACAACACCATCATCAATACCTTCAACACAACCATGATCCTGCAAAAAAATCGAACCGGCATTCGAACAAATCAACAGAACCATGAAACCCAGTACATCATCTACGATGCCTATGACACCATAAAACAGGAGCAGATAAAGATCATCGGTGAGGTCTGGAACTGCCCAATCTCAGGAACTTCTATACTCTGTATCGGAATTGCGTATCTCACGAATCATGACATTTCAAATGAAACCGTACTCACCCAATGGTATCGAATCATTGGTGATCCACAGGGGGCCATCGATATCCAGTCTGTTTCCTTAGGACTTCTCTACCAAGTCCGTTGTCATTGATCAGAGAGCTCCACTTTATAGAGGTCATGATTGCAAAGACAGGACATCTTTCCCAGGTTCTTTTTTACCGTATACGTTTTCCCCTCTTGAACCGCAGGATTTGTACAGAGATCATAATGATCACAACCGATATGAGGACAGAATATTTTTTCTCCTTCAATTGATGCAGTTGGTTGTTCCTTTGTGGGTATAGCTGTGATAATCGGTTGTTTTTCAACTTCAACGACGACAACATCCTGTGCATGAATCTGACAGGGATGGTGTTTTTCCCGTATCGAGGTGATTTTATACACATGACCCGGTGTAAGATTAAAGCAGACCGTTTTAAGTTTACAATTCTTACATTCACTAAGCGGTCCAATATAGAGAAATTCTGTATCCACCTCAGCGAGAAGGCTGCCAATGAGGGTGACGGTAGCCATAGCTAGATCACACCGGTAATTTTTGCCAATTTCTTGGCAGCATCCTCTGTTAATCCTTTTTCACCAAGAATCGTGTAACGGTCGGGGCGGATATTTTGGGCGCTGAGGAGTGCTTCGATGATTTTTTTCTTTGGGATCTTTAGTTCCCGTGCGGTTGTTGGTGCACCTATGGTCTCTAAAAAATCACGGATTTCCTCCCAATTCTCGCCATGTAGATACATCATCATAATAGCGCCCACCCCACATTGCTCCCCATGCAAGGCTTTTCCGGGGGCAATACAATCAAGCATATGGGAAAACATATGCTCTGCACCGGATGCGGGACGGGTGTTTCCGGCAACACTCATTGCAACACCAGAAGTGATCATACATTTTACTGCCTGCCAGACTGCTTCCTCAAGACCAGAGCGGATATCCTCTGCAGCGTGCAACAGAAGCCGAGAGGAGGTTTCTGAAAGCTGCGAGGCAAACGTGCTGTATTCTTCCCCTTTCAATCGGTAGGCGAGTTCCCAGTCTTTGACCGCGGAAAGATTGGAAATAACATCAGCGCATCCTGAGGCGAGCATGCGATACGGTGCCTTACAGATAACCGCGGTATCAGCGAGTACTGCAATAGGAGGACGCGCGCTTTTTGAAATGGAACCCGTTTTGTCTTTTACTGACGCACGTGGAGAGGCCATCCCGTCATGTGCTGCTGAGGTAGGAATACTGATATAGGGACGTGAAAATTCAAAGGCAGCAAGTTTGGTGACATCTATAACAGAGCCGCCACCTACGCCTAATAAAAGATCAGCATCAAGTTTCTTTGCTTCTCGATGCACCTTGTTTACTTCTTTTAAGGTTGGCCAGGCAACAAGAATATCTTTCTTAACAATAGGTTGATGAAGAATAACCGTTTCTACTTCATATCCAGCACCCTGCAGTATCTTTGCAATGCGATCTCCTGAGATTCGGTACGTCGTTTTGTCAGCTACTAACAGAAATTTTTTTCCCCGCGTAATACGGCTGCAGAGACCCTTAATTTGATCATTGGTGTTATGTCCTACAATGACTTCTCGGGGAAACACCATGGTTTTAAACTTGGTAAATCGTTCCATACGCCGGTCAGTGGGTAAACCTTTGGAGCCCTATTTAAGATTATCTTTACAATCGTTCTATCAAGAATAATCTCTTCAGAACAAAAGCAACTACCTATATGAAAACATAAGTGACTATCTGTATAGAGATCACGTCTTTATTGAGACAGGAGTTAACAAAGTTTTTTTCAGAAGATTCTTAAACAAAGGCTTCATCCTTATTTTCTGTGAACGTGGACGTCGCTATAATCGGAGCAGGACCCGCTGGTCTGTTTGCCGCCTATGAATTTGCAAAAGAAGCCAATTTGAACGTTGTAGTTATCGACAAAGGAAAAGACATCAACAGCAGATACTGCCCATCCCTTTCCACCCATGTCCGCTGCAAAGAATGCTCACCCTGCAACATGCTCTATGGCCTCGGGGGAGCAGGAGGACTGTCGGATGGAAAACTCAATCTGCGCCCCGATGTGGGAGGAAACCTCGAAGAATTCGTGTCAAAAGATGAGTCATGGCAGCTGGTGTCTGAAGTTGAACAGGTCTTTCTCAAACATGGCGTCTCCGGCACCCTCTACGGCAAAGACTCCGTCGAACTTGAAAAAAACGCAGCCGCCCACGGCGTACAATTCATCCCCATCCTACAACGACACATCGGTTCCGATAAACTTCCTGAAGTCATCACCTCATTAAAAAACAACCTTGAACAAAACAACATCCACTTTCTCTTAGATACCGCCATTGAAACCATACAGCATAACCACCAGTATACACTCAAGACAAATACACAAGAATCTATTGAAGCAACCTACGTCCTAGCTGCACCTGGACGATCAGGCGCAGATTGGATCTCAAAAGAAGCCCAGCAGCTCGGAATACACACCAGGTTTGCACCCATTGACATCGGCGTTCGCATTGAAATACCTGCGGTACTCATGGAGAATGTAATCAAACAAGCATGGGACCCAAAATTTCACATCTTCACCAAAACCTATGATGATTTCATCCGCACCTTTTGCACCTGTCCCAACGGCTTTGTCGTCATGGAAGACTATGGAGAATACCTCTGCGTAAATGGCCACTCTATGGCCGAAAAAAAATCAGCAAACACCAACTTTGGATTTGTCACCAGAATAAAACTCACCGAACCCGTGGAAAACACCACGGCCTATGGCATATCCATCGCAAAACTTGCCACCACCATCGGCGGAAAAATGCCCCTTGTCCAACGCCTCGAAGACCTCAGAAATGGCCGACGATCAACCAAACGACGCATTGAAAAATCCTTTGTCACACCAACTCTTGAAAACGCAACACCCGGTGATATCTCCATGGCACTACCCCACCGTATCGTCACCGACGTTATCGAGGGACTGGAAAAACTCGACGAAGTCATCCCTGGCGTCGCCTCAGATTCCACCCTGATTTATGCACCCGAAATCAAGTTTTATTCCATGCGATTTCTCGTACAAAAAACACTGGAAACCAACAAGGAAAACTTCTTTGTCGCTGGAGATGGCGCTGGTCTTTCACGCGGTATCGTCTCCTCTGCAGCAACCGGGATGATCGCTGCAAAAGGAATCAAACAAAAAGCAGGACTCACCTAAAAAAAGAGACCAAATGTACCATTAGAGAAGAGAATCCCATGATATGGCAAGATATTGTTATCGCAGCAGTCGGTATTGCCTTTGGATTTATACTCCTCCCCCAGCTACGAGATGTCATTAATGGCCAGATCATCAATCTCTATACCGGTGCTCTCACCACTGCAGGGTTGTACATCCTTGCCGTAACCTTTGCCACCTTAAATCTCTGGATTACCGTATTTGCAGAACTCTTTGTAGGCACCGTCTGGCTACTCCTCTTTGTCTTTTCCTATCGAAACATACGAAAACAAAAAACCACGGATATCTCTACTTAAGAAACCGTTTCAGAAGCACCTCATTTACGCGAGGATTCCCCCGTTTTTTTAATATCTCTGGAGAGGTAATCAACGCATCATCTAAGGCATGCGAACACACACAGGTGCGTTTATAGGAAATCTGTGGAACCAACCGTTTGATGATCTGTGCCAGATGAATTGTGTTTTTCTGTAAATTCTCAACAACCGAGGAGACGGAAACCTTATCCTGCTCTGCATACCAGCAATCATAATCAGTAACCATTAAAATACCACACAAACACATCTCTGCCTCACGAGCAAGTTTCGCCTCCGTTGCAAGCGTCATACCAATAACATCGACATCCCACGTCCTATATAACTGAGACTCAGCCAGCGTTGAAAACTGCGGACCCTCCATACAGATATAACAACCACGATGCACCGCAACGCCCTCTTTTTTTACTGCCGCATAGGCAAGATCAGAGAGACGCTCACAAAACGGATCAGCAAATCCAATATGAACCACAATTCCCTCATCAAAAAAGGTAGACGCCCGTTTTGCCGTACGATCAATGAGTTGATCTGCTATCACAAAATCACACGGTTTTAACTCCTTCTTCAAACTCCCCACCGCAGCAGTAGAAACAAGATAGTCCACACCACACTGCTTCAGCGCAAAAATATTTGCCCGATAATTAATCATATGCGGCGCAAACACATGACCCTTACCATGACGGGGAAGAAACGCAACCTCAACACCATCGATTTTCCCAAGCGTAATCGTATCGGAAGGCGGACCGAACGGCGTCTCCACAGAAACGTCCTCAACCTCCTCAAGAATACCCATATTATACAGTCCACTTCCTCCAACAATTCCAATTTTCACAGCCATAAAACACCTGAATAGAAACAACTAAGAAAAACCTTCTGTTGAAACTATAAAGTATATCAAGGAGAACATCAATATATAGCTACGGCGAGCCCTATGTCTGAATCCATCAAGAAACAAATCAGAATGATCCCTCATTGGCCCAAAACCGGAATAATGTTCCGCGATATCACCACCCTTCTGAAAAGCCCGGAGGGACTCAAAGAAACCATTGATATCCTTCACAAACGATACGCCCCAGAACATATCGATATGGTTGTCGGTATCGAATCACGCGGGTTTATCCTTGGAGCACCACTAGCCTACCTGCTGGGTTGTGGATTTGTACCGGTGCGAAAACCAGGGAAACTCCCCGCAGAATGTGAGTCAGAAGAATACACCCTTGAATATGGTATCGATAAAATCGAAATCCATAAAGATGCCATTCAAAAAGGTGACCGTGTCCTAATTGTCGATGATCTTCTTGCCACCGGTGGAACCATTAATGCCACGCGAAATCTTATCAAGAAATTACAGGGAGATATCGTCGAATGTGCTTTTGTCATCGAGCTAATCGATCTGAAGGGGAGAGACAAAATTAAAGGAGAAAAAATCTTTTCTATTGTTCAATTTGAAGACGAGTAGACACCCTTGTTTCACTCTAATCTTCTATTTTCTATCCTCCTAATGCAGCGAATAGGATGATAAGAACGGTGGATTAATATATCCTCTTTTTCTTTCAGAGCAGCATCCCTATGTCTGTGATTAATTGGATTCAAAAAAATCAATTGAAAGTTGGTATTCTTATTGTCAGTGTTGCAGTCCTCGTTGTCATTGGAGGATTAGTGTTCCTACCTGACCTTTTTTATGATCAATGGATTTGGAAATACTATTGGGGTCCAGTTGTTGCTGATGCAGATCCCTATTCGTCTGTTGCCATCCATAACGGTGTGGTAGCTCAGGAAGGATATACCATACTCTCTGAAGCAACTTATGGGATAATTTTAATCGCCGCAATCTATGCCATTTATCGTCTTCTACAACATTTGAAGGTCCGCATTAATTGGCAGTTTGCACTGGCGTTGCTCCCGTATATTATTTTTGGACCTACCGCCAGAGCGTTAGAAGATAGTAATTTCTTCACTCCACCAGTGGTGTATTGGTTTATTTCTCCTCTTATCTATGTCCAGATTGCCTGCTATGCAATAGGGTTTGTGCTGCTTGGTTGGATACTGCAGCGATGTATACAAAATGAAAAGGTGACCGTAAACAGAATCGTTGGTGTCGGCGGGCTTATTCTTCTTCTTCCCTCGGTGTATTATATTCTAGTTTGGCTTGCAGGGAATCAATGGAGTGCAAGCACGGGTGTTCGCTATGATGTCGCAGGCATTGTCTTAGTAATCATTTGTTCTGCAACTGCTCTCCTCTACGCCATTGGTCGTTTTGCACGAGATAGCTCTCAGCTTCACGTGTTTCAAAATCCATTAAATCTGGCAATGTTTTTTGGGCATCTCCTTGATGGGGTAACAAGCTATATTAGCATCAAAGATCCTCTACAGATGGGGCTTTTATATTCAGAAAAACATCCCGCCTCAAATGCGCTTCTGAACTTATGGGGTCCGTCATTTGTCATTGTAAAAGGCGTGCTAATTGTGCTGATTATTTATTTATTTGACATTTTTTATAAGGACGAGTTACGGCACTATCAGCAGTTGGTTAATTTATTGAAAATCGGGGTGCTTATTTTAGGGTTCTCACCAGGTCTTCGCGATATACTCAGAGTGAGCATGGGTGTGTGAGCTGTTTTGTCTTGGTTAAAACAGCTGAGTGTTCCAGTTCAGTGGGAAGCGCACAGCAGGCGCCAATGCGTTTGATATGCATCCCTTTTTGTGTTACATGCTGTAGGGTTTTTTTAGAGGGAAGTTCCATGCGGTTTACTCCTGAATCGACCGCTGCACGTTCCACTGCTTCTCGAATGCGTCCACGGGGTCGCATGCATCCCAGAGATACATCCTTGTGAGGAAACATTTCAGCGGCTTTTCGAATGACTCTTTGCATGTCTTCTATGGAGGGTGGCGGACACTGAGCTAATGCCGTACCCTTGGTAGGCCAGAGGACAATCATAACGAGCGATGACGGCGTACAGGACTCCTTGATCATCGAAAGCGCTTGGAATTCTCCTTTGAGTTTTCCCCTATCAAGCCCGATGCAGATGTGGGGAACAATATAGGGCATCCCTGCTCGTTCTAAGTGTTCTAGACTGTTCTGAAAATCCATACAAGTTGCCTGAAAATCAAAGATAGATTGAATGGTTTCATTGGACCCAACCACTTCCACGGAGGCAATATCAACACCAGCGGCCACAATCTCCTCGGCAAGTGATGCATCGACAAAACCGGTGTGAAGTTTCACAATGAGATCGGTTTGCTGTTTGATTTTGTTGATGATGGGTAAAAAACGGCGGAGATAAAGCATGCGACCCTGATGGTCACAGCCTCCGCTGAGGAGAAATCCAACGAGGTCGTCTTCGTTCTGCTTGTGGACAAAATCAAGAAGGGACTCTGGGGTTGGCAGAGCCTGCATATCTTCAAGAAAGGTGTGGTTGCAGTGTTTACAGTGAAGTGCACAGGCATTTCCGGACATGGAAAACGTTGGAAAATGCGGCCAGACGCAGTAGGCACGGAACAGACCATTCATCTGTGTTTCTCCTCTCTAAGATACTGTTTTAGATCTGCAAAGGTGAGATGCACCCCTTGTTCTGCCTGATGTTTGATAAATGCGGTGACATCGGTGATGGTTTGTTCATCAACAGTGATTCCCTGCTGTTGGAAATGATGTCGGATAAGATGTCTGCCTGTATGTTTTCCAAGAACAAGATGCCGAGTGTTTCCCACTCGTTCAGGTGTGATGGGTTCATAGGTGTCAGGGTTTTCTAGGACTGCTGCGACATGAATACCGGATTCATGGCTGAAGATCTGTGATCCTACAAACGGTTGATTTTTTGGAATAGAAATCCCAGTGAACTGGGAGATCATTTGTGAAAGAGAGGACAGCTGAGTGGTATCAATGCCTACATCATAGTCATATAACACTTGAAGAGCCATAACGAGTTGTTCGAGAGGAACATTGCCTGCGCGTTCCCCCCAGCCGTTGACGGTGACACAGCAATGTGTTGCTCCTGCTGAAAGCGCAGAAATAGCGTTGATGACACCCAGTCCAAAATCATTATGCAGATGCGCAGACATCGGCACTGAGACCTGTTGCTGTATTTCCGAGAAGAGATACTGAATAGCCTGCGGTGTCGCACAGCCTACGGTATCGGTAAGACCAATACGTGTGGCACCACAGTCACAGGCAAGCTGCATCAGCTCCTTAAGAAAAGAGAGTGGCGTTCTGGTGCTATCTTCAGAGCTGAAACTGGGAGAAATCCCATGATCTTTGGCATAACAGATTGCCTGTTCTGCCCGAGTTTTAATATCTTCTTGTGTGCAGTGGAGTTTATGTTGTAGATGCAATGGTGAGGTTGCAATAAATAAAAGAACGACATCAGCATCTGCCTTGCGTGCTGCATCAATATCGCTTTGGGTAAGCCGGGATAATACTAGAATCTTTGCAGAGAGTTCTTCCTGGGATATTTTTTTCACAGTTTTACATTCTTCTTCTGATACCGCAGGGAATCCTGCTTCAATCTCAGGAATGCCTATGGCATCAAGTTTTCGCGCGATCTGCAGTTTCTGCTCGGGGGTAAAAGAGATACCGGGCATTTGTTCTCCATCACGAAGGGTGCTATCATACAAGATAACCTGTTGTGGGCGACGGAACGGTTGCAGCACTTCAGGTATAGTATTATAGGGACTTACTGCAGAATTCTTCAATGTAATTCCTCCACATCGTAGGAGTGTTCTTCAACGACTGTTGCTTGTCCACCGACTTGCACCGAATCCTCCGTGATTGCGACCTGGACTCTGCCCGGTCGTCCCATAATATCTCCCTGTTCACAGATGCCTTCAGTACCGGGAAGAAGGTTATAATGTTGAAGATACCACGCCACCGCTCCACTAGCAGTGCCGGTAACAGGGTCCTCGTTGATACCATAGCAGGGTGCAAAATTGCGGGCATGAAATAAAGAAGCGGGTTGAATGGTGTCAAAGCAAAATACATGGAAGCTTCCGATCTTGTGAGTCTGACAGTAGCGTTTAATTGCAGAAAAGTCGGGATGAAGCGCTGATAGAATCCTGCGGTTGTGTACACAAATAGGAAGGGTGAAAAGTCCGGTGGAGACGCATTGTTTAGGAGGCCAATGATCAATACCATCGACATGGATACCAAGAAGCGATGCGATTTCATTTGCATCCCACTCAAGATTTCTCAAAACTGGTTGTGCCTGTGTCATCATGACTCGTTCTACAGTTTGACCGGTAAAGTAAAGGTCAATGGGCAGAATTCCTGCTTTGGTCTCCTGGGTGAGACAAATAGGATTTGAAGAAATTGGTATATCTGTTATTTCTGCGAGGGTATGAAAGGAGGCAATGGTTGCATGGCCACAGAGATCAATCTCTGTAGTTGGTGAAAAGAATCGTACATAGTAATCTGCGTTTGTGCTGGGTGAGAAAAACGCAGTCTCCGAGACAGCGAGTGTTTTTGATATTTGTTTCATAGTATCTGGGGAAAGCGTGGGTGCATCAAAGACGACTCCTGCAGGATTTCCCCCCTGTTTGTTGGTGGTAAACGCGTTTACTTTTCGAAGGATCATATCATCTTACCTTTTCATCGTCCACGCATTGTTTTGATACCGACGGGTGCTGAGTACGTGTATTCGAGAGCGTTCTTCCTTTGTGAAGATTGCTTGTTTCATCGTGGTATTAAATAGGTGTTCAAATGCTTTTGTGATA
This sequence comes from uncultured Thermoplasmatales archaeon, assembly GCA_964612945.1. GTDB lineage: Archaea > Thermoplasmatota > E2 > DHVEG-1 > DHVEG-1 > CAZTFR01. The sequence continues at coordinate 43,893 of CAZTFR010000010.1, forward strand.
GATGTTTTCAGTTGTGGTATTGTGGGTGGATTGGTACATTCGTTTTGTAGTGTGGTCACTGTTTTTTCAGGTGATATTCGAAGGACCTTGTACATAAGAGAAAGATCTGTTGAGACCAACACGGTTCCATGAACAAGAATCGTATTGTGTTTTCGAAGCTGTGCTGACCCAGAGATTTTTTTTCCATTAAGAAGCAAATCATTAGGTGGTTTATATGTGGCAGAGATATCATGCAGAGCAAGGCTTTCTGCAAGTGCAGTGCAGATGGTATGAAACATCCTGCTAACAGAGTACTGTGATGTTTTGGCAGGCTGAAAGCTGAGACTATAAATCAGACAGCCCCGATCAGTATAGATGCTTCCTCCACCGGTGGGCCGTCGAACGAGAGCGACCTGGTGTTTTTCACATGCCTCAAGATCAACATCGGTATGAATTTTTCGTGTACGCCCAAGCGAGATAGTGGGTGGATGACGTTGGTAGAAATGAAGCGTGTCAGGTACTTTTTGTGCTTCTCGAAATTGGGCGATCACCTCATCTGCTGCGGTGACAAAATAGGGATCTGCAATCTGTGAATCAAGAAGCCTCCAACCCATAGAACTACGCTCACAGATGACAAGAGAACATTGTTATTTAAACATCACGAGAAAATCAACTGGGGCTAAAAAGTTATATAATCACCTCGTAATTTTCGCATTGCATTTATTGCGATAGCAACTGGAGGAAGACAAGATACACCAAAAGACAGTATGGATACATGATGTAACCATCCTCATACTTCTTCTTGCACCCATCTTTGGATCTGTAGGAGTCTCTGCGCAGCAACAACTTACTATTATTGGACCGCCGACAGCGTATGAAGATGAGCAGGTTACCTTTACCATCCTGCTAAATGAAACACCTATGCAGGCTCGAGTGGTCTTTGAAGCAGATCTTCAATCAAAATCATCAAATCATACTACAGGAAACGTCACTTTTGTAATGCCAGAAATCAATGAGAGTAGTCAACGCTTTCAGATAACAGCAACAACCTTGGGTGGATATCGTGCGACACAGACCATCGTCGTGTATAAGAGAGAGCGAACCATGACTCTTTCTGTTTCCCCCTATCCTGTGCTGGAGAATGATTCGTTTGTGCTTTCGATCACCGATGCAGACAAACCCCTTCCCAATGCAACCGTCTGGTTTAATGATCAGAAATTTTTTACAGACATCAATGGAACCATCACCCTTACCGCACCTGACGTTTTGGTGAACACTACCTATGGTATCCTCGCCGTAAAATCTGGCTACCCCTCCGCTTCATCGCAGATAACGGTTCGTGAAAACAAAAAAGGACAGCAGCTGATGGAAGTTGTCGCCCCCCTTCTTGTGTCACCAGGAGAAAACGACGTTAAAATATCTGTTCTCTCCTTATATGGAGGCGTTTACGATGCAACCATATCACTGTTCTACAATGGGACACAACAGGCATCCTATCAGACGAATGCAGGGGGTAACACTTTTATTTCCGCGCCACACTCAACGGTGGAAGACAGCTTCACGCTCCATGTCGAAAAGCAAGGTTATACAACCTACACAGGTGAGCAAAGCTACACAATGTATCTCTTCGAGCAAGATCTCACCTCCGATCTCTTGCTTTCGTTATATCCCTCTGAAGTCTTTGAGGGAGATTCTGTTACTGCAGAGGTCGTTGATGACGTGACCGTTGCCGTACAGAAGGTAAGCATCTGGCGTGGAGAGACTATTCTCAGTGGAAAAACAGACAACCAAGGGATCCTCAGCTTTCGTGCACCCTCTGTTTTTATGGACCGAGAATTCTACCTGTATGCAATTAAAGCAGGATACAACTACGCTGGAACTACGCTTACCGTTCGAAATAAGCCTGAAGGAGGCAAACCTCTACATCTCGTTTTTAATACCACGGTATATGAAACCGACGAGTTTCTGCTCACCGTCACTGATGATTCCTCGCAACCTCTCAATGATGTTCAAGTCATATTTGCGGAGCAAACCTATCATACCGATGAGACAGGGACGCTCACTCTCACTGCGCCAGAAGTTGACACAAACTCTTTTTATTCTCTTCAAGCAAACAAGTATAGCTATCTTCCAGCGACCAGTATGATAGAGGTACAACCTAGAGATCAACAAAACACCACGCCATCTTCCATCCTCTATATCTCTGCGCCACCACGTATCATTGAAAACGATCGATTTACTGTAACCGTCCGCAATGAACAAGGCAGAGGTATTGCTGATGTTTATGTCGGGTTTCACACCACCCATGGTTTTACTGATTCCAAAGGATCTGTCTCCTTTATCGCACCTGCAACTGAATGGGACACCTCAGAGCAGATCACGGCATCAAAAAACGGTTATACCTCCACGACTTCTGAAATTACCATTGCAAATAGCGGTGGCTTTTCGTATCTTTTTCTTCTCATCATCCTCAGTGGTATTCTCATCATTGGTGTCATCTATTACTTCCGCACCCGACATCAGTTTTAAACAAGATGTAGCTGAAACTGTTCAGCATACTGATGGACCTTAAGAAACTCGTGTTGTGAAAGTGGTCGAGCGATATCACGATACTTATGAGCATGATAGGTAGGGCGATACTGCGCCATCACATTTACGGCTGCTTCAGGAAGATTGGTGCTAATATAATCCAAAATAGGCTTCGAACAACACTCACTATGACCCGGAAGAACAAGATGTCTGATAATCATCTCAGCCTGCTCATAGGCAATGGTATGATTTCGTGTAATAACAGACCAATAATTATTGACCTTTGATAGCCGCTGTGCACACGCATCATTTCCATATTTAAAATCGGTGAGATAGACATCGATGATACCATCGAGAAGCTTCATTGTTTCCAATGAACAGTACATATTAGAATTCCAGATCTGCGGGATTGGACTATTTAGATGTTGTAAAACCTGTAAAACAAACAAGAGATTTGCCGTAGGATCACCACCAACCCAATTGGTATTGCGAGCGCCTGCTCTGAAACGCTGCTGAATCACCGATGCAATAGCTGCAGGTGAAAATTTTTGTCCGCAGACTCGTTGGCTGATATCATAATTTTGACAAAACACACACTGAAAGGTACACCCCGAAAAAAAGATCGTGTGCGAAGGCACAAGGACTGATTCTTCACCGAGATGAAGAAACTCCGATGCAATATGAGGTTCTTGCGTTCGGCAAAACCCCACTTCTTTTGTTCGGTCAAGCTGACATTGCCGTTCACAAAAATGGCAGCATGAATAGATGTTCTCTGCAAGAGCCACTTTAAGATCAAAGACGGACTGCTTGGGTTGTACATCCCGAACATGGTAACGTTGTAGTGCCGCATCATGCTTCTGCCAGAGCTGATCTACTGATTCATCATGATCAAATGAGACTGGAATGTACTTCATATGTTGATACCGAGCTTGCTGGTTTTCTTCAAGAACACAAAAATAGCGGGGGAGAAGCTGCGGCGCATTTCTCATGGTATCATATTTTCAGATTCTATTTTTTCTTAAAGAGTTCATCAAGATCAATCGTCATGCCATCACGTGCAGCGATAACGGTTGTTTTGGTCTCCTGTGAAAGCTGTTCGGCAATCTCCCAGGGTTTATGACGAACAACGTTCATGCCAAAATGGGTGAGAATACAACACTTTGGTTTATTTTTCAGAATAATACGTTTTGCATCCTGAATAGAAAGGTGTTGAATTTCTTTTTTTGAATCAAGTAACACCACATAGAGAATGAGGATTTCATGTGGGTAGTAGTTTTCAAGACCATCGAAGTACTGGGTATCACTAATGATAGAGAGAGCATGGTTTCGACTTTCAATGTTTAACCCATAAGTCTCCACTCCATGCAGATGCCGTTTTGGTGTAGAAAAAGAAATCGTTCCAATCGAGTAAGACTTCCCCTCCCGCAAGCGAACAAGTTGGTCGAGATGATCTCTGAAATGATGAAGAACCACCGGGTCCTCATCAAGGGCATCAGTAGGAGCAAACACTGTACCCTTCTGTACATGTCCGCCATTAGTCATCGCTTCAATCATAATATTGACATCATTACAATGATCGATATGACGATGCGTACAAATGATGCCCTCAAGATCTGTAGGATGAAGCTTTGGTCGGCTGGACAGACACCGAACAAGACTTCCCGGGCCAGGATCAATGAGAACCTGTGTATCATCAAGGCTCAGCCAAATACCACCAGAGGCACGGACCTGACGGGTGACCACAAAACGTGCTCCCGCAGAGCCGAGAAATTTGATGAAATTCATACGCTTGTCTCCTACCAACATTAATTTATCTTTTTAATGCTTTTTTAATGAATCTTACTCCCTTTTAATTACAGAGGCGGTAGTTTGTATTTGCGGTGATTCAGCAATACCGGACTTACCACGACCCTTTGAGGATATGTATTAGCTCTTGTACACTTCAAAAATACACACATTCCATAATCTATAGGGCATAGAGAGATATGAGAATTATATTATAATTACTTTATCAATAAAAAGATTTAAATATATTAATATTATTAATAAATTATAAAAAAACTGTAAGGGGACATAAAGTAATGAGACAAAGTAAAAGATTTTTACCACTAGCTGTAGCTGTACTCCTGCTCGGAGTAGGCATTGGTAGTGCGATGAATGACCAACCAAGCAACGTTACTCCTTCTGTATCTACAGCAACAACACAATCCAAACAAACATTTGTAGAATCAGAAGATAACGCAATTGATATAGCTACCATCAATGGATATGACAGAGATGTCAGTATTCTAATAAACCAAGGAGACGGCAGCTTTGGCAATCGACAGGATTACGCTGTTGATAACAGCTCTGGCGCTGATGATATCGTTTCAGCTGATTTCAACCAAGATGGCTATGATGATTATGCCGTAACCAACTATAATGATAAAAAAATACATATCTTTCATGCAAACGGACAAGGCGGCTTTACATGGGTGCAAGACAAAAAAACCTTTGGTTGCGATGTTTATGATCTGCAAACAGCAGATTTCAACAATGACAGCTACCCCGACATGGTCTTCATTGGATTTTATCATCGCTATTTTGACATTCTCCTCAACAAAGGCGATGGAACATTTTACCAAAGAAAACGACATGTCATCGATGGAGAACCCGCACGATCACAAGGATTTCCCTATAAGACGGCTGTAGGCGATTTCAACAACGACGGGAACGCTGATCTTGCCTTTACCTTTGAAAAATGGAGATGGGGGCCGATGATAACCACCTGCGAACACTATTTCAGTGTGCATCTTGGAAAAGGTGATGGACGATTTGAACCATATACCTTGATCCCCACCGGGCTTGGGTACTATCCAGATATTACCACTGCTGATTTTAACAAAGATGGAAACCTTGACATCGCCTTAACCAATAATTTCGAACGAAATGTCGGTCTATATTTGGGAGATGGAACAGGGAACTTTTCTAATCCGTCGACCTTTCCAATTATTTTTGACCCCTGGCAAATCCGCTCTGCAGATTTCAACAATGATGGAAACAGTGACCTGCTCGTCAGCACGTTTGATACCAGGTATTTTGAAATTCTTCTAGGAGATGGCACTGGGAATTTTGTTGATCACACCCGGTTTCAAGGAGTAGGACGAGATATCCTCGTCGATGATTTAAACAACGACGGCAATGTTGATATTGCAACCTTAACTGATGATGGCTATCCATCCAATGGACAACTCAATATCTTGCTTGGGAAGGGAAACGCTGAGTTTGAAGACCCTGCATTTTATCAGGTTGGAGCTATACCCGCTGCGATCATCACTGGCGAATTTGGTAACACAAGGTCATATGTACAAGCCATCAATAAACCGACTGTACGTTCTGATGAGCAAGTATCTTCACCGTTCTCTGATAGCATTCAAAAAGCAGGTAGCACTTTTTTCAGCTGGGATGAAAATATGGTCGAAGCAGAACACAGATATTACCCAACACCGCAGATAGAAAAAATCCAAAGGGATCCCGCCCCTCAATCAAGAGATCTTTCATCTCAAAAAAATGAATGTATCACAACGACGGGCACCATTTATAATTTTGAAACTAATCCCGTTGACTCGTTCCGCCCCACAGGAAATGCTGATAATCAAACTAATCAACAGATGGATCTTATTGTTTCTAATTTATGGGGTGACGACCTCAGCAGTATCCAAGGTGACGGCATAGGTGGATTTCAAAACCGAAAAGACAATCCTATAGCAGGATGGCCAAGTAAAATTACCTACGGTGATTTTAACAGCGATGCAAACACAGATCTTGCAGTAGTCAATGCCTTTGATCAAACGATTAGTATTTCACTTGGGACAGGAACCGGAGAATTTATCCCACATCAGGTTGTAGACGTTGGGTTTGTTGCCAGCCGATATCACTGTGGCGAAATCGTCACTCAGGATCTCAACAATGATGGACTTCTCGATCTTGCCGTCGCCAATTACATGGATGCAGATGTTACCCTTCTTTTTGGTGACGGAACTGGTTCTTTTTCGAACCGAACAGATTTGCCTGCCGGCAATTTAGCTATGGGGTTAGTCTCAGAAGATTTCAACTGCGATGGATTTTATGATCTTGCCGTTACGAATCTTCATGATGCAGACCGTGAGTTTGTCGTCTATATTAATAACGGGACGACACCAGGTTTTAATCGCACTGAGTATAATTTCTCCTCCTGGCGAGATGTTTATTTCCGTGATATCATCGCTGCTGATTTCAATAGTGACAGCTTTGTGGATCTTGCAATGCTTGATCATGGATCAGAACAGGTATTTGTCTTTTGTGGTGATGGATCCGGCCGATATGATTCCTATCCAATACGTTCATCAGCAATAGGTGATTGGAAAGAAGGAGTCAAACAGATGACAGCAGCAGACTTCAACAATGATGGCATTCTTGATGTTGCAGTCTCCGCTGAAGGATATTATGGTGGCGTTGATGTCGTAAATATTTTATTTGGTGATGGAACAGGTAAGTTCCCCCGCGATACGAAAGTAAGCATTGATGTAGATTCTCCGCGTGTCAACGATATCGTAGCAGCTGACTTCAACAGTGACGGAGCTATGGATATTGTAGTTGCCGATAACGAATTCAATGGGGGATGTGGTCTTTTCTATGGGGATGGCACCGGTAACTTTTCAAATAAAACCTATATGGGCACGGGCAATAAACCCTTTGGAGTTATTTCTTTTGATGCAAACACAGATGGTGCAGCGGATCTTGTAGTAGCCAATAGTCGTGATAATGATATTAGCATTATTCTCAACGACGGATCTGGAGAGTTCATTAATGAAAAACGCTACCAAGAGTTTGACAAACAATTCACCTGTGTAGGCCTTCGTGATATTGCACAAGGAGATTTCAATAATGACCGCTTTATTGATCTTGCGGTTGCTACTGATAGTCCAAACATGCTTACCATTTTATTTGGAAATGGACAGGGCAGCTATTCACACTCTATACAATATGAATTCTGCTGTGGACAAGTGCCCACTGATTTACTTGTGTATGATTTTGATGGTGATGGAGCGCTGGATATTGCAGCAGCAGATTTTTACCATGACGTGATGTATCTCTTTTGGAATAATGGATCTGGTGGATTTCGTCTTGATAGCAAACGATTAAGCCTTGGACGGTATCCACAGGAATCAGTTCTTGGAGATTTCAACGCTGATGGAGAGCAGGATATCGCGGTGGCCAACTGGGGAGGAGCTGATATCAGTGTACTTTTTAGTGATGGCACCGGCTGGTTTTCCTCACAGAAAAAATTTGCTACCCCTGAGCGACCGGTTGGTATTGTCAGTGGTGATTTCAATCTGGACGGCTATCTCGATCTCGCCGTCGCCTCGTATAGCACAGACACCGTCAGTGTTCTCTATGGTGATGGCACCGGAGAGTTCCCCAAACGAAGTGATTACAGGGTGGGATGGTACCCGATGTCGCTGACCACCGAGGATGTAAATTCTGATGATTGTCTTGATCTGATTGTTCCCATCCGGGGACGACAGAACCGCGGAATCACCATTCTCTACGGAGATACAAATGGAGACTTCACCTACTCCCTCTCATATACCGTCAGTCAAGAACTCTGCTCTATAAAGACTGCTGATTTCAACCAAGATGGCTATGTTGATCTTGCAGGAACCGATCGGGATGACCACAACATCCATATCCTGTATGGAGATGGCACAGGTGCTTTTCCTCTGCATTCTGTTCAGCCGGGTGGATGGCATCCCTGGAACCTCCTTATTGGAGAATACACCGGAACTCTGCCCACCCAGCCAACAATCTCAGGACCCACCAATCCTGAAGCTGGCAGCACTCAAAGCTACCAGATCTCATCACAGGACAACGAACAAGACCCGCTCTTCTATCAGATTGATTGGGGAGATGGTACCAGAACCTCCTGGCTCGGACCTTTTCCCTCCGGACAACAAATCACGGTGTATCATAGATGGGACATTACCAAAAATGCAATCATCCGGGTTACCACAAAAGACACCCATGACATCATCAGTCTACCGGGCGCCTATGCTGTCTCTATCGAAAGCAGGATTCCAAGCACCCCGGTGATCACCTGCCCAGAACAGGTTGCCTCAGAAGAACAAACCAGTGTTACCGTAACTGCAACCGATCCTGATGAAGACCAACTCTACTACCTCATCAACTGGGACGACGGTACCACCAAGGAATGGATCGGACCGTACCCATCTGGAGAACCGGTAACTGTTGCACATACCTGGTCTGAGCCAAAAACATACCGCATCTCTGTACAGGCAAAGGACCACTACGAAACCACCAGTGAAAAAAGTTACCACACCCTTGAGGTGACCAATAGTGAGCCGCAGAACCTCAATATAGAGGCCCCCTCTTTTGGAAAAGCACGATACGAGATCACGAGTACCTTAACTGCGACCGATCCCGAAGATCATGATATTTTCTTCTTCATTGACTGGGGCGATGGAAACACCACAGGATGGCTGGGACCTTCAACATCCACTCAGCCATATAGCATCATCCATCGGTATGCACGCCTCGGCCGATACAAGATACAGATCTGCAGCAAGGACATCTGGGATGCACAGAGCAGCTGGGGTACCCATCCTATCACCATTCTTCCCTCACTCTCTAATACCGATAGTCACTCCTTTTCAACAAATCAACGATGCAGCTCAAATAACTATGATGCAATAAAGTAGATAGAAAATCATAATTCATCCTCGCAACAAGTTATTTCAACCATAATTGCAGAATGAAGTGTATACAAAATAATTCGAAATATTATGTATAGTATGTTAGAAATGAAATAGGGGCTGTGCCCCTATAACCCCGTTCCGCCTTCGCTTCCTCGGCAAGCCCTTCGGGCGTGGCCGTATCCCCGCTCGCCGGATCAAGCAGCATCAGGTAGCCGCTGTTGACGATCATCGATAACCGTCACACCATGACGCTGATGATGACTCCGACAATACGCTGTTGACTTCTCCAAATCTATCAATCCAGTAGACTCATGATGTTCGTATCCACTCCAGAATCCTCCACGAGGGTAGCGCTTGCGGAATCCAGGATGCTTTTCAAACATTTTCTTCGAGCTGTAGGATTTGAGGATGATCTCGGCATTTTGAATGGAGTATCGTTTGGGGATGTTGACCTGGAAATGGACATGGTTTTCAGCGAAACCGAATTCGCCGAATTCAAATCCAA
>CAZTFR010000011.1:0-7461 GCA_964612945.1 uncultured Thermoplasmatales archaeon
CTATTTCCAATATTTGGAGCAGTTTCAATCGTCCAATTAAATGAATCACCCTCTGAATCGGTAATCGTAATATTTAACTGACTTAACAAAATGCTGACATCGGTCGATTCATTTGCTGGAACAGGACTTGAGATATTTACCGAATGATTCTGTGGTTCAGATTCTGTGGTAAAACGATAGGTTTTCTGCACCATTGAACCATTACCACTATCAGATGCATTCACATACCAGGTGTAGGTTGTCTCATAGGCTAAATTCGATAGGGGACAGATCTTTGTCCCATTCCCTTCATCATTTGCACTGGTGTTACCCACTGGAGGTGAAGTGGTAATCTCCCAGGAGATATTATCTCCTTCGGCATCTGTAAGATCAGCGGAGAGTACAGTATGCGTGATGTTGACATCTGTTGAAAGATTAGCCGGAACAGGATTTGAGATAGTTACCGAATGATTCTGTGGTTCAGATTCTGTGGTAAAATGATATCTTCTTCGAATGTTACTGCCATTCCCCTGGTCTGATGCATTGACATACCAAAAGTAGGTTGTTTCATATTCGAAAGCAGAAAGACTGCATGTCTTTGTTCCGTTACCTTCCAAAGAACCAGTCGCAGTGCCGATATCAGGAGCGGTTTCGATCGTCCAATTAAACAGGTCACCTTCTGCATCGGTGATGGTGATATTTAGCTGATCAAGGGAGATGCTGATATCAGTTGACTGGTTTTCTGGAACAGGTTCTGATATATTTACTGGATCATTCTGTGGTTCAGATTCTGTGGTAAATTGATAGCTTTTCCGTATCCATGAGCCATTGCCTGCATCAGAGCTATTGACATACCACGTATAGGTTGTATCATAGACAAGATTAGATACCGAACAGGTCTTGGTGCCATTCGTCGCACTAACATTAGAGGCATTACCAATATCAGGTGCAGTTTCAATCGTCCAATTAAACGTGTCACCATCTGGATCTGCTATCGAAATGTTCAGCTGACCGAGTAAAATACTAACATCTGTGGATTGGTTTTCCGGAACTGGATCTGAAATGCTAACTGGATCATTCTGTGGTTCAGACTCTGTCGTAAAAACATACGTTTTTCGCACCCACGTACCATTCCCTCGGTCAGTAGCATTTACATACCATGTGTAGGTCGTATCGTAAGAAAGACCTGTGAGAGAACACGTCTTGGTGCCATTGGATTCATCCAAACCAGAGCTATTTCCAATATTTGGAGCAGTTTCAATCGTCCAATTAAATGAATCACCCTCTGAATCGGTAATCGTAATATTTAACTGACTTAACAAAATGCTGACATCGGTCGATTCATTTGCTGGAACAGGACTTGAAATCGTTACCGGATCGTTATGTGGTTCCAATTCCGTGCTAAAACGATACGTTCTCCTCACCCAGGTACCATTTTCGATGTCTGTTGCATTGACATACCACTCATACGTGGTATCATAGGTAAGATCTGAGATCGCGCAAATCTTTGTCCCATTCGTCTCATCAACAGCTGAGGCATTCCCTATATCAGGAACGGTTTCGATCGTCCAATTAAACAGGTCACCTTCTGCATCGTTTATAGTGATATTTAGCTGATCAAGGGAGATGCTGATATCAGTTGACTGGTTTTCTGGAACAGGTTCTGATATATTTACTGGATCATTCTGTGGTTCAGATTCTGTGGTAAATTGATAGCTTTTCCGTATCCATGAGCCATTGCCTGCATCAGAGCTATTGACATACCACGTATACGTCGTCTCATACATAAGGCTAGATAAAGAACACGTCTTGGTGCCATTGGATTCATCCAAACCAGAGCTAGTGCCTACATCTGGAGCAGTTTCAATCGTCCAATTAAACAGGTCACCATCTGGATCTGCTATCGAAATGTTCAGCTGACCGAGTAAAATACTAACATCTGTGGATTGGTTCTCCGGAACTGGATCTGAAATGCTAACTGCATCATTATGGGGCTCAGACTCTGTCGTAAAAACATACGTTTTTCGCACCCACGTGCCATTCCCTCGGTCAGTAGCATTTACATACCATGTGTAGGTCGTATCGTAAGAAAGACCTGTGAGAGAACACGTCTTGGTGCCATTGGATTCATCCAAACCAGAGCTATTTCCAATATTTGGAGCAGTTTCAATCGTCCAATTAAATGAATCACCCTCTGAATCGGTAATCGTAATATTTAACTGACTTAACAAAATGCTGACATCGGTCGATTCATTTGCTGGAACAGGACTTGAGATATTTACCGAATGATTCTGTGGTTCAGATTCTGTGGTAAAATGATAGATTTTGCATACCATTGAACCATTGCCATTATCGGTTGCATTTACATACCACGTGTAGGTTGTATCATAGGAAAGATTCGATATCGAGCATGTTTTCGTGCCGTTGTGATCATTATTGTTTGAAGTGTTCCCTATATCTGGACTGGTGTCAATAGTCCAATTAAAGGAGTCATTTTCAGGATCAGTAATGCTAACAGAGAGCGTGGAGAGGGCACGAGAGATGTTTTCTGAGTTGTTTGCAGGTGAGGGACTATTGATGTTGACGCTTTGGTTTTCATCAGGTGGTCTGCTCTGTAGCAGCGTTAGCGCGGGGTCGCCGAAGAGATTAGATCCGTACCAGGCACCGACCCATGCTTGATGCCAGTAGGGGTTGGCGACACAGAGGGTGCCGATTTCGTCATGGCCGTAGGCAAGACCGCTTCCGATCTGCCAGTTTGAGGGTGTGGTGGAAAACATGTAATGCCAGAAGTTGCGCATCACGTATTGGCTGGCGCCATCGGTGGAGGTGCTCAGCCCCCAGCCGTAGCCGGTGTTTTGGATGGTTGCGGCCATCCCGTAGCTGGTGCTTTTCACCGTCCAGTATTTCTCCGTGGTTTCCCCTTTGTAGTAGGCACCGGAGGAGCATTCTTGGGTGTAGATGAATCCATAGTGGGTGTTGTAGAGGTTTGCAATAGAGCTGGTGCTCATATCAAGGGAGAAGAAGGGGTTTCCATGGCTGAGATGGTTGATCAGACAGGCTTGGTTGTTGTTGATGGCGTCTTTGTAGTCTTGAGGAATGGAGGCGCCCCAGTCGTAGTATTTCCGTAGGGAGATGTCAAAGGTCGCGGTGGGATTGTTGGCGTTCCATTGTTGGAATCCCAGTGTTTGCTTTTTATGCATATCTTCAGGGTTGTTGGTGCCGTTTCTGATGGCCTCCATGTAGTCAGCGCTGGTACTATCCCAGTTGAGGTTGCCGCCGAAAAAGGCACTGAGGTTTAGAAAGCTACTTGGTGCGTTTTGTTCGTACCATTGTATTTTTTCGATCGCATTAGAGATGTGGGTGGCGCTGGTGACGGTGAGTCGTCCGATGAGTAGTTCGGATAGGGCGTCATGGTAGCTTTCCCGTCCGCCCCACCAGCCGTCTCCGTACCAGGTGCCGTCGAGGTTGCTGTAGTAGAGCTCGGAGGGGTAGTTGCCGTAGCTGCTGAGTGTGTCATATTCGCAGTAGAGTTTCCGGTAGGGGACAATTTGGTTGTTGCTGTTTGATTCATCCCAGTCGCCGCCGATGAGGATGTACTCGGTGCTCCAGTCTTGGTAGGCGTCTTTACAAAATTCTCTGATGTGTGCTTGGGTGTCGTTGTAGAGGGCTGTTTCGCTCCAGTAATCGGTGCAGGCGTCGATGCGTTCGATGGTCATTTTGGTTCCGGTTAATCCATTCTGCTGGGCGCGGTAGGTGAGCAGATCTGACCAGTTGTAGGTGCCCTGTGTGTTGTTGAGTGCTTCGTTGGTGATAATGACATAGTCATAGCTTTGATCACTGCTGCACAGGCCGCCAGCGTAGCTTGTTGGAGAGGGTGAACTATTCAGAGGTGAGGGGCTGCTGGATGAGGGTGTGTCTGTGGGGTAGCCTGCGAGGGTGTCTGGGTTGTCAATCATGCTGTGGAGTAGATGCTGATCGGAAGCATGCATTCTAAAATAGGGGTGAGTGGTGGGTTGCTTTTGCTTTGTGGTGGTGATGGTGAGCTGCATGTCGGGGTAGTAGGTAAGCAGGTTGAGTTGTGGGTTGTAGTCAACAGGGTAGACGGTGAGCAGGAGAAGGGGGTATCCTCGTTTGTAGTGGATACCTGCGGTGGTGTATGAGGTGTCTTGGCAGGTGGTGGTTTGATATGCAGAGGTGTTGAGGGTAAAGGAGGCTGCGGGGGTGCTGAGAGGGTGATGTGGTTGTTGGGGATGTAGGGGTGCGGTGAGTGGTATGTGGTGGGGTGGTCCGTTGGTGAGTTCAATATTTTTGAGGGTATGTTGATAGGGGAGAAGAATGCAGAAGGTGCGTTGGGGGAGTGCCGGTGATCCTATTGGTGCTTGGGTGATACAGTTGGTGAGGGTGATGGTGGTGAAGGGGCCGTGGCGGGTATGAATTGTTTCAAGGCAAAGGGGTGTGGTGTGCTCGTTTGAGGGGAGTATTGAAAAGGTAAGATGCTGAGTGGGTGATGAGTGGGCGGTGATGGTGTGAAGGGGAAGGGTGGTGCTGAGGAGGAGTAGGCTAAGAAAAAGGGTTACCCCTCTAGGGGTACCTATCGGTTGTATAAAATGTATCCTCATCCTCACCGATCCCAGTGTTTGTTGTTGTTAGATACTGGAATCAGATATTGTGTTATAAGAATTTCTAGATATTAAAAAGAAGAAGGGGGTATAATGAGTGGGAAAGTATTTTTGGTGGTGATTGTTTAGCGGAGGTGTTTGAGGGTGCGGTTGATGTCGTCTAAGAGTTCTTTTCCTTTCATGGTGGTTTGGTAGAGGGTGTAGTTTTTGGAGCCGTTGTTGCCGATGGTTTTTTCTTCGAGTATGTCTTTTTTTAGGAGGTAGTTTAGGTAGGTTTTGAGTTGGGTGAAGCTGAGGTTGGCTTGGTAGAGTATTTCTGTTTTTCTCATGCCGGTTTGTGAGAGGCTTATGATTTCTTTGATGATTTCGATTTCTGAGCGTCTGTTGTTGAACATGTATTCGTCACGCATCCTTTTTCGTCCTTCTGTGTTTCTAGAACATTTTTCTAGATGTCTGTTAGATAAATATATTCTTCATTTATATAGTTTTTTATTTATTTAATACTGTGTGGGTGGTTTCTTGGGGGATTTTGGATTTTTATTGTTACGAATGTTGTTCAATTTTAGGGGTGGTGGGGTATTTTTTTCTTTTGGTGGTTTGCGTGTGTGGTAGTTTGTCGTCTCGTGGTCTTTTTCAGCATAAGTATTTATACTATAAATAATAAAGTATAACATAGTTATCTTTAAGAATAAAAAATTAAAGAGTATAACATAATGGAGAGGACACAACCATGAACCACCCCCGACTCACCCATCTGCTTTTTCTTCTCATCAACCTCGGAGTCATCCTACTCATACTTTCCACGGCAACCGCCACCACACCCCTGCTGTTACCCTCCAAATCAGCCCCACAGCACCAGGAAACCATTGAGTTTCTCCTCCTTCTCTCCCCTCAATATAAGGATGATTCAGACATCCACACCGTCATACAGACCTACACCGAGGCAGTCACCAGCGATCTGGGCTGGACCACCCAGCTCCACCCCGTGTCCAGCAGACAAAACACCTACCCCGCCCTCGACGAACTGATCGAAACCTACCACAAAACCTATCACACCCATACCTGCCTGTTCATCGGCGAAGACCTCGCCCTTCCCACAGGCGGATCCACCACAACCATGCAGAAACCAAGCATCATCCCCTACGCCACTATCGGTGGAACACAGGCCTACGAAACAACCAACCAGGGCATCATCAGCACCAGCTACACCCTAGATATCTGCATCGCACTGCTCATGCCCGCCGCAGAACACTCCTACCGAGACAAAAAAGCACAGCTCATCAACACCCTACACCGGTTCAGCACCCAACGAGAACACCTCCTCCACCATGAAAGCCTCATCATGGAAGGAAGCGAGCTTGCCAGCTACACCGAAGGACTCTACCAAACCCTGCTGCCCATCACAGAGAGCAGCTATATCCAAGATCCCACCACAAAGCAGCGTGCGTTTCTCTTTTCCGAACCGTATGATATCGTCTGTCTGCATGGACATTCCAACCCCTCAACCACCCAGCTCAACGCCGAGCAGAACGTCCTCTTCTCCGCAAGAGAACTTTCCAGCCTACAGGCACCCCTTGTAACCATTGATGGCTGCTATGTCAACGGCTGGTGGAATGATGATACCACCTCAAGCTATGATCAAACTACCTATGCCACACAAATTTTTGACGCTTCAGAGCAACAGGTTGTTCTGCTTGGGTTACTCTCACAGCCAGCAACAGATTCTGCCACCAACATTGTCTCCTCCCTTGTCCCAGCACTCCACAAAGGCAACACCCTATCCAATGCACTGCGATCACATCACTTCATCGGTGATTTCGTGGTGATTGGTGATCCTACGTTTCATTATTGTCTTGATTAGATAAATAAGAAATAATTTTTTTGTATTAACGGAGTTTTATCTTGTATAAAATCCCATTCTTTTTAACAATACAACCAGATCCTTGACAGTTAGGACAAGATGTATGAATAACATGATTTATTAATCGACCTGCCCCATTACAATGATTGCATTTAATCAATGCTAACATGAATTATCCTTTCTCCAGTTTAACACTTTTTATTATATTGAATATTTAATTTAAAAGAGTTTCTATAAATCAATTTAAAATATTGAGAAAGATCTTAGAGATATTTGTAATAATCATCAAAAATTTCTTCAGAAGATAAAGCCCTGTTATAAATGCTTACTTCGTCAATACAACCATTAAGAAATCCATCAGTCCCACTATTTACCGCACCAATGAAAATATCACTAGATCCAGAAAAAAGAGGTTTATTTCTATTGTCAACAAAAATCGGATTGATTTCAGTTCCATTTACATACATCCGAACATTCCTTATCGTGTCGCTACTGTTATAAACAAAAGTGATATGAATCCATATATTCAATGGAATTGAGTTCCGATTCCAAACAATATGAGTTTTTGTATTATTTGTCCCATCATAAGCATACTCAAAGGAAATATTTTCCAGCAAACCCTGAGCCATATCAACACCCATATTCCAAGAATTATTTCTATCCCAATTGTCACGTTTAGAGATAAATGACAGGCGTTCATAGTCATAAAGTTTCAACCAAAATATCCAAGTACCTTGATCACTAACGTTTTGACTTTCGTTATGAGAAACCAATACTGAATTATTTATTCCATTGAATTCCAAAGCAGAATTATTAATTCCAGTCGACCAATTGCAACCAAGGATTATTCCATGATTCTTATTTCTAGAAGAATCATTAGTTTTATTTCCACTACCTTCATCAAATCGCCAATTTGCTACAATTGAATCATCTGGAGTACTATTTAAAAAAACAGCAGTCACCGACTTATTCCCATCCATCACAATCGTCGTCGGATTCACA
>CAZTFR010000011.1:7561-46223 GCA_964612945.1 uncultured Thermoplasmatales archaeon
CCAATAACTAAAACGCCAACCCAGATCCGCAGAAGCATTCAACTCAACAACCTCACCATACCCATACCACTCCTTATCCGGAACACGCTCCACACTACCATTACCAGAAACATTCACACTCAAATTATAACTCTCAGCAACAAAAACAGCAGTCACCGACTTATTCCCATCCATCACAATCGTCGTCGGATTCACACTACCACTCAAATCACCACTCCAATAACTAAAACGCCAACCCAGATCCGCAGAAGCATTCAACTCAACAACCTCATTATAATGATAGGAGTCTTTTTGCGGATCACGTATCACAATGCCATTTCCACTGATATTGACGTTCAGAGCATTATTATCATCGACGATTGAAAAATTATAAGGTTTAGAATGAATATGATTACCAAAAACATCTTCTGCCCATATATAGTAATGATGGATTCCCTTTTTCTCATAAGTCGAGTTGAGATAATAATTATTTGCATCTCCACATGATGTAGCGTTGATGTAGATCTGATCAATATAAACATTGTCGTAGTTACTACTTGCATCACAGCGGAATCTTATCCTCATATCTGATGGGAAGAGGTAGTCTGATTTATTGATATAGACAATTTCATGGTAAAAGGTATCGTTATAAAGATAGTGATAATGATCTGAATCTGATAATGGAATTCTTCGGTAATCTCTTCGATTTGAATATGATGTTCCATTATAATATTCTAAAAACCAATTTTCATTTATTTCAAAACTGTCTGTAATATACCAAAAATCGATCCGTAAGGTTGTATAATTGGTATTTTGTAAATCAATTGGATTTGTTAGATAAAATGAGGATGATGTGCCATTGTTATCTCGGATGTTTGCTGCAGCGGTTCCTTGATGTGCGTATGTTCCATCGATATATAGTTCACAGTCTCCTCCGCCATCAGTGAAATTTCCAAATCCTTGTTCGAAATCATCATAAATTAGTACCTCCCATTCATTGTAATTAGTTCCTTTTACTGCAGTGATATTTGTTTTTTCATTGGTCGGATCAGTAATGTTGATTTGAACATTTTGTATTTGTGATTCATCAAATATATCAGTAGAGATATTGATTGATCCATTCTTATGGGTAAGTTGGGGTGTTGTTGATATTTTTGAAATGGTGGGTGGTGTTTTAGTTGAGAATTGGTATGTTTCTGTGCTGAATAAATTATCTGCATAGGGGTCAACTGCGGTTACTTTCCAGTAATAGGTAGTATTTTCTTGATTCATGTTTGCGGGTTGATAGGTGTAAATGTCATTTCCGGTGTCATTGAAGGTTGCGACATCGATCCAGAGTCCTGAGGCGTTTGTGCTAATCGTGATATTCATCAGATCGTAATGGTAATCTATGACTTGAATGGAAAGTTTTGGATTGAGTTCGACATCACTCATATTATGAGAGGGGTATTCATTTTTTAGTATGGGTTGTGGTGCTCCGGGTGGTGGTATATAGACTGCTGCCCCGGTATTTCGCTCGCTGAAGTATTGGCTGTTGGTTCGTACATGGGGTGTTGGGGCATAAGCTGAGGTTTCATATGCCTTTACGGTTCCAGCTCCGGTGATGATTACGAGTTCATTTTGTCCATCATTATCAATGTCTTGAACAATGGGCGCTGCAATAGCATCAGTTCGAATACTTTCCACCATATCATAATCTGTGTTATATATGTGGATTCTACTTCCGCATCCTATGATTTCCAGTGTTGAATCTCCGATTACGTCTCCCATTTTCGGTGGTTCGTTGTATTCTCGTAGTGTGGCTTCGAGAGTCCAATTGTCTAAGTCCCAGACTTGAGCAGGTGAATTTTGACAGGTGATTAATTCAACAGCGCCATCTTCATCGAAATCATGAACCGCGAAATGGGAGTGTCCTTCAGAATCGAGTCCGCCCCATTTTCCTGGCATGGGTAGACCGGTTAATCCATCGATGACTCTGATACTATCTTGAGCGGTGACGCTGTCAAGAATGCTATCTTTATTGATATCGATTAGTGCAATACTCTGGCTACTGCATAAGGCGCTGTCTTCGTACCAGAGCAATTCGAGGGTTTCTGCATCGTACGCTTGCATTCCTCTTCCAAGTGAGACTCCTGGTGCACTGGAGGGATGATAATCATCCCGATCCGAAAGATACACTTCAAAATCTCCATCATTATCAGCATCGGCAATAGATGGACCCCCCCAACACGGTCGCCAGACAAATACCTCATCAAGAACTGCTCCATCAGTTCCTCGGAGTTTACGTAATCGGCCTGTTCCTTCCTCTCCATTGAGAAAATCTGCAGAACTGATGTATATATAGGGGTATCCATCTCCATTGATATCGGCGATGCTGATGTATTTTTCAGCAGATTCAACTTGGACATTCCAATATTCCGTTCCATTGTTACCATGGATAGCAATAGTTCGGCCAAATCTTGAAATTCTTCCAGACACCACCACTTCTTCCATTCCATCATTGTTTAAATCAGCGATTTCAATGGTTGAATGCAATCGAATCTCGGGGTTTTCATAATTCCATAAACGCTCTCCAGTAGATCCATTAAAACAGCTAAGATTTCCTACCCCTACCGTGAAGATTTCATAGATTCCATCTTTATTGATGTCAACGGCGAGTGGACCGATTGTTGCATATGCTTCAGTTCGAAATCGCCATTTCATGACAAAGGGGTGGACAATAAATGAATAGGTATTATTTACCCAATACGTTCCATCATAGATGTGGGCACTCCAATAATACCGTGTATTGTTTTGATCCATATCTGAAGTATCTTGGTAGTAATCTCCACTTTTTCCATAGTGGGTGTCTATGGTATTCCATGGTCCACTGCTGTTTGATTTAAAGATGACTGTGAGAAAATCATCATTGACATCTTCAACGGTGATTTGAAGTCGAGGATTATAATTGATTTCAACATTATTAGGTTCAGCGGACATTATAGTTGGTGGGCTATTGTCATCTGTTGTGAAGTGAAATGAATTATTTCTCCACTGTGTTCCATCAGTTGTATTCACGCTCCAATAATAGACTGTTGAATAACTGTCCATGTTGGATGAGGAAGTTGAAACTGTTCCCGATCCGGAGGGTAATACACCATTATTTAATGTGATCCAATCACTAGTGGCATTTGATCGTATTTCCCATTCGATTTGATCTTCATTTTCATCGGAGATATATGCCTCTAGATCAGGATTTAATGGTATGTTGTTGGATTTATTTACTGGTATCTCATTTGATATCTGTTGGAGTTGATTTTCCTCCGTTGTGAATCGATATGATTTGTTTGTCCAAAACTTTCCATCTGTCACATTTACCTGCCAATCCACCACCAACTCAAATGCAAGCGGTGAATCAACAATAGGAATCTGAACCAATGTATCACTACTCACATTGAAACCCTGTTGAGGACCACCAATCACATCAGGAAACGACTGAACCGTATAATTCATCACATCATTCTGAGCATCAGTTAATTTAAAACTCAAAAACTCAAGATTAACCGAAACATCAACACTATCATCAACAGGATCTACATCAGAGACAATGGGAGCATTAAAAATTGTTTCCTCGGCTCCTATCGTGAAAAAATTGGTAGGATTATTCTGATTGTTATAAGTTGTCTGAATCCACCCTGAACTTCGGACGATATCAGATATCCGAAACTCATCAATAAAACCATTGTAAGCAGTTGATCCCCCTGCAAGTCCGACTCGAGCAATTGTTTTATCAAGTTGT
Organism: uncultured Thermoplasmatales archaeon; assembly: GCA_964612945.1. GTDB lineage: Archaea > Thermoplasmatota > E2 > DHVEG-1 > DHVEG-1 > CAZTFR01. The sequence continues at coordinate 11,319 of CAZTFR010000011.1, forward strand.
GATCCTGCTGCATAGGATGCTCCTTTCTCAAGAGAGACACCATCAGCAAACAACTGAGACAAGGTCACATCACTGTCAGCTGTCCCAGGGATGGTAAACACTACATGATGCCATCCACCATCATCAAGATCCACCGATCCATGTTCAAAATACTGATAATTATTACTATTCAACAAAATAAGACCCTTACCCTGACGATGATTCCCCGTAATAATAGTCTGCCACGAACCCGTCCATGAAAGCAACGCATCCTTATGATCTGCAGAACTAAGCACTCGAGTCCACGCCTCAATCGTATACACATCAGGCAAAACACTCGGATCACTACCAAAATCAATATAATCACTATCACCTGCAAGTTGCACACCATCACCAATCACACAGCCAACACCACGAACACTATCCCCATCACTATCAACAAAAGAACCATCATTCCCAAACACAGAAGAATCCACAAAACCACCCGTAGACTCATCAAGATGCTGAACCAAAACATAATGACTATCCCATGTACCTTGAGGATTCTCTTGATTATCCGCAGTTGGATTCCCATAATACATATAAATAGACGTATCCTCAGAACCACTCAAAAACGACACATTCACCCAAACAATCAACTGACCAGTAACACCATCAAAAAACTCAATCTCATGATTAAGTTTTTCTCGAGCACTATTTGTAAAATAAATATCATTACCATTATTTTGACATTTGCTATCGTCGGCAAGATCATCATCCGAGGGTAAACTTATGAGTAGTGGAAAATTAATAAGTGATTCTTCAACTTGGGTGTGATTGATTTGAATAATTTTTTGATATTGCCAATCTCCAGGTTCAGATTCTGTTGTGAATCGATATGATTTGTTTGTCCAAAACTTTCCATCTGTCACATTTACCTGCCAATCCACCACCAACTCAAATGCAAGCGGTGAATCAACAATAGGAATCTGAACCAATGTATCACTACTCACATTGAAACCCTGTTGAGGACCACCAATCACATCAGGAAACGACTGAACCGTATAATTCATCACATCATTCTGAGCATCAGTTAATTTAAAACTCAAAAACTCAAGATTAACCGAAACATCAACACTATCATCAACAGGATCTACATCAGAGACAATGGGAGCATTAAAAATTGTTTCCTCGGCTCCTATCGTGAAAAAATTGGTAGGATTATTCTGATTGTTATAAGTTGTCTGAATCCACCCTGAACTTCGGACGATATCAGATATCCGAAACTCATCAATAAAACCATTGTAAGCAGTTGATCCCCCTGCAAGTCCGACTCGAGCAATTGTTTTATCAAGTTGTGATCCTGCTGCATAGGATGCTCCTTTCTCAAGAGAGACACCATCAGCAAACAACTGAGACAAGGTCACATCACTGTCAGCTGTCCCAGGGATGGTAAACACTACATGATGCCATCCACCATCATCAAGATCCACCGATCCATGTTCAAAATACTGATAATTATTACTATTCAACAAAATAAGACCCTTACCCTGACGATGATTCCCCGTAATAATAGTCTGCCACGAACCCGTCCATGAAAGCAACGCATCCTTATGATCTGCAGAACTAAGCACTCGAGTCCACGCCTCAATCGTATACACATCAGGCAAAACACTCGGATCACTACCAAAATCAATATAATCACTATCACCTGCAAGTTGCACACCATCACCAATCACACAGCCAACACCACGAACACTATCCCCATCACTATCAACAAAAGAACCATCATTCCCAAACACAGAAGAATCCACAAAACCACCCGTAGACTCATCAAGATGCTGAACCAAAACATAATGACTATCCCATGTACCTTGAGGATTCTCTTGATTATCCGCAGTTGGATTCCCATAATACATATAAATAGACGTATCCTCAGAACCACTCAAAAACGACACATTCACCCAAACAATCAACTGACCAGTAACACCATCAAAAAACTCAATCTCATGATTAAGTTGTGTTGGATTTGTTGATGTAAATGTAATATCATTTCCATTGGATAAAGCATTGGCAGCTAGTTCTGAATCGGTGATGGATATCAATATTGGAAAATTATTTAGATTTTCTTCAACTGATTCATGGTTTATGATAAATTCTTTACGATATGGCCAATCTTCATTCCACCATTCGTCGAGTAAGTCAGATTGAGTAATAGGTGATAACGAAAATGATCCAAATATGAAACAAATCAGAAAATAAGAGGTTATGACCTTTTTCAATTTTATGAATGTGTGATTAGGAAAAGTGGGAGGATTTTTTTGTCGTTGGGTCATATTTTTTCCATTTCTCTTTTTATATATTATTAATTAAGCAATCATTTATATACATTTTTATTTATAATAATTTATTGTCAGATAAATATAATTAGCCAGCAATATACCTCCACCTATTTATTAAACTTACTTCATTATATCTTTGTTTTGGATTATATTTAATCCAAATGTTTAAACGAAACTTTATGTTTAAGATAAATAATCTTATTATTAATAAGTGTTACTAAAAAATAAATTTAACTGATTAAAGCGATAGCAATACTAGAAAATTTGTATTTGTTTAGCTAATCTGTTGTTCTCCTTTGATAAAATAGAAAAATCCTTCTGCTATGAGTCCCTTACATCTCAATTGGATGGATGGAATGTAGGATTGGCCTGAAAAGGCCAAACAGTATATTCATAAACTCGAAGATATGCAGTCTGATTTTGAAAAGAGATTGAATGCACTTGAACAAGAAAACAGTGAGTTAAAACAGAAAATCACCAAACTTGAAAACAGACTTCGAATGTATGAGAATCCTCATACTCCCTCCTCTAAAAAGAGGTTTAACAAAGGTGGTAACAGAGGAAATAGTTCTTCAGGGAAACGTGGTGCACCTAAGGGCCATCGTGGTGCAAGTAGGAAGACACCACTACCTGATGAGATCATACCAGTAACCGCAGACTGTTGTCCAGATTGCGGTTGCATGTTAGATGAACCGGAACATATTGAGAGCACTACTATTGAGGAAATACCACCGCCACAAAAAATCAGGGTGAAACAGTATATGTTTCACACGTATACCTGCCCAGGGTGCGGATGTCATTTTACTACAAAACATGATGATTGTCCAAAAACAGGTGTTTTTGGTGTAAATCTACTCACCTATATCACCATGCTCCGGTATCATCTACGTGGTGTTCTCCGGAGGACACAAAGTTTCCTTCAGCATCTCTGTAGTTTTAAGATTAGTACTGCAGGTATCCATAATATTTTGTTACGTGTTGGAGAGGCTTGTAAAAACGAGTACTTCCATCTGTTACAACAAGTAAGAACAGCTAGATAGTGATACACTGATGAAACAGGTTTTCATGTAAATGGTGAAAAATGGTGGCTTTGGAACTTCTGGACAGATGATGATGCATCTTTTGCTGTGATCAGAAAATCTCGTGGACGAGATGTGTTAAAGGAATTGTATGGTGAAAAACCACCATGTGGTGCAGATATCACTGATGGCTGGCGAGCATATAGTTACCTAGAAAATGTGCAACGTTGTTGGGCGCATCTTCTAAGGGAAGTTGATGATCACAAAGAGAAATCTAGTCATGGTAAAAATCTGTCCAGAGAAATTCATCAAAGATTCCATGATCTAACTGTTTTTCTTGATAAGGATCCGCCAATGGAAGAAAGAAAACATCAGAAAAACAAGTGGGATGGAGAACTTGCAGCTTTGGTTGAAGCATACAGTACATTTGATGATCTAAAGAAACCAGTGAAATATATCAAATTTGGACTGGGATGTTGGTATACTTGTTTGCTACATCCCGGTATGCAGCCGACAAATAACCTAAGAGAACAAGCAATACGTGAACATGTTGTTATGCGTAAGATCATAGGGACGTTTCGATCAGAACGGGGTTCTGAGAATTATCAGTATATTGCTTCCATGTTTGCAACATGGAGGCTTCAAGGGAAAAACGTATTTGATGAACTTGAAAAACTCCTAAGAAGGGAACTTTGTTTATCTTAAGCTAAGCAAATACGAAAATTTAAATGATTTGTTTTTAACAAAATATTTGGAATTCTCCTTATTTTCTGTTTGATTAAATTACATTATAATAATTGATTAAAATTTTGTATGATTTTTCGATGATTTTTTCTATCATTTCACAATAATTTATACTTTGATTGTAAAGTTCATTTGATCTATTGTTTAACGTTGCTATTAACAAATAATTCCCAGTTGAATTCGTTGGTATGGAATAATTCATTTTAATTTGAGGTTGATTGGTATTTGAGATCAGTCGATCGGTATGGTTGAGCGGATAGGTGTTTCGTTGAATAAACCACATTTTTGAACAGGTTTTATTTGTTAGGTTTTTTGTTGTATTTGATTGGTTATCTAATAAAACAAGCCAGAGGTCAAGAGTATAGTTTTTCGTGGAAAATTCATGATTGGATAGTCCTATTAGTCCCAAGATATTTTTCCCGAGAGTGATATTTGTTTTGGCATCTATCGTTGATTGGGTTTGGTTGAGGAAGACAAATTCGGTGTTTCCGATTTCTATGTTGAGTGATAGTTGTTGATTAGTTAAATTTTGTATCATTTCGGGATATTTTAGCATCAAAGGTTTATTTTCTAACAGCTTAGTTTTGTTTTTATAAAGCATAAAATGTATTTGAAATCGACCGGTTTTTTGAATTGGAATTGAAAAGGGATATTGCCATTGTGGTTTCCAAGATGTATTTGTTATTAAATTAGTATGGGGGAGGGTGATATTTTTCTCTCCTAAAAACCATATTTTTTCCGTGTTTTGACTGCTTATATTTTGTGAATCAATATCCATCGATGATTGGTTGATAAGCCAGATTCCAATGGTATAATCAATGGTTTTGAATTCATGGTTTGAGATGCCAACGATTCCGGTTACATCTTCTGTATATCCTATCTTTTTTGGGTAGTGTGTTAGAGATCCAGTTTCATCGAATAGATAAAATTCAGTCAATGGTTGATCTCTTTGATTAAATGATGTTAAATAGATAAAGAAGGTTGAAGTTATTAAAACTAGGCTGATAAATATGATTGTCAGTATTTTTTCATAGAGTGTTTTGTTGTGAAATATCTTGATGGTAAATGTTAGGAAGTAGGGTTCATCATCTGATGTTCGATGATAAAAGATATAAGAAATTATCCCTTGGGTCAATACAATTATGAAGATTGCTAGATAAATGGATTGTGGATTTAGCCCCCAAGGTGAATAAAAAAGTAATAATCCAAGCAGTGATAAGATAGCAAGTGATATACCACAACTGTAAATAAGTCGTTCAATTCCTTTGATATCTTGGTGATTCGTGTTTTTTGGAAAAAGGATTAGCAAGAGAAGATAGCCAGGGATAATTAGGATAATTGGTAAACCTATGATGATCTGAATAAATGGGTGAGTGTTTATCAATAATGATGATAAGGCAATAACCGCCCATATTTGACTTAGGAGAATATCATAAGGTAAATTCCTTATTGTAATTTTCATGGGAGCAGATTAGATACTCAATATGTTTATTATTCTTTGTCCAAGAAGTAATAAAAAGATAAGCAAGAAGCTGGTGAATAATAGATGTAATCGTTGCCTTGCTTTTTTTGAGACATATTTTTCTGTCAATACCTGGATGGTTAATAGGCCAAGAATGGTTATCATGATGAATAATTCAACAGATTCATTAAACGAGGCAATGAATGCCAAAATGATCCATACAATAGTCCCTTTTTGAATCAATGCATAATATTTTTTTCCATCTTCGTTATCATCTAAAGAAAAAAGAAGAATAAACGCAGTAAAGATGAAAATAATACCAAGTTTAAGGGAGAGTGGTACAGAAAAAAATGCGATCACCATGACAATACCTATATTGATTAATACAAGACCGATGAGTTTTTGATCGTAAATTAATTTCTCAATATCAATGAATATCTTCATGGTTTATATCAAATCTTATTAGTTGATGTTTTTTTGTAAATGGGAATAACTTTTTATAATCATTGACATTCGCATTTCTTAAAATTGTGATTTATTAGACTACAAAAAGATGATTTTCCTAAATTATATGTATAATAATATAATAATAACAATTAATAATACTTCAAGATAATAAAGTAGGTTCTTTCATTACGATTTTGTTATAAATTTTCTATTATCGATAAGATATTATAAATATATAATTAAATGTGTGTTTTTGAATATAAACAAAATGCTTAAATAACCCAAAACTTATGTATAATGAAATATAATTGATATACGTCAGTCAAAGAATCATTTAAAAAAATAATTCTACACAGTATATATTGGATTTAATGGATAGAAAATCAACTACTCTCATCAACTAAAACTAACAACAATACTCCTTTGGGGGAGAATATCATGCAGAAATCAAATGGTAAGCGTACACTAGCAATTATACCCTGTTTTAATGAAGAATATTCTATTGGGTCAGTAGTTTTGAAAACAAAAAAAATCGTAAATGAAGTACTGGTAGTTGATGATGGCTGTAGTGATGATACCTCAATTATCGCAAAACAAGCTGGAGCAACGGTAATTTCTCATAAAGTAAACAAAGGAAAGAGCCAAGCATTAAAAACAGGTTTTAAATATGCACTTAAGAAAAAATATGATTATGTGGTAACCATCGATGGAGACGGCCAACACAACCCCTATGAAATACCTGCTGTTTTAGGAAATATCATGAACAATGGATCTGATATTTCTATTGGTTTTCGTTCTGGTATTACCACGGAAATGCCGATGTGGAGGAAAGTTGGTAAGCGAGTTCTTGATTATGCAACAAGCTTTGGTAATGGCGGATATTTAACTGATAGCCAATGTGGTTTTAGGGCATTTAATAAAAAAGCGATAGAGCAGATTACACCTCGTTTGAATGGTGATGCTTTCAATATTGAAAGCGAACAATTAGTTCGAGCTCATGAATTGGGTTTAGGAATCGTTGATACACCAATTACCTGTAAATATAAGAATCTTAAAACTTCCACGAAGGATCCTGCAACACATGGTTTTTCTGTTCTCCGCTATGTGTTATGGCTTGTTGCTGAGAAACGTCCTTTATTGTTTATAGGATTACCTGGTTTCATTTTAGTTTTACTTGGGTTAACTATGGGGATTTTAACATTGCAACATTATAATCAAACTCATGTGTTTCTTATCCCTTACGCAATTGTCGTGAGTATCTTACTTATCATAGGTGCTCTTGCGTTATTTATTGGTGTGACACTAAATGTGCTTCCAAATATGATTAAGAAAGTTAAAGAAGAGTATGTGCTATAACTGGTAAAAAAAAAAATGGAGGCATTCAGAGAAAAAATATAGTGATCATTTTTGATTTACTTGTGAATGAAGTGTGATGAGGCGGAATTTGCAAATAGTTTAAGAGAAATATTTTTATATTAAATTTATAATTATATTAAAATTTAATAAGGGTCTCTATCGAAATGAAACTTTCAATCATCGTCGGAACACGGCCAGAAATAATTAAAATGGCCCCCATTATACGGGAATGCAAACGCCTTAAACAAGGTTTTTCTATTTTACATACGGGTCAACACTACTCTTATAACATGGATAAAATATTTTTTGAACAATTAGAACTGCCATCACCAGATTACAATCTCGATGTTGGTTCAGGTCTTCATGGTGAACAGACTGCAAAAATCCTCACCGGTATTGAAACTAAACTGCTTCAGGTAAAACCAGATATTGTTTTAGTGGAAGGTGATACAAATACCGTCGTTGCAGGAGCAATTGCTGCAACAAAACTTCATATCCCCGTGGGCCATGTAGAAGCGGGATTGCGAAGTTATGACCGGCAAATGCCTGAAGAAATTAATAGAATATTAACCGATCATTGTTCTGATTTCCTCTTTGCACCAACTGATATATCACGTTCCATTCTTTTAAAGGAAGGAATTGCTTCTGAACAAATCTACGTCACAGGTAATACTATTGTAGATTCAGTCCTTCAAAATCAAGAATTAGCTCATAACAAAACAGATGCTTTACAAAAGATGCAATTAATTAAAAATCAATATTTTCTTGTGACTACTCACCGTCAAGAAAATGTGGATAATCAAGACCGATTTAGAAATATTATTAAGGGATTAACACTCCTCTCTAATGAATACAACATGCCAATCATTTATTCGATTCACCCCCGCTCTCGAAGAAAACTCGAAGAATTTTCACTATCATCAGAGAGCATCCGCATTATCGATCCCATTGATTATTTCAGTTTTTTACAGTTGGAATCAAATGCGCATGTCATTCTCACCGATTCAGGAGGTGTACAAGAAGAAGCGTGTGTATTAGGTACCCCTTGTGTCACCCTTAGAGATAATACTGAGAGACCAGAAACAATCGAGGTAGGGGCAAATATTCTTGCTGGAACAAATCCAAACGATATAGTTACTAGTGTCGCTGAGATGAGTAAACAGAAGGGCACTTGGACAAATCCGTTTGGCGATGGAACCGCCGGAAAGCAAATTGTATCAATATTGAGGAATAAACAATGAGTACAACAACAGATAAAACAAAAATTTTAGTAACTGGAGGATCAGGTTTTATCGGAACTAATCTGGTCAATGAACTCCGCTCTCGCAATCATCAAGTAATTGCTTGTGATCTTTTAAATCATGAATTACCAGAGTATATTCGATGTGATGTCCGTAACTATCGTCAACTATCACGTGTTTTTGAAACGTATGGACCTTTTGATTATGTCTATCATCTCGCCGCAGAATATGGTCGATGGAACGGAGAAGATTACTATGAAAATCTATGGGAAACCAATGTAATTGGAACAAAACATCTCATTCGATTACAGGAGAAAATGAAGTTTCGAATGATCTTTTTTTCCAGTGCAGAAGTATACGGTGATTATACCGGTAAAATGAGTGAAGATGTGATGAGTGACCGGCCGATTCGTGATGTCTATCAAATGAATGATTACGCAATATCGAAATGGGCCGGAGAATTAATGTGTTTAAACTCTGCAAAAATGTTTTACACCGAAACCGTTCGAATTCGACCGGTGAATTGTTATGGCCCTCATGAAGAGTATAATCCGTATCGTGGATTTATTCCAAAATTCATCTTTCATGCGCTCTTTGATAAACCGTACCTCGTCTACAAAGGCCATAAACGCATCATTGACTATGTTGAAGACACTTGTCGAACGTTTGCAAATATCGTTGACAACTTTATCCCCGGGGCGGTCTATAACGTTGGAGGTCGAACAGACTGGGAGAAGGATATTAAAGAATATTCTGACCTCGTACTCAAAGCATGTGGGAAAGATGATTCTCTGGTAAACTATAAAGAAGCAGAACCACATACAACCATGATCAAAACCATGGATTTTTCAAATGCAAAAAAGGATTTAAATCATGATCCAAAAGTTAATCCTGAATTGGGGATTAAAAAAACCGTAGAATGGATGAAACATCATTATCGATTGAGATGAATGCATTGACTACAGATTTTACAGTGTATGAAGACAAAACCATCTTAGTTACTGGTGGAGCAGGATGTATTGGAAGTAATCTTACAAAGAAACTTGCAGAGTTACAAGCAAAAGAAGTAATTATCCTTGACGATCTATCCTCAGCTTATACGTGGAACATTTCAGAATCTAATAATATTCGATTTGTCAAAGGTGATATTCTTGATGATGCGGTATTACAACAAGTTTTCAGAAACAACCCGGATTATGTCTTTCATCTCGCAGCACATTTTGCAAATCAAAACTCTGTTGATCACCCTGAAAAAGACCTCATGGTCAATGGTCTTGGCATCCTGAAAGTCCTTGCCTATGCACAAAAAGCCAAGGTAAAACGATTTGTATATTCATCCTCAGGGTGTGGTGTTTATGGCTTAGATTCAAAAATGCCCTTTCAAGAACATGATGTCTCCATCAGCCTTCATACCCCTTATCAAGTAACGAAGCTCCTTGGAGAACTCTACACATTTTATTTTAATAATCTGTATAAGCTTCCAATTGTCAACGCACGATTTTTCAATGTCTTTGGACCAGGAGAAGTTCCTGGAAAATATCGCAATGTTATCCCAAATTTCTTTTACTGGGCAATGAATGGAAAAAAACTGCCAATAACCGGTGATGGCAGTGAAACCCGTGATTGGACCTATGTTGGTGATATTGTCGATGGATTAATCGCAATGGGTATCCGAGAAGAGGCCATCGGAGAATCTATAAATCTTGGATCTGGCGTGGAGACAAAAGTTGTTGATATGGCTGCAAAAGTAAATCTTCTTACAAATAATGAGGCAGGTATAGAATATATAAGTAGACGAAATTGGGATGTAAAAACAAGACTTCTCTCCTCGATACAAAAAGCTGGAAAATTATTAGATTATAAACCCAAAGTACCTTTTCATCAAGGACTTGAGAATGTTCATGCTTGGTTTTCCACCAACTGGGATAACATTCAAGAGAGCGCTGAGTTTTAAGGCGATGCAATGAATATTCTTCTCCTACAAGAAGCCGACTGGTTTAACAAAGGACCACACCAGCAACATCATCTCCTAGAACGGCTCTCTGAAAAAGGACATAACATACGGGTCATTGACTACCCCCATCCCTATAAATATACAAAAAATATTTTTTCAAAAAGAAAGATTTTCACTGATACCTCAAGATTTTATTCAAATGCAAAAATCGATGTGTTTCGACCATCATTTGTAAAACTACCAATTCTAGACTACCTCACATACTATTTCACATCAAAATCAGAAATAAAAAAATCAATAAAGGAATTCAAACCAGATATCATCATTGGCTATTGTAGTGTTCTTAATAATTACATTGGATCAAAATATGCAAAAAAACATCAGATCCCCTACTTGTACTATTGGGTCGATATCATCCATGAACTAATCCCCGAATCAATATTTCGCTCTTTAGGACAAGAAATAGAAAGAAGAATTATTACAAATAGTACAAAAATACTTGTTATTAACAGCATGCTCGGAAAATACATTGAACATCAATTCAAAATTCCAAAAGAAAAAATCATAATCATCCCTGGCGGAGTCAATATCAAAGATTATCAAAAAACAACAGACGATAAACAGGTAAAAGAGTTACTAAAACAATACAAAATCAACAAAACCGACACCGTTATTTTTTTTATGGGATGGCTCTATCATTTCTCAGGATTACGAGAGTTTATTGAAGAATTATCAGCACATAAAAAACAACGTCCGGGCTTTAAGCTACTCATCGTTGGAAAAGGGGACGATTTTAAAAATCTACAGAAACTTGTGAAAAAAGAAAAATTAGAGAAACAAGTCATACTCACTGGATACCAACCTCATAAAAATATCCCTGACTTCCTTGCACGTGCTGACATCTGTATTCTTCCAGCACATTATAATGAAATCATGAAGGATATCGTTCCCATCAAAATGTATGAATATATGGCATCTTCATCCCCAGTAATTGCAACTAAATTACCGGGTATACTTCAAGAATTTGGAGAGGAAAATGGAGTCATTTATGTGAACAATCCAAAGGATGTCTTTCAGAAAGCAGCCGATCTCTATGATACTGAAAAAATCAGTGTTGAAGGTAAAAAAGCTTTAAAGAGAGTTCAAGAAAATGATTGGAAATCGATCACAAACCGATTTGAACAACTTCTCGAAGAGTTGATTAACACATGATGAGCGCTTTGGCATTAGTTCTTCAATTTTTTTTAGTCACATCATTGCAAAAGATTTTTTTGCACTCAACGCTATACACTCTAATATAATATGATACGAATTCTCTTTGTTGGTTTGTATCGAGGCCCCGGTGCACGTGGTGGTATCGTACGCTTCAACGATCTATTAATCGATCACCTGAATAAAGAAAAATTTAAGGCTTCGTATTTCTCACTAGGCAAAAATCCAACATGGTTTGAGGGGAAAAAACCAATCTCTCAATCTCTCTATCAAATTCTGCATTTGAAAAAAATCATAGACTTTTTTGCTCTTCTTCTGAAGAAAGATATTGATATCATTACCATCAATTCCAATCTCATTCAAGCATCATTACTTCGAGATGGCATCTTTGTTTTATGTGCACGTTTGATGGGTTATCCAACAAGTGTGCTTTTTCATGGATGGCGTCAAGAGGAGCTTGAAGCAGTTTATAATAATCGATTTAAGCGATGGCTTCTAAAATTCTTACTACCAAAAACTGAAAAAATAGGGGTGCTGGCTCAAGATTTTAAAGAGAAATTAATCAATATTGGAATTGATGAAAAGAAGATTTTTGTTTTTTCAACCATGGTTGATAGTGTTTCCTATAAAGCGGATCAAAATAAATTTAATACTAAAAACTTTCGTGTTTTATTTTGTGCACATCCCATCGAACAGTCAAAAGGAATCGAAGAGTTGCTTCATGCAATGACCTATGTTCTTAAACAAAATCAACATGCACACCTCCAAGTATTGGGTGGAGGTAATCAGCTTGATAATTATCAGAAATTATCTCAGAAATTAAACATTAGCGAAAAGGTAGAGTTTCTCGGATTTAGAAGTGGCAATCAGAAAACAACTGTTTTTAAGCAGGCTCATCTTTTTATTATTCCTTCCTATTCAGAAGGATTCCCAAATGTCATACTTGAGGCAATGGCAGCAGGATTACCCGTCATATCTACTCGTGTTGGAGCTATAGTTGATTTTTTTAAAAATCATGTGAATGGATTACTTCTTAATTCCCTCCCTCCAGATCCCACTGAGCTCGGTCAACAAATAGTTACTTTACTCAACGATAAGGAAATGATGAAAAAGATTAGCAGTAATAATGTTAAAGAAGTAAATGAGACCTATGATATTGGAGTTGTTGTGAAAAAAATGGAGGATGTTTTCTCTGATATCTATACTTGATCGATTGAACACAAAAAATAAATATAATTATTGTTTTATTTTAATGAAATCTGGTAATGAATAAGAGAGACCAACCATGTTATGTTTCATCCATATAGAACGAGCTGGAGGAACCACCCTCCACAAGGTACTAATCAACAACTACTATCTAAAATATTTAGTATTAACCCCTTGGTATTACTGGACAGATGAGGACCAAAATACCCTTAAAAAAGAGGAACTTCATCAACTGCTTACCTACCTACCAACTGTCGAAGCATTTGGTGGACATAACGTCCGCAGTTATCATGACTATCAAGCAGTATGTCCAACTATTGAATATATCACATTTCTTCGAGATCCTGTCAAGCGATATATCTCTCATTATCAATATCAAGTCAATGTAATGAAGAAGAAATGGACCATTGAAAGTTTCCTTGATAATTCACGATTTGATAATTTCATGACAAAACGAATCATCGGAAGCTACGATGTGGAAAAGGCAAAAAAACACCTCCAACAAGATTACGCATTTGTTGGTCTAACCGATCAATTTGAAGAATCACTCTTACTCATGAAACAAAAATTGAATGTCCCCAGCTTCAACATTTATTATGAACGAAGAAATGCCGCCCGTGACAACCGATTAAAAGATACCATCATTAACGATGAAACAATTATCGCGGAAATAAAAGCTCGAAACAATTTGGATCAAAAACTGTATGACTATGTAAAACAAACCCTCTTTCAAAAGCAGGAACGGAAGAAATCATTTCAAAACTTATTGCAAGATTATAAACAACACAACGCTCACTATCGTTTCCCTATCTTAAAGAATTCCATGTATAATTTCTTCAGATATTCCTATTATAGAAACGTTGATCTACTAATTAATAAAATTCTCAAAGATACATAACAAGATAAAAGAATGCAATTAGTATAACATTTTACATCTGAGGCGCAATGAAAATAATTCTTATTACCCGATTAACCAATGCGGATAACTGTAAAACCTCTCGAATTGAACTCGCTCATAGCTTGAGAAAAAGAGGTCATAACGTCACAGTGGTCATGGCAAAAAATATAAATAGAAAAGAAACAGAAACAGCTGAAATGATATATCTACCAACGGTGTACAAACCCATCTTATTCTCAGTTATATACGGATTATTTATCAGCCTATACCTCCCCTTCAGCATAAGAAAAACAGATACGGATATCATCATGATAGACGGGATGAAAGGATTATTCCCATTTATCATTCCTTTATCGTTTCTTCATATCCCACTTGTTATGGATATCCGAACACTACAGGTCGATAAAAAACGATCCTTAATTTACGATCTTTCTCTTCATTATAGCAGAAATTTCATCGATGCGTATACTGCAATAACACCAGAGTTAAGAAACATTTTAGTAACACAATATCGCTGGGACAAAAAACGGATTGGTTTATGGTCTTCTGGCGTATCACTGGAACAATTTGGAAAAATACGAGCGATTGACACCTCAATTAAATCACCATTCAATGAAGATGATTTTGTACTCATGTATCATGGATCCTATTCTCCAACAAGGGGGCTTGATAATCTTCTTAAATCGATTGCGTTTCTCGATAAAAAAGCTTCAAAAAAGATCAAACTTTTCATTGTTGGAGTTGAACCAAAAAAAGAGCTTCAACGTATTATCAATGAGTCACAAATACAAGATCAGATTGTGTTTATTCCTCAAGTTTCTTATGAGTTGATATCTCAATATATTTCGTTGGCTGATGTAGGTGTTATTCCACTACCCCCAGATAATGAATGGTGGCAAGTAAGTTCCCCACTAAAAACATTAGAATATCTATCAATGGGTAAACCGATAATTGCAACCAACATACCATTTCATGAACGGATTTTTAACCATGGTATCTGTGGTATTTTACTTGATTCGGCAGAACCAAAAAAAATTGCTGAAGCAATAATGAAGCTTTATCACAATCTAGACGATACAAAACAGATGGGAAAGATTGGTAGGAAAATTATTGAGGAACAGTTCACTTGGGATAAAAAAGCTTTAGAGGTTGAAAAGTTTCTAGGGACCGTAACAAATGAAAATTAAAATAAAATCAACTCATCTTAGTTACTTAGGAGGTATCCTATTTTTAGTTGGTTTAAACATTATGTTTTATGCCTATTATTCCTCTTTTCCAATTACGATATCCAACAGTATTGATGAGTTGACATTCTATCAATTTCATTCGAGTTATTGGGTGGGAATGGTTTGTTGTCTGATTGGTCTTTTTGTTGCAGGATATTTTTCCCATCGGAAAAGTGTTAAACTGATCGCAGCTTCTTTTTTCCCTGTTATTCTTTTCTCCTATGTCTTCTTTTACTCGTATCTCTCTAGTTCAGATAGTGGTTTTGCAAAATCTATGTTTGTGGTTTTTCATCAAGTTGGAATTGAACCAGATATTATTACATATTTTCAGTATCCTTCCTATTTTACACTTAATGAAATTTCAAGTCAGATGCTTGGTTTAAATGTAAATGGAATCGCTATTTTGTTTTTCATTGTGTATGGGATTTTGTTAGGTGGATATTTGTTTCTTTTTTTATCAAAATCCATCAAGGTTGATGCCTCTCTTGTTGCATTCTTAGCAATTCCTATCTATTTTACTGAGTCGTTTTCTTATCTCAACTATCAATGGGTTCCACAGACGCTTGCATTGGTGTTTCTATTTTTGTTGCTCTGTGTCTATAAGGATGATTCGTTTAAATATCGGTTATTAACTGTTATTATTTTTATCGCATTGGTTTTTTCTCATGCTTTTATCCCGGTTATTTTTTTGATGTTTTTCGGATTAATGACCATTCGTGAAAGAAAATATTCAAGTTTCTTTCTTTTGTTGCTTTGTATTTATTTGTTTGTTTTGATTTATTATACCACGTATTTTCTTGATGTGATACTTGATGCATTTGAAGAGACGTTGTATGGGTTTGGTGGTGAATATGTTGAAACGATTTCAGAGCGGTTTAAGGAAAATACTGGTGTTCTTGATCAAACGATCAGTTTGGTCAATCGGATTCGTATTCCCCTCACAGGTCTAGTTATTTCATTAGGTTTTTTTGTTTTATTTGTAAAAAAGAAGATTAGTCTTCCTTTGACATTATTATTGCTTGCGGGTGTGTTTTATTTAGGCATTGGGATGTATTACTCCGTTTTGGGTTTACGTGCCTTACAGATTGTATTTATTCCTTTAATTGTTGGGATTGGAGTCTTTACTGAGAAATATCGAAAGGTGGCCCCATTGTTTGTTATTCTTATTCTTGTGTTATCAATCGCAGGGCCCATGCGAGCAACGTATGATCAGACGCGATTTCAGATGCCTGAACAGGAAAATGCAAGTCTCTTTTTCGTCAGTGCACTTCCGAATACAACTGATACTCGTATTGGTATTGGCCAGGTTGATTGGGGATATTTTTTCAACATGTATCTCTTTATGCGAGGTGAAAATCCACGAGCTATTCGACCAGGAAATGAAGGATTCACGCCCTTAATAAATGGTTCACTTGAGCCATATGACTTTATCTTATATAATACGAATTTTGGAAAGGAAGTAAAATTCATTTACGGGTTGAGCATGAGTAATATTACAGAAATAATTGCAGATTACCAAGTAAATAATAAAATCTATTCCTGTGGAACAACAAGTATTTTATCAGGATAAACAAATATTATATAGAATGATACTTTACTATTAAACAAACTACTGAAAACACAGAGCTTAGCTATGTATTCAAAAACATTAAAAAATGTGGTTTACCCCCTCATTCAAATTCGATATCCAAAGGATGAAGATTTTCTCACCTACCTGAGAGTTTTTGAAAAAACACAGT
Source organism: uncultured Thermoplasmatales archaeon (assembly GCA_964612945.1). Classification (GTDB taxonomy): domain Archaea; phylum Thermoplasmatota; class E2; order DHVEG-1; family DHVEG-1; genus CAZTFR01. Next base: position 28,123 of record CAZTFR010000011.1, read on the forward strand.
GGTATACTGCTGAAAAATTAAAAAAAATTCAACTGCAAAAACTCAGACATCTCGTTACGTATGCATATGATAACGTCCCCTATTATCATAAAATGTTTACTAAGTTGAAGTTGAAACCTGATGATATTAAAACAATAAATGATTTGAAGAAATTACCGATTTTAACAAAGAATATTATTCGGAATAATCTTGAAGATTTGAAATCAAAGAATTTTCCAAGAAGGATTATTCCGTATTGGACGAGTGGTTCGACAGGCGAACCTATGAAATTTTTTATAGATAAAAAACGCACTGCTTCCACTATGGCTGCTGCTTATAGACAATGGAGTTGGGCAGGATATCGCATCGGTGATAAAATTTCATATTTATGGGCTGCACCTCATGATCTATCAAACCAAGCAAAATTGAATTATAAGTTGACAAATCTATTAGAAAGAAAAATATTTTTTGATGCTTTTTCATTAGATGAAAAAAGAATAATTAGCTATATTGAACAACTGAGGAGATTAAAAACAAAATTTATTAATGCATATTCCTCGGCGATCTATTTAATAGCTTTGTATATGGAAAAACGTAATATTTCTGATATTCGTCCAACGGCAATTTTGACAAGTGTTGACGTCCTATTTGATTACCAGCGAAAAACAATCGAGAAAGTATTTGGGTGTGAAGTCTTTGATTATTATAGCGGTCGGGATACCTCATTGCAAGCTGGAGAATGCCCTGAGCACTCTGGGTATCATCTATCCAGTGAAAATGCAATTGTTGAATTTATTAAAAATGGTAATAATGTAGCAGCAGGAGAAAAAGGGAGAATTATCATTACAGATTTATCGGTATATGCAATGCCATTTATTCGATATGACATAGGAGACATGGGTATACTTTCAGATGAACGATGTCCCTGTGGGCGAGGACTCCCGTTGATGAAATCTCTTGAAGGAAGAGTTTCGGACCAACTTAGAAGAACAGATGGAGGGTATATAACTGGTGCCTGTCTTACCTTTGCACTAAAAGATTTTGAAAATCTTTTGCAAATTCAAATCATTCAAAAAACGAAAGAAAAAATTGTCCTTAAGGTTGTGAAAGGGGAACGCTATACAAATAAAGATTCAAAATCATTAATTAAATTAATGAAATCATATCTTGGAGAGGAAATGAACATTGAGATTCAATTTACAGACACTATTCCTCCAACACGATCTGGAAAACGTCGATATGCCATATCTGAAATTGATATTGAAATTTAATCTACAATGAAAGATCGCCTTTTTTCAAATCGTCCATAAAAATGCGAGAAATCTTCATCCTAGTTAGTTGTTTGTCGAAAGATATCTGCAACCTGTGAAAAGGATGCAAAATGTGCGTCTTTTTCAATTGCAATTTTAATTATTTTTTCCCAAGCTTGTAGTCGATCCTCTGGAGAAAAACTGAATATATAGTCATGGGAACCAAACGCGATATATGATCTTGTGTTGAATAGTTCTTCAAAATTTTGTATCCATCTGTTGACTTCAATTTTTCCTTGATGAAGAAGCCAATCATCTGTTGCAATAGGCAATCGTACGATATCTTTATAGATATAATAAGGAGTTGTTTTGGTATCGCCTTCAGCATTCCATGTAAACCCTTGTTTCCAGAGTGTTTTCAGAGTAGTTTTATTCCATTGTGATCGCGGAGAGCGATATCCCTTTGGCAAATCCGATATTTGTCGGCATCGTTGAATTTCTTCTGCATAATATTTTTTATTCCAATCGGATGGGTGATGATATGAATGAAATGCGATTTCTTGCCCTTGAGAAGTTATCCATTTGATGAGATTAGGTTGCTCTTCGTAGATTTTACCAACGATGTTATAGGTAGTCGTTACGTTGTATTTTTTTTCTAATTGTAAGAACTCTTTTAGGATTATTCGGCAGGTCTCTTTATCCGCATTTGAATCGATATCTTGTTCGATGTCATGGTAGAGTGTGACAATTGGTGATTTTGGAAAGTGATTTGAAATTGTTTTTTTAAAAACCACTCATTTACACTCCATCAGAACATATTTCTTTGATCATCCAATTACTGCTCTTTCTTATATCAAGAGTGTTTATTTTCCAATCATTTTGCTTGTATTCGTTTTTTACCGGTCGAATGGTGATTTGGAGGTTTTCTTCTTCTTTGATAAAAATACTAAAAAGATCATTAGCTGAAAAATTCATTCGTCGTAGTATTTCTTTTAATTCGTCATTTAGACTTATTTCTAAAATGGATATAATATTGAAATGATTGTTTTTAATTATATGGGTTAGTAAAGAAGATATATATTGTTTTTTGACGAAGGCGTAATCGATAATTTTTGCTATGTTATATTCTTCTACAAGGACAATTATATACGCTTTTAGTTCCCCTTGTTCATAGTAATAGTAGAACATATAGTTTCTTCGTTCACTGCCAAATCTCCACTTATAAAACGTTTCATCTTTAACTAGCTGTAGGACATTGTTGTTGTTATTGATTGTGTGTTCTAATTTGATTATGTCTTTATAATGACAACTTTTACTGATTTCGATATTGTTGTAAGTGCCAAATGTAATATTATTTCTCTGTAGATTAAACCCTAATTTCTTTTTTAAATACATCATCATAACATTGGTAAATGTTGTTTTTCTGGGATATATCCGGGGTGCAAGTGGTTTCCAACCTAGTTTTAGTGATGCTTTTGTGGCGTTTATATTACCACTTGTTTCAATATAGGCATTATACTCTGATGTATCTAGTTGTTGTAAATGATAGTTTGTTAGCGATGAATATAGACCTTTTCTTCTGTGATCAGGATGAATCTTCCCATCTGAAGCACACACTAAAAATAATTGTTGATCTGCTATTTCCCATTTTGTGATAAATAATCCTTTAAAACCAACGATGTTATTTTTGTGTTTTGCGATGAGTGCAAGGGGTTTATCTGTGTAGGGATTATCCAAATATTTCCATTTGAAATGTGCAATATTTATATCAGGGTCTTTTTCCCAAAATCCTTCCAGTAACTCACAGACGTCTTGTAGATAATCCGGGGTATACCAGTCTATTTGATAGTGGTTAAATTTCACTATGTTCACCAAAGGAGAGTAGATTCATCTTCTTTCGTATTATTCACCCCATAAGGTTAGGATACATAAAAATCTTTTTTTGTGTATTTCCTTTTGTATAAATTTGAATCTGGTATTATAACGCCTTGTAATTCGGAATAATCCAGAGGAAAATTTACTTGAATTTACTAAATAGAAAGACTATTAGACAACATAAAACCGCTATGAGAAAAAGAGTGATTTCTAAACTTATAGTTAAGGCCGTTGAATCTTCTCTTTTAGTTTCCGTATAAGTGTATATTTGGCCGTGATTTAATTGCAGAAATGTATCTTCTTCAATTGCTCCGAGAAGGTTGGTATTGTTTTCATATACTATATTTACTTTAGATTCATTTGTTGTCATCTTTGTAAATAGTATTTCATGATCATACGTACAATTTGTTAAATCGATGAGATATTCTGTTTCTGAATTTTTGATGACTCGGATGTTTTCTTTATCAAGAATATACTGAATTGCTTGCGTATGATTTATGTTGATGAGGTCGTGTTCTTGGTAGATCCAATCGATCCATTGCTGCCAGAGCGATAAATTTTCTATTGCTCGTTGATCTGATCCGTTTAAGAATCTTGTGTGTCCTCGGATATGGATTATTTCTTTTCCATTGGTTGAGGAGTTAAAAAGCAATTTTGCATCTGCTAGGCTTTGACAAGGCTCACCCCATGCGCATCCAAAGAGGGGATCAAAATGTGCAACAAATTCGGGTATTTTTAGATGTGGCACTGCAGGTGTTATCTGATCGGGGAATAAACTTTCATTGGCGACCCGGAAGTGTTCGCTATATACTATCCAATTTTTTTCGCTGAATTGTTTCAATGCTAATGACATATTGTAATTGCCATGAGCAGAATGACCTAAGAAAAATGTGGGGGTAATATTGTAATTGTTTTTTAGGTTCCAAAATGTAAAATTGATAATTGTTTGTGCAAAACTTAGATTAGCGGAGTTGATGTTTTCTGAGTGGTTCCACCCATGAGATTGTGGATAAATATTTGGTCTTTGAAAGAACTCTAAGCTAGCATTAATTTTTTCTGGAGACCATCCAAATTCGTCTACTACAGAGTAGTTTCTTATTTCATTGTTATATAGTGAGGTGTATTTTTCACTTGTAAATATTATCATGATATTAACATGGCCACCATACTGTACGATTTTTTCACTTAAATTTTCAAATCCTTTATGTGGTGGGTGATGATCGGTTTGGATTTGATAATCATCAAGAGTCCACACTATTTTCTTTGTGGTAAAATATTTATTGATGGGGCTTTTTTTACTGTCTGGTGGAATTTCCTGTTCGGCTAGAATATTTTTTTGAATAATAATTCCTGTAAAAATTGAAATTGTTAGAAATATTACTATTATTTTCTTGGTCGATATCATAGTCATTATGCTTTCCCAAATGGTGATTTTATTTTTACTATAGATAGACCCTTTATAACTATTTTTTTATCGAAATTAGTAGTCAATTAATTTTTTCTTGTTTTAATTTCTTTCGGTTAACGAGATTTCACTCGGGTTGCTTCTCTTTTTTTATAAGATTCTTAAGTAATGATATATCCTCTTTTGAGAACTCTTTTAATATGATTAAAATTCCAAAATAGAGCAGAACCCCGCCTAGTACAAGGATGGCAAAATTTAGATTTATCAGGTAATAGATAAAAAAGCCTAGAAGTATACTGGCAATTATTGGTTTTATTACGATTTTATGAACTGGTATTTTGGTGATATGCTTGAAATTTATATAGATATAGGCAATGAATAGAAAGCTCTCCGCTGCTATGGTTGCGATTGCGGCACCAACCAAGCTATAGGTGGGGATTAATAATAGATTGAGAACGACATTGAATAATGCGGTACATCCAGCGATGATGACCATTTGGTTTTGTTTATCTGCGGTGATTAAGAAAAATGCTAAACCGGAGTAGAGAAAGACTAAGAGAATATCCCAGGAGAGGATTTGAAGGGCGATTATCGAATTTTGGTATTGTTGACCATAAAAGAGGAGGATGATTCTCTCTCCTAGCAACGTGATTGCCAAGCTCATCGGAAGGCCCAGGATTAAGAGAAATCTTAGAGATTTTTCAAAGAATTTATTCAATGCTTTCTTTGATGAGACATAATAGTATGAAATTAAAGGGAATAATGCAGACATGAATAAATGTGGAAATGGTTTCAGACCCCTGATTAGATCATAAGCGGCATTATACCAACCAACCACTTCGTCTCCCTTAAAATATGAGAGCATGATGGTGTCAACTCTTACGTAGATTATTCCAAAAATGGATAACATACCCAGAGCAAGGGCAATTTTAATGGTTTTTTTGAAAAATATAGAATCGAATTTCAGTTCTAATTTCACGAATTTTTTTTCACAAATTAGAAAGCTAACGATGAACTCAATAAGACTTGAAATCAGATAGACCATTGCAATTTCCAATAATCCATAGCCAAGGTATAGAACAATTAGGCCTAGTCCCACTTTTATTATGTTTGAAAGAATTGTGACAAACGCTGAGTATTCCATTTTTTCATATGTTCTATAAATGGTTTTAAAAACGGATGATAAAGTTACGATTAAGATTGAGATGCAGAATAGATAGATGATTATCTGCATGTCTTGAGAATATCCACCAGCAATAGTTGTGATGATGATCAGGCCAAATATAATTAGCGAAAAAATCAAACGGATTATTAGAATATTACCAAGATATCTACGAGCTTGGGTTTTATCTCTTGAGACATCTCGGATCAGCAGTGTGTTATATCCAACACCGTTAAAGCTAGAAAATAAAAACGCAAGAGCGAGGGCAAATGTATATTGACCAAAAATAGCATCTCCTAATATCCGTGCCAAAAAAATGGATAAGACAACTGTTAACACCATTATGATAAGTTGCCCGGCAAATAATGCTGAAGTATTTTTAACGATTCTTTGAATAATGTTCATCTTGGTTAACCGTAGTTATAGGCTTTTATATATGAATCCTTTCTTTTTCGCTGAATCTTTATCAAAAATTCTTCGTACATCGACGAGGAGTGGTTTTTCTATCATGTATCGTTTTAGTTGATCAAGTGTCAATTTCTTGAAATGATCGTGCATTACGGTGATAATTATACAGTCATATTTTCCTTTTAATTCATTGATAATCGTTAAATCAAAGGAGGTGGTTTGGTTTTTATCAAGGATTGGATCGTATCCATAGAGATCTACGCCAAATGTGTTTAATTCTTCAATGATTGTTTTTACTGGGGATTCTCTGGTATCAGGTACGTTTTCTTTGTAGGTTAGACCCATGATGAGGACTTTGGATTTTCTTATTACTTTTCCAGCTTCGTTTAAACCTTTTAGAACGGTCATGGCGACATGTTTCGGGATGTAATCATTAATTGACCGTCCTGCAAGTATGACTTTTGCATGATAGCCAAGATGCTTTGCTTTATGAACTAGATAATATGGATCTATGGGGATGCAATGTCCTCCGACCATTCCTGGGTCAAATCGGATGAAATTCCATTTTGTTTGAGCTGCATCTAGTACTTCTTTGATATCGATGTTTAATTTATTACAAATTAAGGCTAAATCATTCATCAATGCAATGTTGATATCTCGTTGGATATTTTCGATCACTTTCGCAGCTTCAGCGGTCTTAATATCTTCGGTGCAATAAACGGTAGTAATTGTGTCATATAATTTGGCTAATTTTTCCGTTGTTTGTTTGTCTATGCCTGATACAATTTTTGTGATATGGCCCAGTTTATGTTTTTTGTCACCGGGGTTGATTCGCTCTGGTGAGTATCCTATTTTAAAATCCTTTCCTAATTTGTAACCTGATGTTTTTTCAATAATTGGTGCAACGATTTCTTCTGTTACCCCAGGGAATACTGTTGATTCTAATATTATGGTAGCTCCTTTTTGTAAGTTTTTTCCAATTATCTTTGAAGCTGATTTTACATATGACAAATCTGGTTCTTTTGATTTTGTTAAGGGTGTTGGAACAGTTATAATGATGAAATTTGCTTTTTGAATTTTGGTTGGATCTTTGGTTATTTGAAAGGTTAGGTTTTCAGTTTTAAGTTTCTCAACTTTCTTTTTGTCGATATCATATCCAATGACATGGTAATATTTGGAGAAGTGTTGTGCTAGGGGTAGACCTACGTAACCCAGTCCAATGATACATATTATATCTTTATTTTTATATAATTTTGTATTCATTTAATTATCCTCAACGGTTATCTTATTATTTTATTTTTTGCATTGACCAGAGTTTTTGGGTTGTCGCGATATTTATTGAGAGTGAAATAAAGCTATCGGTCTAAAATTATAAGTATAAAAATTCAAGCTATAGACCATGATTATTTATCTAATTCATTCAGTAAATCTTCAACAGGTTCATTTAATATGCAGATTCGTTTCCATATTGCATAGTTGATAAGATTCCAGAAGGTCGTACTTTTTTTCGTCCCGTTAGATTGCAGATTTCGTAGTTGTTTCTCCTCAATGATTTTGGAAGCTAAGGGTATAATTGGTTCAAAAATCCCGTTTTTATCAGCCCAGGTGTTTGTGTGAATGTTTAAGCCTATTTTTTTTCGTTCGGTGATGAAGGATGGGAGGTTGCATTGTCTTGCGAGATCATATTTGATTTTTCCACGGGGCGGGTGTAGTTTTGTTTTCCAGGGGATTTGGTAGAGGTAGTTTAAAAGATTCGTATCATAAAAGGGAAAGTAGAGGTATTTGTGGTGTGCTTCTGCGATTTTTGACCAAAGTAAAAGGGTGATGTCTTCATCGCTGAATATGGAATAAAGTGAGGCGATATCATAGATAGATCGGTGTTTGATACGGTTGACGTAGGTGGTGCGAGTTTTATGTATTTGGCTAGGGCTTGTGTTGAAATATTGTTGTGCCCATTCTTTTGATCCGTAATCCATCCATGACCAGATGGGATGATTTACATCATCTAATAGATATGTATCTATTTTTTGTGCTTTTTCTGCATAGTTGATGAGTTTTTTTCCATTCTTTGAATATTTCAGAATGGGTCTGAAGAGTGATGTGATGGGTGGTTTGGCAAGGAATCGAATGAGGGGTTTGTCCTTTATGTAGAGGTAATAGGGGAAGTATCCCATGTATGATCCTGCGCCTTGACCGTTGATGACGATTTGGGTTGTCGTTGGCATTTGTGTATACACATAGTGGAAGAGAGGTGTTTGGAGGTGGTGGAGTGGTTCTTCTGCAATGGCGATGGATTCGATGAATGCTTGAAGGTATTCGGCGTTTGTTGGCTGGATGTAGTGGTGATCGAGATCGAGTGCCTTGGCTGCGGTGATTGCGTATTCTTTTTCGTAGTTGAGTTGTGGTTCTTCGAAGGGATAGCCGCTGGAGTATGTTGTTTTTAAATTAAGGGTTTCTTTGCAGATAACACTAAGTATTGATGAATCTAGGCCACCGCTAAAGAGCAGTGTGCTTTTTTTCTTTATTTCTCGGAGTGGTTCGATAGTTTTCGTTAAAAGCTCGTAGAGTTTTTCTGTATTTTTTTGGGGTGATGTTAGCGAGTGGTTTTCTTGTGGTGGTGTATACATTTCGATGGCGGTGATGTTGCATCCGGTATCTTTAATGTGTAGTATTGCTGTTGCTCCAAGGGAGAGTTGTGAGATGTCTTTGTAGAGTGTTTGTGGCGGCATGACCATGCGGTAGACGAAGAATTCTGGGAGTGCGTTGGTGTTTTCTTGTATTATTACTCCTGCTTGTCGTAGGAGTGTGATATGGGTTGAACAATAAAATTCTCCTTTTTTATTGGTATAGTAATAAATCGGTCGTCCTGCGAGGGGGGCTTTGTAGATGGTGATTTTTTTGTTTTTTTTCGTGTATTTTATGGCTGAGAAAAGTATGGGCTGGTTATTCAGTTCTGATGGTGTTTCTAGGAGGGTGAAGCCTTGTGGTTCTTCAATAAGATGTGATACTGCTTTATCTGTGATGATGGTAATGTACTGGTTGTTTATTTTGTGTTGTTCTATGGAATGGTTTGGGAAAGGTATGGTGAGTTCTTGTTGTGTGATGGTGAAGAGAAACATAATTTGTGATAGGGTTTATTTTCTATTGCTTATTTAATCATTTTCCCCCTTGTTTTGAAAATTATAGTGGTTTTTTTATATAATTTGATTTGAGTGAGAGTTTTGATATTGTAATTTGGTAGTATCCGAATGGTTAAAAGGTGTGTTTCTATCTTATCTGTTTTGTTGTATGCGGTGGAATCGTTTGTTTCTGGGTTTATTGTTGCTTCTTTTTGTCATTTTTTTCTGTTTATATGGTTATGTTAACTACCAGGACAATGTGGAATATGCCAAGAGTATTCGGATTAGTGATCCTGTCTCATATACTGGATCTAAAATTTTATTTGTTGGTGAAGTGATTGATTTTAATGAACGTGATAATCGGTTACAGGTGATTTTGCAGGAACCACCGTTTCCTCAGCTTGAGGTACTGTTGAGTGCTGATGGTCAGGTGTTTGAACGTGGGGATATTGTGGAAATTATTGGTGTGATTGAAGGGGCTTATCTTGTTTCTGCTCGTGATATTTTCTTGAAACAACCGTTGGAATCGGTTGTTGCTATTGTTCGGTCTGTTCCTGCGATTCCGATTTTGACCTATGTTTTTTACAAGACCTGGAAGTTTGATCGGAAGGATTTTTTGTTTCTTCGGAGGGATAGTGATGCCTGATTGGGTGACGCACATCTTGGCAGGATGGATTTCTGCAAAGAGTACACGGTTGGATGTTGGCCTTGTGATATTGGGTTCGTTGATTCCTGATCTTGCTAAGCTTGATATGATATTTACTTGGGTTGGCTTGAAACATGTGCATTTCTTCAGTTTTATTCATACCCCGTTGGTGGCGTTGTTGATTGGTGGGTGTATTAGTCTTTTGTTTGCATCAAAAAAAGCGTTTCTTGCCCTTTCGCTTGGTATTTTTACGCATTTTTTGCTTGATGGTTTGCTTATGAATTTCTCAGGTGGGATCCGATTTTTATATCCTTTGAGCTGGGAAGAATTTGGCTTGCCTTTGGTTAAGGGTGACGAATATTGGTTATTATTGGTGTTTATTGTGGTATTTGTGGGTATGGTTTTGTTCTCCTATTTTAAGAATCGGAATTTACGAGAAGCAGTGGATTAGCTGTTTGTTTGAGTTTTTAATTTCTGAGTAGTTGTTGTGAGAACTTTTTTTGTTTTATCGAGATATTGTTGAGCACGCTTTTGTAATATTTTCTCAAACTCAACCATTACTGCTGGGTGCTCTTTCACACAATTATTTTGCTCTTTCGAATCATTTTCTAAGTCGTAGAGTTCCCGACGATCCTTGTGAATTATATATTTCCATTTTTTAGTTCGAAGACACAGCTGCATATCATCAACATTGTTTACCCATCCCTCAACGGTGATCATTCGTTCATCAAGAGGTTTACTCTTTTTTTGATATAGAATCGGGACCAAGCTTTCACCTTCAACGATACGTTGAGATTTGATCCCTAAGAGATCGAGAATCGTTGGCAGAATATCAAGATGGGAAACCAATCCATCAACCTGCTGGTGTTTCTTCGCTTTCGAATCTCCATCTTTTGGTAGTTGGATTAAAAAAGGGATATGAATCACTTCATCATAAGGCACTCCTGCATGGCCATAGGTTCCATGTTCCCAGAATTTCTCTCCATGATCCGCGTTCAAAAGCGTCACCGTATTTTCCATGAGTTTTTTTGACTGAAGATACTCAAGTAGCTCACCAATCGCACGATCAACACAAGAAACGCCGGTTTGATAGGCGTTTAAGAGATTTTTTTTCAACCGATCAGATGGTCGATCCTGGACTTTTGTTATCCAATACTTAGCCTGCACATTTGATACCCCGGGAATACCCTCCACCCGGTACGGTACATGAACATCCATATAATACACCCACAGGAAAAACGGCTCCTGCATCTGATCACCAAAATCAAACATCTGCTGGTTGAGTTTTTCAGCTTCTAAATACGGTTTGGACAACCAGCGAAGCATACGTGTAAAGCTGGTTTTTCTCCCCCCGTATTTAATGTCATCATAGTAATGCTCAAACCCCCGGTTGTAGCCAAAAAAGCTTGAGATCCAGGGATTAGAGTTGAACCCATAACAATGATAGCCATTCTGCTTAAGAATTTCTGGAAGAATAATCCGTTTTTTCGATAACCGCTGTACTCCTCCGTAATCTAGCGGATAGGTCGAACTAAGCATTGCTGGATTGCAATGACCGGTATCAACACCATTGGCAAAAGCCTGGGTAAATACACACGACTGCTCACACAAGCTATCAATGTTAGGAGTTAGTGTTGTTTTTCGATGATGTTTCAGATCATCTGGGAGCCTGCAGATTTTATAATAATCAATAAAGTCAGCTCGTAGGGAGTCAACGGTAATCCAGACAACATTCATTACATGGCCTTATTCTATTTTTTGTAGCAGAATAGTCTAGGTTATTTTAAATTCTTCTAATAGAGATTAGAAAACGAAAAAGAGAAAAAAAGGGGGGAGAGGGTGTTTTTATCCGTCGACTAATTCTTCGGCACCGATCGTGTAGAATCCATCGGGGTTGTTTTGATTTGTAAATGAGGTCATGATGAAATTATGGGAACGGGCGATATTGGAGAACCGGATATCATCGATGATTCCATGGAATTGTCGGTCTCCTTCTGATCGATCGCCGATAAATGTGGGTTCTAGAGGCCAGCGGGGTGCAGAGGCATTTCCGATTATTGGTGTGCTCCCGTTGACGTAGAGTTTTGCTTCAAGCCCATCATAGCTGAGCACAATATGATACCAGGTTTCTGGTTTGATACCACCTATACCACCTTTCTGTTCATTGATATAATACTGAAGATATGTTCCACTAGGTGTTATCTGTAAAAAGACTCCTTCGAAATCAGTCCATTGAGAGATGAAATAGCGACATCCTGGGTCGGTATAAATCCAGGCTTCAATGGTGAAATCAATTTCATCTGAAAAGACGGTTGGAAGTGTTATATGATCATCAACTCCATCGAAGTAGTCTGCACCATCAATACGTCCCATGATATTTTGCTCAAGTGATCCATGTGGGGTACCGTGAGCTGTATTTTGGGTTGAATCGGTGACCTCACCACTATTTTCATTCATATGATAGACGGCCATAAAATGAGAATCCCAAGTATCATACATTTCTTGTTGATCGACAGCAGAGGGGTTGCCATAGTAAATAAAGATGACTGTTTCTTGGTTTCTGCTGAGAAGAGGTATGTTGACCCATGCAACAAGTTCACCAGTTTCGCCATTGTAATATTCGATTTCATGGCTGAGTTTGTTTTTTTCTTGATCAGTGAAAAGAATATCACTTCCGTCAGATAATGCATCTTCACAGAGGTCATTATCTAGCAGATCAAGTAATAATGGGTAATTCAGTAAATCCGTGTCAATAGACGGTGTTTCAATGGTGATTTGTTTTTTATATTGCCATTCTTTTTCAAATGAATACATCTCTTCATCACCATAGGTAAAAAAGGATTGTGGATCGAGTTGGTTTTGATAGCATGCTGAGATCCATCCGTCACTTCGAACGATATCTGATATTCGGAATTCGTCGATATATCCGTTGAATGCTGTTGCGTCGCCTGCAAGACCAATTCGTGCAATTGTCTTTGTTTCTTGGGGTCCTGCTGTATACGTGGCATCTTTTTCGAGTGGGACGCCGTCGGCAAATAACTCTGAGAGTGTGACATCATTGATGTCTGTACCAGGTACAGTAAATGCTTGGTGATGCCATTCGTTAGCATCAAGCTCATTTGTTCCATGGCTGAAATATTGATAGTTGTTGCTGTTTAATTCGATGATTCCTGTGTTTTCATGGTAATTTCCTGAAAAGATGCTTTTCCAGGTGCCTGTCCAGGAGAAGAGTGCATATTTTTCTGTTGATGGCCCGGTGATCTTTGTCCATGCTTCAATGGTATAGCTATCGGGCAATACGCTTGGATCACTCCCGCAGTCTATGTAATCTAAATCACCTGCGAGATGAATTCCTTTTCCAATGATTGATTTAGATCCTGGATTGCTATCGTAATCATCATCCGTTAAAAATCCATCGTTTCCATATATTGATGAATCCTTGAGGGTGCCTGATTGTTCATTCAGGTGTTGTACAAGGACATAGTGGCTATCCCATGTTTTCGTTGGTTTCTGTTGATTTTCTGCATCAGGATTTCCATAATACATATAGAGAGTTGTATCTCCATTTGCCCGCAGTGAAGTTACATTGACCCATGCGATGAGGTTCCCTGTTGTTTCATCAAAGAGTTCGATTTCATGGTTGAGTTTCGTGCCATAGTAATCCGTAAACAGGATATCATTACCATTGGGCTGACATTTTACATAATCAGCAAGATCTGCATCTGAGTCAACAGAGATAAGTACAGGGAAGTTTGATAAGGGTTCTTCGATATTGTCACTATCTATTTGGATAATCTTTCGGTACTGCCAATTTTTGTTGTACCAGCTGACGGGTTCAGAAATTGTTCGAAATGTCTGTGTTTTTTTCACCCAGGATCCCTGGCCATCTGGATCGATGGCAAGAATTCTCCATCGATATTCAGTATTAAATGAGGTTATTGTCGATGTTTCAACTGCTACGGTTGCCACTCCATCAGGACCGGTTCCTGAGTCGAGAAGGGCCCAGTCTCCATATTCGAATAACTCTACTTTCCAATTGATGAGATCGCCATCGGGATCAACAATATCTGATTGTAGAACAGGGTTTAACGGTATATTTTTGGAATGATTTGCTGGATAGATGTAGCGGAATTTAGGTGGACTATTCTCAACGGGGGCAGTCTTTCCCAAAGGTGCGATATATTCTGCAGTTGCCGTTCGTCGCTCACTATAATATGGAATCTCAGATCGAACGAGTGGATATGGAGCAGAAGCATCGGTATCATATGCTTTGAGAAAACCGATATGATGGAGCAAGAGTTCATGCAATCCATCACCATCGATATCTTGTACAACACTAGAATAAGCACTTGTTGGAATTTCACAGAGTTTTTGATAATTATTATCAAATATAGGTGTCACTCCAGATCCAGAACAGGCGATGATTTCCATGTTTTCATCACCGATGACATTTGCTATATCCGGTGGTCCTGATGTTACAATTCCGGTTAATGTTGCATCAAGTTTCCAATCAACTAAATCCCATACCTTTGGAACAGTATTATATGAAGTAATGAGTTCAAGATTTCCATCATTATCAATATCATATACTGCTGGCTGGGTGTGAGTTCCAAGGCCTAAATATCCATCGTATCGATAGGTTGATCCATCAGCGTTGATAATACGGATACCACCATTGCTATTTGCTTGTCGTAAGACAATTACTTCAAGATTTTCATCACCGACAACATCTGCAATGACTGCAGAATGACTTGCGGTATAGACTGGTGAATTCCATTTCAGAGTGAGATCCTCTGTAAAACAATGAACTCCTTCTCCACCCCAACCATATCGATCAGTTACCAAAATCTCATATTCACCATCACGATCAAGATCGGCAATTGAGATACCACCATAAGAACACCATCGTTGTGTGGTATCTGAAGTTGCAACTAAAGTACCATCTCTACCGTTAAGCTTGTAGACTCGTCCATAAGGTTCGTTTGGGTATGCGGCCCAACTTCTGACAATATAGACATAGGGTAGGTTATTTTCATCGGTATCAGCGACTAAAAAATTGTGATATTCAGCACGATAGTTTGACTCCCAAAAGATACTGCCATCCTCACAATTTCGTGCAACGGTACCATGATATTTTGTATGAACTAATTCAAATGTTCCATCGTTATCTAAATCAGCCACGATTACCGGAAGGTGAGGTTCACACTCACCACCGCTTTTTGGCATTTGAACATTATATCGCCAGATGATCTCACCATCTGCTCCGTTAATGCACATCACCACACCAAGTGCTGTATTTGATTGACATTGTCCTGCGATAAAGATTTCATGAATCCCATCACCATCAATATCCTTGGTTACAGGGCCGGCAAAGGATTTCATATCGGTATCGCAGGTCCATTTCAACGACACGAAATCTGATGAATCCGACATCGATATCGGACTAATTGTCGTGAAAATCAGAAAAGCACTTATCACAATTACAAACACAATTTTGTAATGTGTATATTTTTTCTGCATCTTCCATTCCTCCAATCTCTCATACCATGATAGATACTGACTATCAATAGGACTTTGTCGGTAATCATAATTAAAGGTAACTGTTGAAAAATGCAAAGTGATAAAATACCAAGTTGACCAAATAATCGACCGAATAAAAATCCATAATCTAAGTGATAATTTCGATTTAATAGAATAATATATATTCGGTATCCACAGCCTCTTCTTTTCCACGATTACAGTCTCACCAATTTTCCTCTCATCTCATAGGTACATAGCCACTGTAAGGCAGCAGGAAGCTACTTACATATTGGAATTAATATAATTACCATATTAATTAATTATCTAAATAGTTTTTGTTAGTCCCACCCTCGAATATTTTCGACAATTCTATCATTTTCTATGAGCTTAAAAGATTTTCGACGGAAAAATAATGAATAAAAAAACACTATTTAAAATATATATATGAAATAATAATATAATCTATATCCTGAGTTTCGCACTTAAATAAAGATTAAGTGTCTTCAGCAGTTTGTATTTTATTGGTGACAAAATACAAACCGTTCTGAAGACACCACAACACATAAAGCCCAACCAGAATAAGACCTTTCCGATAGGAACCATCCAAACCGTTAAACAAATTTTTGAAGAACTCCATCTTCCACCAGTGCTTGATGACCTCAAGCACTGCGGTCATTCACTCATCAACCTCATAACTGGCATGGTCTCATATAAACTCACTGAAGATCACTCCACAATACAATGCCATACGTGGATGAACAACAATCCATTACTCTTGCAAGAACTCCACTTAGATCCTTTTGGGAAAGATGCACTCTACCGAGGATTGGGAATCATCGGAAAGAACAGACACCACATCCTTCATCATCTTCTCATCATGATGAAAACTGAGTTTGGCATTGGATTGGATATGGTGTTCATGGATTGGACCAGTATTCATTTCGAAGCAAAAATATCAGATCTTATCCGCTATGGCAAAAGCAGAGATCATCGACCGGATAGACCGCAGGTCACGATGGGCTATGCAGTAGATGAACATTCAAAGCTTCCAGTAGGATTGACGGTGCAACCAAGTAATATGAACGATCAAACCCATTTTAAACAAACGTTTCAACAGATCAAACCGGGGTTAAAAACAGGATCCTTTCTTATTTTTGATGCTGGTGCATCAGGCATACCTAATTTTGATCTCATTGTTTCTCATAACATGAAATATCTTTCCCGGATGAAACTCAATCAAAGCGATGTGAAAAATCATCTAAACACGTTTTCTAAAGAAGACTGGAGACGTGTGGTCACCGGAAATAAAAATGAGGAAATGTATGGGAAAAAACTGGTGTTTCCCAGTCGAACGAAATATCTGTATTTCTCTCCAAGATTATGTGCTGATGTCCTGACGAATAGAAAATTACGATTGGAGAAAGAATACGATGAAGCAATAGAATTGCAGAAAACCATTCAGTCAAAAAAGAAACCTCGCAAGAAATATCGGAACAGCAATCATTTTTTAAAGACGCATCTGTCATATACGTTTCCACTCACTGGGGGTGTCTCGAGAAGAAGCAATTGAGGAAGCTTTAAAACGTTCAATCATGGGGAAAGAAGGATTTTTTGCATTGGTTTCAAACAAAGATTTCTCAGTTCATAAAGCATTGATTTATTACCGGGAAAAAAACTGCGTTGAGAAACTTATTCATAGCATGAAAAATGAGATAGATATCCGTCCAACACGGGTGTGGACCTCGGAGGAAATCTATGGTTCTATCTTAATTGCTTTTCTTGCTCAATTGGTGATTAGTTTCCTTCGTTTTAAGCACGAGACATTACGTCGTGTTTCAACAAAATTTATCAAAAAGAGCTTGAAAAATTTCGCACTTACCATCATTATTGGTAAAAATGGGGTGAAGAGACGGGTGTTTTCTAATTTTGATTGGATCAATACTCTGATTTTTTGTGGAAAAGACCCTGGATAACGTGTTTTTCAGCCAGGATGCTTAGCTGAAAACATAGTAAAATATGTCATGTGCGAAATGTGTTCTAATTTAAAAAAGGAGCAGAATTTAGACTAAAGTGCGAAATTCAGGTTATAATCAATCATAATAATTAATCACAGAGTTTTCACCACTGATGGTCGAAATAAACGAATGATTCCGCGACACTCGTACAATATTATCATCACCCGTAAGATCAACTTCAGTAAGATTAGTCTGCATACTAACGGTGACAATACAATTAAAACCAGACACAACTAAACGAATTGATTCATCTGGTCTATCAATAACCCGTGAGACACCATCACCAGAGACTACAATCGATTCAACATCCCCCTGCGACGATGAATCAGATTCAAAACAACCTGAACAAATTAGACTTAGTAACATGATAATAACTAAAGCGATAAATGATAATCGAATCATAGCAAATCAATAAATATGATTTATTTGAACCTTTATTAAAATTTCTTTCAATTTAATATAATGTCAGCGGCCCCGTCTACGAATAATGGCAATCACAAAAAGAAGAACAATAAGCACAATTACGATGATTCCTGTATACAAGACAACATCAAATGGCTGCTGATATTTAGTCAATTGATTCGATTCAGCATCATAAAAATAATCCCAAGTACCATCATCCTCTAAATCAATAAGATACAACGATTCCTGCAATCCTACCTCTATTTTCTCACCACTTTTACTATTATAGAATATGTCATATATTTCATCATTATTAGAAT
>CAZTFR010000011.1:46233-49772 GCA_964612945.1 uncultured Thermoplasmatales archaeon
ACCCAAACCAAACACTTCAATAGCATCAATCAAAATGGTATATTCAATTGAAGTAAACGATTGATTATCGGTTATATCAGCAGTGATAACAAATCTTCCTGCTTCATTCCAATTATGAGTGACTTCATATTGATCTTCATTGGGTAAAAACTTACTTTGATCACTTGATCCATCTCCCCAATCAAAAAAATATTGGAGTGAGTCGTTATCATCATCACGCGCAGCAATGGTAAAATTGTAATCGACACCCTGATCTCCCCTATCAGGACCACTATAAAAGGTTAGGATTGGTCGACTTCGTGAACTTCCATCTTTACCGCCATACTGTTTCCCAGCAGGCACGGGAATAAACACGCCAACACCAAGGTTTCGCTCACTATAATAGAAACTCTCAGTCCGAACGGGCCTTGTCGATGCAGCTGCGTTCAAATCATATGATTTGACGATACCATTACTTAAAATAAACACGATTTCATTTAATCCATCGCCATCGATATCCTGCACTAAATTTGAACCAATCGCTGATATCTCTAACCGATACACCTCTGCATAGGTATTATCAAAAATCCGAACAAAACCATCATCACCAACAGAAGTAATGATTTCCAGATCATCATCGCCGACAACATTAGCCATCTTAGGTGAACCAGCATAAGATCCAGGGAGCGTCTTTTCCAACAACCAAGCAGTCAAATCCCACACCTTAATCGAGCTATTCCGACAAGTAAGCAACTCAATATTCCCATCATGATCAAGATCATAAATAGCAGGTTGACTCTGAACACGCAAACCCAGATCATCACTAAATTTCCCACTCATCTTTTCACCAGAGGAACCATTGATGACATATATACCACCACTCAGATTCCCCCGGGAATTCAATTGTAACGTAACAATATCTAGAATACTATCTTCATTTATATCGATTAATGCAGCATTATGACTACTACAAGTCACTTCATCATGATACCACAAAAGATTCAATTCATCATCAAAACACTGAATCCCCTTTCCATATCCAGCATCACCAAAATCTTTCCCCCGATCAGTAAGAAAAACCTCAATAGAACCATCACCCTCAATATCTCCAATCGAAATGCCACCATACACGGGCCGCCAACAAAAATGCTCAGCAACTACAAAACCATCAATACCCCGTAACTTACGTATCCGACCACTACCATCTAATCCTCTTTTATCATCACCAGAACAAATATATACATATGGATACCCATTCCGATCGATATCGGCAATTGCTAAATGAGTAGAATCAGACTCATAAGGTATAACCCAAAACTCACTTCCATCCTCACAATTCAACGATATCGTCTGTTTCCCGGCCGAAACCACCATCTCATACGTCCCATCATTATCTAAATCATCAATCTCCATCGGCGAATGAATACTAATACCAAGCGCTTCATATTCCCACAAAAGACTTCCATCACTTCCATTAAGACAAAATATCTTTCCATGAGTTGAATTAAGCATACCAGAAACAAAAATCTCATAAACGCCATCATCATCGATATCAACAGCAAGCGGACCAACATAGGAATTAATCCCTGTCGAATACTCCCATTTTCCATCAAACACAACTGATTCAGCACTCACAAATGAGACAATACTAAGTTGATTAAGTAAAATCAACAATATAATCGAAACACTTACCTCTTGTAAAAAAGTCTTTCTTAACATCGAAAATCCATCCGGAAAAACTGTTTATTGTTTATATAAAGATTGTGCTTTTTAAAAAAAACTATCAACTCTTGGAAAAAATCAATATAACAAGGTAAACTTTGGAGCAGAAAAAATGCCTATTGACCCCTAAGTCTACAAAAATTAATCTTCAAATCACCCTTTTTCACACAGCTAAATATGACCTTATCAAAACTATTGAAATTATTTACATTTCTTTTCATCTGAAAACACGCAAATCTTTTAGAATAAAACACCACCTCATCACCTCCACGTGCTTTTATGTTATCTATTTTCTTTTTTAATATTTTACTAGTATTTGTAAAGCTTAGGATAAACACCGCTCCTTTCTCAGGAGTTTCTCCAACTCATCAATAATATTCTTACCCTGCAACCTCCATGTAGCAAACATGGAGGCAATATACTGATAATACTCACAGCCTTCAACAGAGCGAAAAGCTCCGATGATCTTACGGATAATCACATGCTTCCGTATCGCTTGCTCACCCAGGTTATTCGTCGGAGGCATACCTGGATAAAGGAGGCAGGTATACCAACAACCTAACCCATTCTTCAAATACGTGACCAAATGCCGGGTATGAAGAGAATCATCATAACGTTCAACCAGATCCTGGAGTTCTTTATCCCATGTTTCCTTCATACGCATACGTTCATCCATGGGAGGATCTTTATCCAGAAACTCTTTCAACAGATGAAATCGTTGATGCATCTCCGATGCAATCATCGCACTCTCTTCTGAAACCTGTGTGTTACTATCAACTTCTCTGAGCAGGTGGGCCCAACATCGTTGCACATTATCAAGTTTCCAATATGCCTTCCAACCATCAGTAACATACCCGCCCTGACAACCGTCACCTAGTACCTCATCCAGTACTCCGCCTCCACGGGAATCCCGTATCACCACCAAGGATTCATCAGTGTTAGTTCGGAAACTCCACAGCCACCAGTTCTTCCCATTCACCCGGCTGCTGGTTTCATCGATATGCATCCAAGAAGCCTTTTGGATCTTGTAAAGAAGACGAACATACTCCTGTTTACAAGCCTGGGCTACACGGAACAGGATATCATTGACACCCTGTGCACTAAGATCAAAATCATGCAAATACAACAAGGAGTCCTGGATTCTCCGAAGGACACCACGGAGATGAAACCGTAACATGGTCACCTCTGTCAGCACACCAATACCAAACCGTCCCTCTGACTGGGACAATCCCGATGACGGGTGGTAAAGGACAACCCGCAACCCGGGCATGTATACCGATGAAGTTCATAACGGGTGACCTTGATTTTTCTAGGAGTTGGCAACTCCTCGATGGTAACTGTTTCTATTCCTAGGGGTTCACCAGGATGCTGCCCACAACTTGGGCAAACATCTGTAGATACTGGGATGATTTCATCAGGCGTTGGTGTTTTCCGGGTTGCTCCCCGATGACCCTGTGGAGCACCACGTTTACCAGAAGAAACACCTGTGTTTCCTCCTCTGCCACCCTCTTTGAATCGTCTTTGAGATGGTGGCGTATGAGGATTCTCGTAGAGACGTAGTCTTTTTTCAAGGATGTTGATTTTCTCTTTCAGAAGTTTATTTTCTTGTTGTAATTGTTTGATAATCTGTATGGCTTCGACAGGCCATTGTTGCATCCCATCCATTCTAATTGGGATGTAATGGGTTCATAGCAGAAGGATTTTTCTGTTTATTCAAGGAGATTAACAGATTAGCTTTACAAATACTTTTACTAAAACAGTAGTTCCGAAAGTAGAGTAATGAAAAATGTAACATGGGGTGAATGTCATACAATATTTTGGGAATAAGGGATGCACTC
>CAZTFR010000012.1:0-46795 GCA_964612945.1 uncultured Thermoplasmatales archaeon
AATAGCAAGCCACGGAGGTTAGAAGAGAACAGTTGTTCCAGTTTTACAATTACGCAAAAGGTCTAATATTTATCTATCGTTTTATCCTCCCTTATTAAATTTTATGCAAATGTTTATATATTTTTAAAACCAAATATACTATTGTAGAAAAAAATAAACTGTGATCACAAATGAGCAAGGCCAACGTAAGAATCTGGATTTGGGTACAAAATAATCGCCTCTTAAAGGCAATATCAAATAAGGAAACTGGTACCCTCACTATTTATAACGAAAATGATGAGATTTTATTACGGCGCACTGGTCTTACAAAAGCTCAAGTGAAAAAAATTGAGATCTATCTAACCAATTATGGGTTAAAAAAGGTTGATGAAAATCAAGAGCCCTTCACCTATCATTAAATATAGTTACGAAAGTGCATTATGTAGTACAATTTGTTTTTTTGGATCTACCTGAATACCTTTATCTGTAATTTCGAGGGTAAAGACTTTTTTTTGATGATGAGAATATCGCATTTTAAGGACTTCTATTGCGTTATGTCGAGCATCCTGTCGTTGGAGATTATAAAAGATGATGATGCCGTCAGCAAGAAATTCCTCGATACCAGTATCACTAAAACGAGAGGGCATTTGTGCTGTTTCAGTTATCAAAAACGAAGTGGCCCCGGTTTCCTCAAAAAAGCTAAAAAGTTGCTGGAGATAGACGCGATAGTTTTTTTCCTTACTTATGGAGGCAGAAATCACTGCCGTTAATGAATCAACAACGATTAATTCTGGATGAAAATCACGAGGGATAATAAGTGGTTTTATTTTATAGGAGACCTCAGTTGCTGATCCTGATCCCCCAATTGATCCAAACTTCATTCGGAGAATATCAAGGGGATTGATTTTTTGAATGAGAAAGGTTCCCTCGTCCTGATATTTTTGAGCATCCCATCCAAATGCATTCATGCTCCGATTGATTCGGTCTATGCTTTCTTCGAAGCTGACATACATACAGTGTTTGCCTTGTTTGACCAAATTATAACAGGCATGTCTGCAAAAATTGCTTTTACCGGTTCCTGCACCTCCTGCGATAAGAACGGAGTTTCTTTTTGGTATACCTCCCTCTGCGAATAATTCATCAAATCCAGGGATCTCTGTTTTGAGAACATCGATATTGTTTGAGTGTTGGTGGATTTCATCTCCCATAGCTATACCTTATCATGCAGTGTGCTGCAGATAGCGTTCATGGATGGGGGTATGATTGTTACCCCGTAATTTTTTTTTATTTCACCCAGCCTATTCCTACTTGTGCGTAAATGTAATAATAATCAATTGTGAGACTGATATCTTTTGTTGTTCTTTTTCGTAGTTGGACATAGTTTTCGCCCACCGAATAGTTCATGGTTTCTTCGAAATAGGCGCTTAGAGTGTCATTCCACGCATCTGGATACCGAGTTGTAATATTTATCTTATATACATCGCTAATGGTATCTGATGCTCCAGGCGAATAATTTGTTCGAACAAAACTTATTTGACCTCGGTTTCCAGATTGGGATTCTTTGCCAGGTATTGATTTAAGAATCGGTAGGTCTAAGTCAACGGTAATTGAGCTCCCCTCTACAAATCTAAGTGATGGATCTACTCTCATGACGGTTTTATCGCTTGATTGTTTTAGAATGATTCCTCCACCCTCGAGTATATATTGCTGTCTTTCGAAATAGGAGTTATCTGCATTGTAGATGAGTGAAGTCAGATCATAAGTGTAAATTCCGGTGGCATTACTAACTATTTTTATTTGTGATTCTTCATCGTTATCAAGACCTATATCTGCAAAAGAGGGTACTGATGCAAAATAAGGAAGCTCCCGGTTTCCAAGAGTAAACATCGTTGAAATGGGGGCATCTGATTGAGTGATAGCCTGAAGATCCATCATTGATTTTAAAGTTGAAAATTGATTTGCTACATAGTCCATTTGTTCGGCTTCCCGCTGTTTCATGATATCAGGTATGTAATTAATTTGTATGAATCCTAAAACAATAGATATGAGGGCGACAAGTAATAATGCTTCAATGACTCCTGCTACGGCATCCCCTCGATGGTGTAGTGGTTTAAGTTTCATCTCTCCATCCAAGTTCATAATCGTTCCTTCTAACTTATAGTTTTTCTTCCACCGGATTGTGAAAGTAGTATACAGCTATTCTCGCCGTTTGATTATGATGAAAAAGAGAATAATTGAAACGCCGATTCCCATGAGGATAAAGAGGAATATAAGAGTAGGGGTTAGTTCTATGGGTAGCTCTGGAAATCCTTCTTCTATTGGGATCTCTTGGTTTTTTTCTGTGATAAGTACATAGGTTGTTGCTGTGTCTGTTGCTTCTGAATCATCGGTGACGGTAAGAGTTACTGTGTAGTTACCAGAGGATGTATAGGTTGTTTGGGAAGATCTTCCGCTTCCGCTTTCCCCGTTATAAAAATTCCAGAAGTAGTTTTGTATACTTCCGTCTGGATCACTGCTTTTACTTCCGTCGAAAAAAACTGGCTCGTTTATCAATCCAGTATAGGGTCCACCTGCATCTGCGATGGGCTGCCTGTTTTCTCCATCGTCAAGGATTATTAGTGTTTGAGTTGTTTTTGTAGACCAGATCCCTTTATCATCTTTCACTTGGAAATGAATTGAGTGGGTACCAGATGAGAGTGAGAGGGTTTCAAACTGTGCTTTGTTAGTGAGATATCCATCAATATTTGAGGTCCATTTCCAGTCAACAATGCTACCATCATCATCCATTCCATAGCCTTCGAAGGTTACTAATCTGTTGATTTCGGTAAGATTTGGTGAGATGCTTTGGATGTGTGCAGTGGGAGCTTGATTCTGAGGCGGAAGAATTGTTATGGTACTGCTCTTTTCTGCCGACCAGCTCCCTGAATTATCTTTCACTTTAAAGTAAACCGTATGGGTGTTTTGTGAAAGCTGGGTGGTCGAAAAACTCTGCAGGGTGCTGAGTTCCCCGTCTATATCTGATCGCCAGTTGTAATCGGTTATATATCCATCGCTGTCACTTCCATCTCCACTTAAAGAGATAGTTGATCCATACGTGGCTTCTTGTGGTGAGATGATTGGTTTGTACGCCGTGGGCTGATGATTTGCTCCACCTTGAGATTTTGATTCGACAAAATAGCCTAATGGAGCAAAATCGGTATTGTTTGCACCAACGATTTTGTAGGGTGTATCACCGATGTTGTCGTTATCGTTATCCTCTCCAGCGTAATCATCCCAATAGTTCCCCTGGTTTTGTAAACTCCATTTATTATTGGATTTATCCTGCCCGTTGTCTACACCGTTATCGGTAAAATCATTGAGATAGATGACATTGTTTATTGAGGGAAAATAGGAATTTTGAATCTGAATACCATACTGGGAATTCTGTGAAATGCTGTTTTCGTATATTCTATTGCTACTTGACGCATCATACAGATAGATTCCCTTTTGATTGTTCATTAAAATATTTTTGCTAATTTTACAATGTGTCGTTCGAATAAGATTAATCCCTGATCCATAATTGTTTGCAATAGAATTCTGTGTTATTTGCATATTTGTACAGTCGCTTAATTGGATCCCTTCGCTCTGTTCGCTGTTTGTGATTACATTGTCAGAAATTTCACCATCAGATCCATAGGACACGGCAATATTATCATTTCCCGCGCCTCCCGCGTTTCGTATCGTAAACGCCGATATAGTAACAGATAAGCGGTCATACTCTTGTCCCATAACATGAATGGTATGGTCGTTATGTCCTCCATCGATTATGGTTGTTTCTCGGCTTTCACCTCGGATTTGAAGATTTTTTTGAATAAGCAGATTCTCCGGGTAAAGACCCGATCTTACAAAGATAGAATCGCCCTCTTCAGCAGCATCAATAGCATGCTGGATATACTGATAGGGAAACGCCTGTGTCCCATTCCAGGGGCCATCTGTGTTATCATCATCCACATATAATGTGGAAGATGCTGCTTGAGTAAGAAAGCTACCGGTAGTAAGGAAAACAACAAAAAGGATACTGAAAATTAGAACTGAAAATAGTTTATAGTGTACGTCTGATTTTTTCTGAATTATCCTTTCCATCTCTCTCTGTTTAATTGTTTGCACTAATATAGTATATAAAAATGTGTGGATATTTTTGCAGTTTGACACACTACCAATTACTCTGAGAACAATGGTTTTTTTTTCATTGTTCTTTTGGTTTATTCTGATCGGGGCATCCGTTCTTTCGGAACGTTTATATAGCCCTAAGTCAACCATATTTATTGTCACAGGGGGACTCTCCATCTCATATGAAAACATTTGGGCTTGGATACAAGCCAAAGGAAGGGTATTTAAGGTTATTTCTAACCCAGAAGATGGCACCATCGAGGTGCGGAATGAGAAAGGAGAAATCGTGTTACGAAAAACCAATCTGAGTCCCCGTCAGGTTGAATATGTTGAGAAGAGGTTCAAACACATTGGTGTAAAGCGTCTTATCAACCGAAATTCGTTGTCATCAGATGATTTTTTTGATCCCATGATCTCATAAGATCTTTACGAGAAAAAAAGGCTACCAAACACTATAAATAGGAACGTCTGATATGCTTTTTTCGACTGCTTTCATCTTAGATTTGGAGGAGGTTGCATTTATGTCAATGAATCTTAGAGATAAACTTGCCATAGAAAATATACGTCTTGATGAAATAAATAAGTTTCTTACCGATCCATCAAACCCGTTAATTACTGAACTTCTGAATATCGTCGATAAATACGGTGGACCCGATGAGATAAACAAAAAAGCTCGAGAAAATGGAACTCTTGAGTCATTACTTGCTCGTCTTCAGAAGAAAAAATCACCGTATGTTAAGGATCTTACCTGGCTGATTGAACAACGGGATAAACGTAACTATATTAGTATCACTGATTATCGCCGTCGAATTTTAGGTGCACGAGTTAAAGAGATGACGTTTGATGATGACTATGCAGTCACTCTTGAGATTAGTGCTTGTCAGTATTTTCCCATGTTCATGCGACAAGCCCGTCAAGCCGTACAACATGGGGAGCTTATGCCGGGTCGATTCATCCGGGTGCGTAAGATGAAAGAACAGGAGGAAGACACTGATCTTCTGGCCATGAGTGCTGCGATGAAAATTCTTGATGCAAGTGTCTGTGAGACACTAGATACGAAGGGCACGGATGGTTCTAATATTCATCTTGGGGGCCCAGAGACAATCACAGGATATTTTGGTGGGGTAGG
Source organism: uncultured Thermoplasmatales archaeon (assembly GCA_964612945.1). Taxonomy (GTDB): domain Archaea; phylum Thermoplasmatota; class E2; order DHVEG-1; family DHVEG-1; genus CAZTFR01. The sequence goes on from CAZTFR010000012.1 coordinate 5,258, forward strand.
CGAGCCCAATGACTATCCGTTGAAATGGATGGATGAATTCTTGTATTATTATACCACCTACGGTGTTTGTCAGGTGCTCAACATCAACCCTGGGACAATTCTATTAGGATACCTAATGCATAAACTCGGTATAGATGTGGAATTTAAAATATCCGTCTATATGGGTAATGACAACCCCTTTGCTGTCTTCTGGACGTTACTTGCCGCACGATTATTTTCTCGCACGGATGGTACTACCTCACTGATAGGATTTAACTTTTCAAACTCTGTCAACACACCTACCATCGAACTAAGCAGTAGAATTCGAAAACAATTAGGACTTGAAACAAACGTACGATTCGAACATCACATCCTCGAAACCTACAAAAGTATCGTCGTCCAACCGTATGATCGACGTCAACAACTGCTTGAACTTACGCCAAAGGTCCCCAACATCAGTGCAAAACATGAAGGTGGTGAACTTGAGGTAGAACAGAAACGAAAGCATCCCTCAGATATCTTAGATTACTTCATACCCAAAAAAGACCTCATCGATCAGGGAATCATGCCTGCCTTCGAACAAAACTACTTGGACAAACACCAAGCAATAAACAACACCGCAAAAGCACTCACCGAAAAGGGATTAAGCTTTATTGCTGCGCCACAACTACATCATTACTAGGAGGATATAATATGATCTATAAACTTGCTTTTATCGGATTTGGCACTGTCGCACAAGGACTCTGTGAGATTCTTCTAGAAAAAAGTGACATGCTCCGACAACGCTACGATTTTGAATGCCAAGTCGTAGCTGTATCTGATGTTAAAAATGGAGCAGTCTATGACCCAAAAGGACTCGACATTTCCGTTCTTCTCGATCTGGCACGCAAGGGAAAAAAGCTGGATGCATATCCCTCTGGTGAAAAAGGATGGGATAGCATCAAAACAATTACTCAAACCATCAGTGATGTCATCGTAGAAGTCACCTACACCGATGTCAAAACGGGTGAACCAGCACTCACACATATACAAACTGCACTGAAACAGGGCAAACATGTCGTCTCAACAAACAAAGGACCCGTGATAAAAAAGCTACGGGAGCTTGAGAAACTCGCAGAAAAACATCACGTCTTCTATGGTTACGAAGGTGTTGTATTATCAGGAACGCCGTTACTTAACCTTGCACACTTCTGTCTTGCGGGAAATACCATTACCGAGTTCAAAGGCATTCTCAATGGCACCACCAACTATATTCTCACCCAGATGGAAGAGGGAATGTCCTATGATGATGCCCTGCAAAAGGCCCAAGAGCTAGGCTATGCAGAGGCAGATCCAAGCGGTGATGTCGACGGGTGGGATGCGCTGGGCAAAGTCGTTATTCTTACAAATATTATTCTCAATCACCCCCTCAAATGGGAAGATGTAGAGCGCACCGGCATTACGTCCATCACTCAACAAGACATTATGAATGCAAAGAAAAACAATAAGCGATGGAAACTCATCGGACAAGCAAAAATTGAGAACAATGGTTCAGTTCATGCATCGGTTAAACCAATAAAACTTACCCTGTCAGATCCCCTATCAGGCATTAGCGGAGCAACGAATGCAGTGACCTTCATAACCGATGAATTAGGTCCTGTCACCATTCAAGGTCCTGGCGCTGGTCAACGGGAGACAGGATTTGCATTATTAATTGATCTTTTAACCATTCATCGTATGAAGAAATCCTTTTCAACAGGGTAAAATTACGATTTTCTTCTGTTGATATGGGTAAAAAATGGAGGTAACAGGTTTGAAAGCTGGTTATATGGGTAAGCTATTAATCGCTGATCTTTCACAAAAAAAGATAATTCATGAAAAGATAGATCTGGATGATGCACGAAATTTTATAGGAGCAAAGGGACTTGGAGCGAAGCTTTTGATAGATCGTTTGCCACCAAAAACTGAGCCACTTCACCCTGATAATCTGCTTATTTTCTGTACTGGACCACTCACAGGTACTAAAGCTCAGACATCTGGCCGCGGGACGATTGTCACAAAATCACCCCTGACAGGTCTGTTTGTTGATTCTCATTTTGGCGGCATATTTGCAAAGGAACAGAAACATGCGGGCTGGGATTTTATCATCGTGAAAGGAAAAGCCACAAAACCAACGTACCTCGCTGTTGCTGATGAACAAGTTATCTTTCATGATGCATCAGATCTCTGGGGATTGGAATGTCTACGCACCCATGAGCAACTTCAAAAACTTAAGGGCAATGTTAAAACCGCAGTTATTGGTCCCGCAGGAGAAAACCTCGTCAAATTCGCCGCAATCACTTTCGACGGCCATCGTCATGCAGGACGCGCAGGAACGGGAGCGGTGATGGGTTCAAAAAATCTCAAAGCAATCACCATGCAGGGAACCCAACAAGTGCCCCTCGCAAATCCAGAAAGATTTGAAAAAACCGCAAAAGCAGTGTTGACTAAAATTCAAAATCATGATTTTGTTTCCATCCGACGAAAATATGGAACACCTTTTTGGGTAAAACCAGTCAATGACTGGGGGTTGCTACCCACTCGAAATTTCCAAGAAGGATACTTTGAACAGGGCAACAACCTGAATGCCGAGACCATGCAAAAACAAATTGTCGATAAGGGAGGCGCCTGCTGGAATTGTGTCATAGCCTGCTGGAATCGATCGAGTATAAAATCAGGTCCCTATCAGGGCACAAAGCTGATCGGACCTGAATACGAAACCATTGCATTAATGGGTTCCAACTGTGGACTTCAATCGATTGAAGATGTAGCCTATGTTAATGATCGCTGCAATGAACTTGGAATGGATACTATCTCACTTGGTGTAGTGATAAGCTTTGCTATTGAATGTTATCAACGAAAAATTTTAACAAAAAAAGACCTCAATAATATCCCTATTGGTTGGGGTAAAACTAAAGCAATCGCACAACTCATCGAAGCAATCGCATGTCGCAAAGGCAACGCTTGTGATTCACTGGCCGAAGGTGTTAGAGAGGCTTCTAAACGATTTGGTAATCACTCTGAACATTTTGCTATGCATGTTAAGGGTCTAGAAATTCCCGGTTACGACCCACGAGGAAGCTATGGCATGGGACTTGCGTATGCAACATCAGATAGAGGAGCCTGCCATCAACGCGCCTGGACCGTCACCACTGAGATTAATAATCCTGATTTTAATCAATATTCATTGGAAAAAAAGGCATCCCTTGTCAAAAACATGCAAGATGATCGAGCTGCTTTTTTCTCCCTTGTTTTTTGTGATTTTGCACCAATATCTGAAGAAGACTGTGTCAGACTTCTAAACGATGCAACAGGTTTTTCTCACACCGTTGAAAGTTATCTTTTAGCAGGTGAGCGAATTTGGAATTTGATACGTCTTTTCAATCTCCGAGAGAGGCTCGATCTAGAAACTGATAGATTACCACCCAGAATTCATTCCGATCCCTTTTCAGTGGGAGCTTCAAAAAATCATGTCATAACTGAGGAAGAATTCCAAAAAAGCCTAATTGAATACTATAACCTTCGTGGATGGGATAGTAAGGGAATTCCAACAAAAAAGAAACTATCATCCCTTAACCTTGACTCATACTTCTCTATAATTAAAGGAAGGTAATAAAAAAGAATGGTGAATCATATGCCTCAACTCAGCAAAGGTGCCCATCGCATCTATGGAGAAGCCGCATTTGAAGTCCTTGCAAAAGCACAAGCTCTTGAAAGAAAAGGAAAACATGTCCTTCATTTTGAAATTGGTGAACCAGATATTGAAACACCAAAACATATTGCACAAGCAGGAATTCAAGCAATTGAATCAAAAAAGACTCATTATACTCCCTCTGTTGGTATTTTGGAACTACGAAAAGCAATCCAAGATGAAGTTGAACAAACAAGAGGATACCGCCCTGATCTCGAACAAATCGTGATCACCCCTGGTTTGAAACCTGGTATCTTTTTTTCAATGCTTGCCACCATCAATGCTGGCGATGAAGTTATTTTTCAAGACCCGGGATATCCCACCTATGGTTCTGTTACTGCGTTTCTTGGAGCAACAGCCATACGTGTTCCTCTTCTTGAGGAAAATGAGTTTCGAATGAACCCGGATGATATCAAAAAGCGTATCACGTCAAAAACAAAAGCCCTCATTGTCAATTCTCCTCAAAATCCTACCGGCTCGGTAATGACCAAGCAAGAACTTGACGAACTTGCCGAGCTTGCTGAGGAACATGATATTTTTGTCATCTCTGATGAAATCTACTCAAAAATGACCTATGATCAAAGCCATTACACACCAACTGCGCGCGATCAAGCGAAAAACCGTAGTGTTCTTCTCGACGGTTTTTCAAAATACTTTGCGATGACTGGTTGGCGCCTTGGCTTTATGATCGCTCCTGTTGAGATGGCACAAAGGCTTGAAAATTTTCTGGTAAGCGCGGTGTCCTGCACCGCTGCGTTTACTCAATGGGCCGGTGTTGAAGCGCTTCAGGGAGATCGAACTTTTATTAATGAAATGATGAACCGTTTCCGAGCCAAGCGGGACCGCATTGTCAAAGGGCTCAATACTGTTCCAGGTTTTTCTTGTCTTACCCCTCAAGGAGCATTTTACACCTTTCCAAATATACAAAAAACAGGGCTTTCTTCACAGCAATGTGCCGATAAAATTCTGAATGAAGCATATGTGGCTTGTCTGCCTGGAACTGCCTTTGGTCCCTACGGTGAGGGCTATCTTCGATTTTCGTATGCCACATCCCTGGACTGTATTGATCGTTCTATCGAACGGCTACAAGCACTCTTTTCCTAAAAAAGGAAGGTAAGAACTTCAGGGGGAAGTGCAGGGGCAGGGGAACTCTATAAAAAAAGCACCTTTAATGGTCGGCCTGCACAAGTCCTTACATGCCTCGAGCATCTTCATCCCCTATTTAATTTCAACCGTCAATATCTATAGATCATATACGATTTATGAAGAATCCCCTTTCATATAATTTTTTTTAATTCGGATAAAACATTTAAATAAACCCCAATTACTGCGCCACAACCATGAGGATTGCATTTGAAGTCTCAACAGATAAGCATGATAAGATTACCTTTCTTACTGATGCTGAAGGAAACGATGTGATACGTGCGTCTCTCCTAAATAAAGGATCAGCATTTACAAAAGCTGAAAGACGCACACTCAAACTTGAGGGATACATTCCCCTACGTATCCTCAGCCTTGATCAACAGATCAAAAAACTACACAAGCGCTATCGCGGTATTGGGGAAATCTATGCACATCTCCCTGCAGATATGCCGAAACAGAAGCGAGCCGAACTCAAACAAACACTAGACATCTTACGATTCAACTTTTTACGTGATCTTCAGGATAGAAACGAAATTTTGTTCTATGCCTTCTGTCATCGCTACCTCAAACAAGTGCTCCCTATTATCTACACCCCAACAGTTGGAGAAGCAGTGAAGCGCTTTTCTCGAGACACGGCTCACTTTAGAGGAGTTTTTCTCTCACCTAACAACATTACCTCAACCGAAAAAATCTTTGACTATTTTCGATTTAAAAAACCATCCATTGCTGTTGTTACCGACAATCAAGGAATTTTAGGTTTAGGTGACCAAGGAGTTGGTGGTATTGATATCCCCATTGGAAAACTCTCTCTTTATGTCCTTGGAGCCGGTATCAGACCCTGGGAAACCATGCCCGTAACCCTTGATGTAGGAACCGACAATAAAACAATCCTGAACGATTCTTATTACTTGGGATATAAAAACGGCCGTCTTGATGAAACAGCCTACGAAGCATTCATCGACACCTTTGTCCATGCAATACGAGAAAAATTTCCTCACATTCTTATTCAATGGGAGGATTTCAGCAGACAAAAAGCATTTGACCTCCTGGATGCCTATCGCCATAAAATCCTCAGTTTCAACGATGACATACAAGGTACCGGCTCGGTTGCCCTCGCAGGAGTTATCAACGCAATGAAAGCCACTGGCAAGAGTCTTGCTGATCAACAGTTCATTGTCTATGGTGCAGGTGCTGGTGGTGTTGGTATTGCACGGCGACTCAAATCATGTCTTCAAACAGACTATATCCTCTCTGAACAAAAAGCAACAGATAAGATTATCCTTGTGGACAGCAGAGGAATGGTTACTAATCAACACGACAATAAAGCCTATAAAAAAACATTTGAAAAACCATACAATTTTTACAAAAACTGGGATGTTGAAGACATCACCTATATTACCCTGCAAGAAATCATCCATAACACTTCTGCAACTATTCTTTTGGGACTTTCTGGATGTGCACATCATTTTACATCAAAAATCATAAAAGTGATGATGCGTAATTGTGCTCGTCCGGTTATCTTTCCCATGTCCAACCCAAATACAAACGCAGAAGCACATCCACAGACCATCTATAAAGAAACTAATGGAAAGGCACTTGTGGCAACTGGATCACCCTATGAACCATTTCAGTACCATGGAAAAACTATACACATAGGACAGGCGAATAACTTTTACATCTTCCCAGGAGTCGGTCTTGGGGCAATACTTAGCCGTGGTTCCTATATCGATGATACCGTTTTTACCGCTGCAGCACATGTCCTTGCAGATCTTACCGATGATGCATTAGTTCAAAAGGGAACGCTCTACCCAAAAATTCCAGACATTCGAACAATAAGTGCACACATGGCCCATGCAACAACTGAAGAAATAGCACGTGAACAACAAACAAAACACTTCTCCCTCAAAGAAATACAGACACTTATGTGGAAACCTCAGTATCACCCTATACAGAAAAAATAAAAACAAATACGCCTATGTATTAATACAAATGGGCCCGGCAGGATTTGAACCTGCGACCAACTGGTTATGAGCCAGTCGCTCCGCCAGACTAAGCTACGAGCCCCAAACCACAAAACAGGGCAGAATACCGTTTCTACTACTTAAAACATAAGATTGACCAGCTTAAAAAAGGGGAACATTCAAAAACTAACCACCCCTATAGAACCACACCATGCAGGATCTCAAAACCCTTGCACAATACCCGTTTCTCAACGATGCCAAAACATACATTAAAGAAAATGGACCCAGCATTGACGATCTTCTCAACAATGTCTTCTTCGAACGCGCTCGTTCTATTGGAGTCGAACGAATCGATCAAGCACTTACCAAACGAACCACCGGCACCCGCAGCATGGCAACAGAATCAGACTACATCATGGAACTTCTCTCCTACCCTATAGCCCGTATGATTGCTGTTTGTATCGGCGACACCTACTTCAAACGACGTTACGCACTTGCAGAAGCATACCGCACCTACCGTGATCTTCTCAAAGAAAACGCCAGCTTTCTTCTCACCGTCGCAGACGAACTCAACCTGCAGATACAACCTGAGGAAGACACTCAGAAAAACACGATTTTCTTCAAAGATTATCTCTGCTATGCACCCACCCGCTACAAAGAATGGAAAATGATCAACCGCGACATGCACAACGGCTACATCGCCATCACACATAAAGATCTCGCCAGAATCATCCAAGAAACCCTTCGAAAACGCATCAACGACGAACTCGACCACCACCAGTGCAACCCTGCGGTTACCAAAACATTCAAAGAAGACATCAAACGCATCCAAAATATCATACAGATGAAAAAGAAAAAAATGGAAGCCTACCCCGTTGGACAACTCAACACCATTTTTCTTCCACCCTGCATGAAAGACATCCTTGCCGCCATCCAAACTGGAGAAAATGTTCCTCATATGGGGCGATTCGCCCTCGTCGCTTTTCTCAGTTCACTCAAACTTAGCCCTCAACAAATCCTACGGCTTTTCAGCACCGCACCTGATTTTGAAGAAGACAAAACACGCTACCAAATCGAACATATCACGGGTAAAAGCTCTGCGACACAATACAGCTCACCTGGATGCGAAAAAATGAAAACATATGGCATCTGTCCCGTTGAAAAAATAGACGACATCTGTAAAACTATCCGGCATCCACAAAGCTACTACAAAAAACGATGGAAGCAGGAGAAAAAGAAACCATGAGACGGTTCATCACCTTCGAAGGCATCGATGGATCAGGAAAATCCACCATCATACAACATGTCTGTACCTATCTACAAAACAAAAAGATACCCGTAAAACTCACCTATGAACCCACCGACACCGACATCGGAACATTTGTCCAACACTGTATCAAAACACAAAAAGATCCCTACCTCACCGCCTTCAGTTTTATTGCCGATCGCATCCAACACTGCACACAAATAGCACAATGGGTTGAAGAAGGAAACATTGTGCTCTGCGACCGATACGCTGAATCAACCTATGCCTACCAAGGAGCACAACTCCAAAAAGAAATCAAACAACCCATGAAATGGCTGCAAGATCTCTCAAAAAACCGAATATTGACCCCAGAAAAAACCTTCTTTCTCACCCTACCACCGTCTCTAGCAATCAAGCGTATCTCGAACAGAGATGAACTTATTGTTTTTGAGCAGCAAGTTTTTCTTGAAAAAGTCCACAAAAACTACCAAAAACTCTGCAAAGGACCACGATTTATCATTCTTGATGCCACACGAACGATACCATCAATTGTACAAGAATGCATACACCATATCAATAAAGACTCTGGAATGCCTCCATGATAATCTTTCGCCAATAATCTTATAATAAACTAAATGATTGAACCTACGAAGGGTACAACTCAACACAAATGAGGAGGAAAAGAAAAGAAATTACCCTCTCTATTTACTATAACCCAAAAAAAGATTGTAACTGAAGATAAGGTTGATAAAATGGATATGAAACAGGAGGATATTACCACCCTTCACGATCTCAATTTAGATCAACAACGACTCATGCATGAGATAAACGAAATCGCTGAGCTTCGTCCTGCATGTGTTGTATTACCCATGCTTTACAACGAGATAAGAAATGATGCATTAGGGCGGATTGTCAAAGAGCTCAATAAATGCAGTTATCTCAACGAAGTCATCGTTGCTCTTGCTGCAAAAAACGAAACAGAATTTACACATGTAAAACGGTTCTTTTCGAAATTATCTATTTCCAAGCTTGTGATGTGGTGTAACGGCCCTGAAATTGAAAATCTCCTTACTTCATTAGGAACTAAAGGGTTAAATCTTACGAAATATAGAGGAAAGGGCCGCGATGTCTGGCTTTCTCTTGGCATTGCAAATCTCCGGTCCTATGCGATTGCCTTACATGATGCAGACATCCAAGCGTATACCTCGATTATTCCCACAAAACTCCTCTACCCGATTCTCGAACCAGAACTTGACTTCAAATTTAACAAAGGATACTATGCTAGAGTGAATCTCAAACGAACGATCATGTATGGCAGAGTCTTTCGTCTCTTCCTGTATCCCTTGATGAAAGCAATAATCGATGTGGTCGGCTACGAACCAGATTTCGTCCGTTTTCTCCGATCAATCCGCTATCCTATCTCTGGGGAATTCGCACTCACCAGTGACATCGCACGAGACCTTGATATACCTGGAGGCTGGGGTATCGAAGTTGGTGTGATGGCCGAGGTCTACCGGAACGTCAACTATAAACGAATCTGTCAAACCGATCTTGGATTCTATGAACACAAACACCAACCAATCGGAAACGACAACGAGGGCCTTGTGAAAATGGCCGGTGAAATCTTCAAAACATTCCTTCGCGTTCTCATCGAAGAAGACAAACTACAAATCTCTAGACCCTTTCTGATGGCTCTGCGTGTCCTCTACCAACGAAACGCTCAAGATAGCATCAGAAAATACCATGCCGACGCCCACATCAATGGAATATCCTATGATCGTCATTGTGAGGAGCTCATTGTTGAGAAATTCAGCCAACAAATCATGATCTCTGGCAATAAATACATGCTTAAACCTGTAGGAACTCGTATCCCTGACTGGCTACGTACCATGTCTGCTAGCAAAAAAGTCCGGGAGGAACTCCTCGACATTGTAATCGAACAAAATAAGGAGTAAAAATATCATGAACCAAAAATGGAATCAAGACATCCAACTCGATCCAGAAGTAGTCGAACAAGCCCGGCAGATGAAACCTATCGATATCATGGTAGGTGTCCTCTGTAAAGATGTTGAAGCAACGGTCCTTAACGTGTTAAACGTCATTAATGAAGGACTCTATCGATACTTCCCCGATTACCATAAAGCAATTGTCGTCTCACAAGGACCATCCTCCGATAGGACTAGTGATACGATTGATCTTTTCCGCCCCTATCACGATATCTCTAAAATTGCAACCAAAGATATCACTCGTGGAGGTAAAGGCGCAGGGGTGATGACTATTTTTGAAATCGCGCATCTTGCTGAAGCAAAATCAGTTGTTCTTATGGATGGAGATCTTCTCAGCATTAAACCAGGGTGGATTCCTACCATCGTCAACCCTATCATCTATGGGCGGGCAGATCTCACCGTTCCCTACTATATCAGAGATAAAAACGATGCAGTTATCACCAACAATCTTGTCTATCCGTTTACACGCGCACTCTACGGTATTGACATAAGACAGCCGATTGCAGGAGAATTTGCTCTCTCCAAAAATCTCTATGATATACTCAGACGGCACCCTCACTTTCCCCCAGACTTTGGGGTTGACATATTTGTTGTCACTGTCGCTGCAGCAGAAGGACTAAAAGTAAAAGAAAGCCTGTATTCACTAAAGATTCATGAATCTACCACCCGCTATCTCGAGCCAGAAAAATTTTTGGTCCCTATGTTTCGCAAAGTCACAGGATGTATGTTTGAAATGGCGAAACACTATGAACACTATTGGAAGAACAGAACCAGAATGGACATGCCAAAAATCTATCGAGACTGCTTTAGCCAAAACCCTATTCCTGTGAAAATTGACATCGATATGCTCACCAAATCATTCACCAATGAATATCACGAGAAACGAGCACTCATCAACGATGTCCTCCCCTCAGAAATCATGACCGATCTTGATCGACTGGTTAACAGCGATAATTCCTTTGATGCAGAGCTTTGGGCTGAAATCGTCTACAACCATGCCACCGCGTACAAATATGCCCACGATGACGCCCAAAAATGCGCTATCCTTGATTCCTTAAAGATACTCTGGATCGGCCGCTTCGTCGGCTACGCAAAAGAAGTAAAAGACCTTACTATGAATCAAGCAGAAACCATCCTACAAAAACAAGCAGAAGTTTTTGAAGAAAAAATCAACTATCTACTCTCGATTTACTCACGAGAAGCAAACAATACTGAAACTGACAAAACTGTCATAACATAGGAATCAAGATAGCATTTGAATTATTTTTTTGTACGAAACATATATAAAAAATAAACAACATATATGTACACTGGTAACACGATTCAGTGTACCAGATTGGGTGGCAGATACGCAACGAGAAACGAAAGGAAAAAATACAATACCAGATGAGATCCCTATTATATGGGTAAATGTGTGCTAAAACTGTTTTTGCTGCGCAAGATACCGTGCACGCTGACCAACAATAAACAATTTAGCGACAAAAGCAATCTCATTTGCTTCCTCTTTGCTTTGCACTTGACCAACAATTAACACAGCTATCAACAAAAAGGTCTTCTTCTGCCTTTAAACCCTTTATTGTACACGTCTTACCTGGATTCAAAAAAAGGTATTACAGAGAGACAGAAGCTACATCCATGCATCAAGCCCCTTCTGCTCAGTTACGTGCACATCAAAAAGACCAAAGGCGCCCTGCACATAGTTCTCAATCATCTTTTTATACCACACCAGATCAATCTCCCGAGTATCCTTCATTAGCTCTAGCGGATACATAAAATCAATTGGCTTTATACCACTCTTCGAAGGCTTTGCAATACCTGGTAATGCATGCTTAGTTACTACAAACTTCAACTTAATCCGAGAACGAATAGGATATCCTAAGAGCTTTTCTAACGCCTGAGCACGACGGCCAAAGGTGGACATACTTCCATCCTGATTCAACTTATACCGTTTTGCAGGCTGCACCGATTGAATCAAGGTCAAATCGTCCAGATCAACATCGGATAAATCAAGTGAGGCGATCACCTCCTGCGTTTTCCGTTTTATACTCTCACGGATTGCGTCACGCGCTTCAGATTCCACCGTCCACTCTGGATTTTCCCGTAGGACATCAATCATGATCTTCCGAAGAGCTTTGCGAGCAATATTTGGCTTATCAGAACCCTTAAAATTGTTGCCCTTCGTCGTCATCACAAAGGAATCATCTTTGCTATCAAAGATTAAATAATTCTTATGTTTTACAAAAATCATACCCTCATGCATCTCTGGCTCTAACTCAAACTGAGGATAATTCAAATCCCGCTGCCACCGTTGGTTACATTCCTCGATTTCTTGTAATGCTGTGTCTGGTTTTGCGATCCACTTAGAAGGATCTTTTTCAACAGAAACTCCTAAAACCTGCGATAATCCTTTTGTATTGCCCATTGATTTCGAACAACCCAGATAAATACCATCAGTATCGCCGTATACCACGCGTATATGCTGCAGTTCAAGATGACGCAATGTATCTGAAAGAATCATTTGTCCAATTGTTGTAATTGCGGCACCTCCCCAAACATTGAACTGCCGACCTGTAACCATCGGTGCAGAAAGAATACCATGAGTATTATGCAGAATAATTCCTCCGTTAGCACCAATAAAATTCTCATTGTCTTCAACACTTATATCGTAGACATAATCGGATGTTGCCTCGATCCATTCAATCGTTTTTGGTGGAATCGCATAACAATCACCAACTGAAGTCTTTTTCTTTTTGTATAATTGAACCGTCTGAGAATGGTTGTTTTGCTCTATATACCCGAGATGACCATTTATGATTTTTTCTTCGTTTGGATTTAATTTTTCTCCCAGTTCAAATCCAGTTATTTTTTCAGCATGAACAATGACAGTATCCCTAGTAATCTCTTCTGCTGAAAGATCGATAATTTGATGATCTTTTATGGTAAAAAGGCTATGATTAGGAGTGACTGTAGTTGACCCACTTTTTGTGGTAACCTTCATTAATTTACCCGTCCATTTATGTCGAACGGCTTGTTTTATCTTTTTTAGCTCAACAGTACCATTTTTGTTCACAGAATAAGCGTTCCATTGATCTTTTATCTCTGCGATTTCAAAAACAGTTCCATTGATTTCTTGATTATGCGATCCAAATGTATCTATTGCATCATCCACAAACTTTCCGATAGCTATGTTTTTTATATTCCCTTTGTCATCTTGTAAAATGATTCGCTGTGCATAATCAACGCTTCCGGCATTACGAGCTCCTTTTAGGCTTTGATACATCATGCGAAGCCGGGTGAGTTCCTCCTTGCTGTTTTGTGTTTCAGCTTGTTTCAGCTCTGTTTTCACCCTAGAAATCATGTTCATAATCCCGGTCATCGCCTCATTGACCACACCGGGTTGTTTATCGAGTAGAACGCCGATCATCCAGCCTTTGTCCGCATAGGAATCCTCCTCTGATATCTTACGGATTTGATACTTATCTTGTTTTAGGAAGGTACGTGACAGCCGTTTCATCCATACCCATGCATCTGGTGTTTCATCTTTTAGAGCAAGACGCACTGTATCTGCACCAAGATTTTTTGCCTTCAGAATCGTAGGATACATTGCACCGACATCGGCAACAATCACATGATACCAGGGGATGAAATGTGAGTTTGCGTCTTTATCTGGCTTTATGGTCATACCACCCGGCATATGATATCCAAGCTGATCATCGGAGTTTTTATCTTGTCGTTGATAGATTACATAGGGATACAACACCCACTGGGGCATTTCTTTGCCATATTTTATTACACGTACAAACTGCTTTGATAATTGTTCTTTTTTTGTCAGTGCCTCTTGGATGATGTCTTGTTTTGTGTTGCATTTAGAAAAATCTCGTACCAAGGTTTCTGCAATGGATTTCACCCGGCATATTGGCGGCATCACCTTTTTTTGGACGCCCGCACGAATCATGGCCATGTGATCCCATATGTTTACTGCTCCTGCTGGAAGCAACATGTCAAATGGCATACAGGTGGTAAATGATAGAGGGAGTGCCTGTTGGATAAAATGAAGCGTTAGCCCCAGTTGTTCCTGGACATCCTGCTTGTTATAACGCAGGGTTCGCTCATCAAGCTTTATCTGTGATGGGCTGAGAAGCAACCGGTCTTTGAGGTGAATCCCAAGAAACGGGGCGATTGCTTTCAGGCTAAAATCATCAAGGAAGGGATAGAACTTCCGCGCGGCAAGATAGGTATCAAAGTTACTGGGGTAAAACTGGACTACCTGTGATCCGACACCGAAATGAAAGGAGCGGTCGACACGAAAATGATCAGATACTACGTTATGCATCCTTTTTTGTTCTTCTTTTGAAAGATTTGCCGATTTTTGTTGTAATATCCATTTCATCCGGTCATAGAGCTGTGCATTGTCAAAGCCGATGATATTGTGACCCGAAATACTATCAGCACCAGCAAGTACGGTACAGAAATCTGAGAGCTGTCTAATTTCCTCATCAATAGTTCTGGCCATCACCTGAGAAATCTTGATCTCTTCAAAGCTCTGCGGACAATCCAGAATATCAAACTCAAAGGATTCAGAGGAGATATCTTTTTGTGACTGAATCGTGATATCAAAACTAGAATAGCCTATCATATCAATGGGGATATTAGTCTTCCCCTGCCCAAACTGGGTGGTTTCAATATCGTACACAAGCATCTTCAGCTTCTTTTTTTCACCCTGTGTATCAAAAACCCAACCTCCACCTGATGCGGCAAGATCAGTTACCACCCGCTGCTGATAGGGGATATCATGTTCTGCGGTGGACAAATTATGATTAAAAAATAAATAATCACTCACCTCAGGGACCACATAGGATTCGGTGGTGTACACCCGGAATACATCAAATGATGCAGAAAAATCAGCAAAGCTGCGATACCGCTCCAGCTCACCAATCTTTTGAATCTTGCTGTACGGCTCCTGATCCTTTTTTTCCCGCCATACCGATTCCAACTGACTTCGAGCATGTCTACACTCTTCGTCAAATACAGGAAATGCCAAAAAATATGGACGATGAACCGATGAAACCTTCTTCACCGCTTTTTGATAGTATAGAAATTCTGGTGACACGCCAAGCAAGAGATCAGACATACAACGCCTACACCCCACGAAATCTTCACCCGTAAATCAACACAGACTACTTAACCATTTAGAAATAACCTTAAATCAAAGAACCTGATAGCCTCCTGGAGCGATACCATGACCACACACTTTGTGTATTCAGAGGAATTTCACAACCATGATCAACCCGGGCATCCTGAAAACGCACAACGACTGACCACGATGATAACGGAACTAAAAAAAACACCGCTCTATGAACAACTCACCCTTATCGATCCTACACTCATCTCTGAAAAAACACTCTATGAGCTTCACTCAGAAGACATGATAGAGATCGTGAAAGACTACAGCAAAATTGGAGATGCATGGATTGATCTTGACACTTATGTCAGTCTGGGTGATTATCATACTGCTCGTCTTGCTGCAGGTGGATTGTCTTTGCTCTGTCAGAACATTATGGACAACAAAGTAGAGAACGGCTTTGCTCTCGTCCGACCACCGGGTCATCATGCCACCCGCACCCGGTCTATGGGATTCTGCCTGTTCAACAATACCGCTCTTGCCGCGCACGAGCTGACAAAACAGCACAAAAAAATCCTTGTCTTTGACAATGACATTCACCATGGCAATGGCACACAGGATATCTTTTACGATCGAAATGACGTACTCTACCAAAGTCTTCATCTCACCCCTCATTTCCCAGGGACTGGAGATGCAGCTGAAATCGGGACAGAAAAAGGAGAAGGCTATACCAACAATGCACCGCTGCATTATGGGAATGGAAACACCGCTGCAGAGGAAATCTTACAGGCCATCTTTCTACCCATCGCCCGTCAATTCAAACCAGATCTCATCATCATATCCACCGGGTTTGACGCACATCACAAAGATCTTCTTGGTGGATTACGCTATACCATCCCTTTCTTTCAAAAAATGATTGAGCTCTACCAAGACATCCAGCCAAAAATCGCCATAACCCTTGAAGGTGGATACAACCACGAATGGATCGGTAAATGCCTCATCGCCGAACTAGCAACACTTACCCATCATACAGTCCATTATGAAGATTATACACAAGAGGACACTGCCGTCGAACCACTCAAAAAAAGACTCAACAACATTCTTGCAAGCTACTGGAAACTCTAAAACGTTAAGAAAAAAAGGAAAAAAATGGGTTTAATCAAAGATCATACCCATACCAGAAGCAGCAGAATCCTCCTGCTCCTCAATCTTTGTGTTAACCTCTTTTGCCTTTTTATCAGCTAATTTTGAAAACCCGAGCTCTTTTGCAAGCTCCTCAGCCCGCTGTACTCCTTTTTCGCTGCCCTCAATTTTAACATACGAAACATCCTCATCGATATCCAGTGAGGACGCATCACGGGTAAGAATACTCTGACGGCTTACCAAATCGTCTTTAACCAGTTGATTGATCTTTCCACTTTCTTCAGATTTCACTTCAAAGATAGCATACGGCACACTACTTCACCAGGCACAGCGGATGCACTTCTTCTATATAAACTTAATTCGACGGAAAATATAACGAGCACGTTTGTTCAGTAAAAAAAGTGTCTTCATTCTAAGAGACGAAAAGGAAAACTATATATCATGCTACCAAATTCATACAGCTGTGGAGTGATACAGGATGGGAAATGCACCACGAAATACTATAGTATATCTACTAGCGATGCTATTTTTTAGCGGAATTTTTGTTGCTTGCATCCATAATACAGGTGCCGCGGTAAACAAAAACATCTATGTCGATGATTCTTCCACCACATTGAACCCTGACGGAAGTGCAGAACGACCATATACATCAATTCAATACGCCATTGATATCGCAGAAGAAGGAGATACCATTTATATATTTGAAGGATCCTATAATGAATCACTGCTCCTTGATAAAGAGATATCGCTGGTCGGATTAGACAGAGATAACACAACCATTGATAAACAAAACATTCCAACAAGATATCTCATTGAAATCACCGCAGATTATGTAACACTTGAAGATGTCACTTTATCTGACTCAACGAATCATAACACTGTCGCTTTACTATATAGTACCGCAGATCATGTGACCGTGGAAGGAGTCAATTTTTCAAAGACGAATACGTGGGGGATGTATTTTACCTCTTCAAATGATAATACCATTGGGAACAATTTGATGAATGATACAAAGGGGGTTAATCTTTATAGATCAGTTGGAAATGTGTTTTCAAATAATATCTTTAAAAACGCTAGTGAAGCAGCGATTAAACTGAGCAATTCTTGTGATGAATGTATTGTATACAACAATACCATAATGGATAGTCAATATGGCGTTCTTTCAAATCAAAATAACAAAATAAATATTACTCATAATACAATTCTGCGGTCCTCACTCAGTGGTGTTAGTATGAATGGTGGAAGCATGCACTGGATTGCAAATAATACTGTTACTTCTTCTAAGGTCTCTGGTTTGAAACTGGGATGTTCAAACAGTCAGGTTTTTTTTAATGAGTTTCGAGAAAATCAAATTGCGATTCATTTGCTTGGATCCAACAATGATATTTATACAAATGTTATTAATGATTCCTCCTTAGTTGGATTAGAAACAGGTTCCTCAAGCAAAGGGAATAATATTTACATTAATCAATTTCGTAGAAATGCTATCAATGCAAGAGAATATGGTTCAAACATTTGGTACTATTATATATTGGGAAATTACTGGGATAATTATAACAACGTTGACAAAGATTTAAATGGTATCGGGGATGAACCTTTTTATATTCTAGGTGGTGCAGTGGATCCTTATCCTCTCGGATTTTTTTTAAGACCTCCTGATAAACCAACCGATCCGTCCCCTGAGGATGAGGCAGAGGATGTGGGACTCTCGGTGACACTCTCAGTTGATGTTTCAGATGTAGATAGTGATTATGTAGATGTGTATTTTTATCGTGCTTCAGATGATACATTGTATGGTGTGGATGAACGAGTACCAAGCGGTGGAACAGCATCTACTAGTTTCACGCTTGCATTTGATACAACCTTTTTATGGTATACTATTGTAAGTGATGGAAAACTGGAGAATCGATCTGATATTTGGATTTTTATCACCCGGCAGATTCCCCCGGTGAATATGAAACCGGTTGCGGATGCAGGCGGCCCTTACATTATTGATATGAATGATTCCATTACGTTTGACGCATCAGATAGTTATGATCCTGATGGGACGCTCGATTTTTACCGCTGGAGTTTTGGGGATGGCAGCAGTGAAATTCTTGATACCGCTCCAACACACAGTTACTCAGATCCGGGGATATATACAGTGACTTTAACGGTTGTTGATAATGATGGTCGAAGCGCTACGACAACAACAGAGGTAACGGTTCTCTCAGAAGGAAATAATCCACCTCTTGCGGTGCTATCTGATTCGTATTCTGGAACACCCGGCTCCTCGATTCTCTTGGATGCAACTAATAGTTATGATCTTGACGAGGAGGGGAGGATAGTTAATTATAGTTGGGATTTTAGTGATGGAACACAAGCCTATGGTGAGCTTGTAAGCCATAGCTATACTAATGAAGGTATTTATCAGATTGTCTTGGTAGTAACCGATGATTATGGAGAACAAGCATCGGCCTCAGCGCTTGTGACGATTAAAGCGCAGGAGGAAAGTACTCCTGGCTTTGAAGTGCTCCTTAGTATTCTATCTATTGGAATAGTGCTGCTCTTTTTCTCAAGACGGAAAAAATAAAGAATGCTCTAATTTGGCAACAGTATGATTCTATAGCCAAAGATAGAGCATAAGTGATCCTGCAATAACGGGCTGATGGAGCAGGTAGATTGCGAGAGAATGCTGACCTAACCAGGAAAATGCTTTGAATGCTGCCCATTGCGACAAATCGGGTAGATGAAATCGTCTTTTATTGTCTGCATACAACCAGCTGCCCAGCCCCATACCGATAAGGGTGACTCCAAACCAGGGGATAAGAGGGAAGTAATCAATGGTGTGTTGATGTAATTGTGATTGATGCAGCCCGATTGCTAGATGCAGAATGGTTGGGTTTTCTATTGAAAACATCCCCAGGATGGTTCCTGCAAGAATAACTCCTGCACCCAATACAAAATTGTTATGTTTCAAATGCAAGAATGGCACAGAGAGAATGATGGAAAATCCGATGCAATGCAGAACGCCAAAGAGGATCGGTCGGTCAGCAAAGACAAAGAGTGTGATAAACGTTATTATCATTCCTAGATTGAAAATCCACAGACCTCGTTTTAAGAGGTGGGTATACAGGATCTTTTTTGGTTTCGTTTGATATTTGTTGTAGCTTACCACCAGGCATATTCCAAGAAGTAAGAAAAACAGGGTTGGAACCAGAAATTGGGTGCGGTAAATCGATGTGTTTAAGGGCAGAATTCCAAAGTAGTCAAGGTCCCAGAGGATGTGAAGAAATATCATCATCATAATCGCAAATCCTCTGAGAATATCTAATTCGATAAATCGTCTACTCTGCGTTTTTTGAATCACTGTTTGTATGAGGTCTGGGTTCATTTTTCTCTTTCAACTCCAGTCCTTTGGAGGACGATTCTCGTATCGTGTCAAGCTTTTGCACATCACATATATAAAGATATGGTGAAAAAGTAACACATTGATATAATTTACGCTTTATATGAGTGAACGTACTATGTAATTGTTGGTAAAAGAGCCGATGGAGGGATTTGGACCCCCGACCTGCTGATTACAAGTCAGCCGCTCTACCGGGCTAAGCTACATCGGCACAATGAGTAGCCGTAATATCCATTCCTATATAAAATTCTCTGGGTGCATACGTTTTTATCCTTCGTATCTGCGAAATCTCAAGAGCATATTGACACGTTTTTGCTTTCTTTTGTAACCAGATAATCATTTTGTTAATATCATATTCAGTTATAATGTCATAATAATGAAGTCTGCATTGTTCTTTTCCAATGTGCAGTGCATCTATTAAGAAGTGCTGCGCTGAAAAGGGAAGATTCATAATAATTCGATCTGCTTTTGTTGGAAGCACTGTACCAATATCTTTTGCATCTGCATGTAAAACTTCTACCGCATCTAGTACATTGTTTCGTGTGACATTCTGCCGTGCATACTTGATGGCATCCTTATTTTTATCAATGGCATAGACGCGTTTGGGATGTGCAAAGGATGCAATCATCACCGAAAAAGGTGCCACGCCTGCAAACATATCCACCACGACTTCCCCAGCAGATACCTGATTTGCAACATGTTTTCGTTCCTGTGCAAGACGCGGAGAAAAAAATGTGGTTTGCAGGTCAACTCGGAACTGCAACCCATACTCCTTATGAGTGGTAACCGTGTTGTGTTCACCTGCGATAACCTCAAGGGATCGTGTTCGCAGCTCCCCGGAGACCGGGTTGCTATTACATACCGTACGAACATGGGGACGTGTGGCAAGCAATGCGCTTCCGATTTCTCTTTTATATTCAGAAAGTGCTTGCGGTATTTTGATAAGTAAAATCGTTCCAATGACATCAAAAGAGGTCGGTAGCAGACTCTTAAGATGCGAGGGAAGCTTTACAAGTTTCTTATATGATGTAGGGCGAACGACTCTTTTTTGAAAGACTGTTTCAACCACCGGATACTTCTGCATATCACCTTGTTTTGAGATAGGAAGATAAACAAAATCCTTATCTCTCCTTATTTTTAGATCTGAGAGTAAAAGACCGTTTTTTTGAAGCATCTTACGAACTTGCTCTACCTCTTTCAATGGAACCTGCAGCCCTCGTGCCCTTAGTTCTACCATTCCAATCGTGCAAGCAGATACAAAAGAAAAGCATGTTTAAAGTTTTAGGAAAAAAATAGTAGTCCCGCCTCCCGGATTTGAACCGGGGACCTGCCGGTAACGGCCACAGATATAGGGTCTACAGCCGGCCGCTCCAGCCAGACTGAGCTAAGGCGGGATATAATGCGTCCCTCGAATACACATAGGTATATTTATTAGTTAAGGTCCTCATCTCTAATACTTGTATGAGTTATGGTGTGATTGTCTGCCCGCATTGCCGAAAGGTAAAGGGTGTTGATCTTTCAAAGAAGACTACAAAATGTATTCGTTGTGGAAAAACACTTACACTCATACAGCTTGTTGTGCAATATAGAACAGATAGTGCCAGTGAACTTCGACAGGCAATTGGTATAATCAATGCTAAGCTTGATGGAGAACTTGATACGTTTCAGAAATCCATTGAAACAAAATAATATTTTTCAAAAATAATAATCAAAAAAGTGTTCCATTATCTGTTTATAAGATAAGAAAAAACGCAACTTATATAAATAAGGATGGTATTTACGGTGGAATGAGGTCCGGTGAGGACATGCGGAGGGAAAGTTCCTCTAACAATTGAGAGCGTTCTATAGGGCTTTCCTACCTGTTCACGGTGTGAACTGGTGCATGCACTTTACTGGTATCGGTTAGGAGAGAAATATTCAAAATCAGAATTAGGAGGAGAATATAAAATGATAAAGAATAACGGCAAAAGAATTTGGTCAATGTTAACTGTAGCTATTTTACTACTTGCTGCGGTTATGTTTATATCTCCTTCCACAGCAAATTATGATAATGTGGAAGGTACGAGTGAAAGTACAATACCGGGCTATGGTATTTGGCAAGCTGGAAGATGGGCAATTACAGGAAACGTTGCTGGTGGAAGAGTAGAGACTGCTAACAATCTCATCTTGAATACCTCTACCAGCGACTTAGTTTATGAGGACGATTCGAGTAATAATATAGTCCTCGAAGTAAATGGTAGCAAAAATTGGGGAACGACAGTATATTACCTTTACTACCCGGTGTACTATGGAGATACACAAAATACATATAGTCTGACGTGGAAGCAATATCAACCTTCGAACGGCCCTATTCCTTCGATTCAGATAGGAACAGGAAATGATGATACCTTCGGAGAAAGTGGAGAAGGCTCAATTGTTCTAAATGTAACTGGTCTCTGGTTAATCGATAATGATGGTACTCATAACGCACGCACATCTGCACAAATGAATTCAACGATACCCGCATGGTTTTGGGTTAATGCATCAACAGAATTGACTATCGATATATCTGATAATGAATTTGAATTTGATTCAGATGATGAGATTACCATAGATGTTGATCAAGGAAATGAAACACAACCTACCTGTATGATCGATATTCGAGCAGATTATAACAATCGCTCAATTTTTACAAAAAATTATTGGGCACAACAAGGACAGGTCACAAAAAAAATGAATGATACCGTATTTTTATGGGCAGGTGACTATTATGTATATACATATAAAGATCTCGAAGAATCATCTGGTGGAACAGAAACTTTCTATTATGAGGGCTCAAATTATAAAAAATATTATAACTACACCTACAATGCTAGCGACATATGGTCTCAGGCAACTACGTATAATTGGAGCATATGTGGTCCTTGGGATCCACCTGAATATGATGCAGAACCACAAAAAATAACTGTTACATCAGCAACACCAATTATCACAGTTGAAAATGCAACACAGTATTATTCATTTAGTGATAATATTAGCATCAATGTAACAGATAGTAGTGGTAATGGGATAATAGGTATGAATGTTACAATATTAAATGAAACTGGTAATTGGCATGACGGCACTGGAACCGGTGTATATCATGCTACGGAAGTTGATGCAACAAATCATCCGGGGAACTATACAATAAACAAGAATTGGACCCGAGGGAGCACAGGTACGTGGACTATTGTTGCACGTATCGCTGATTATAATAGCTATACTAACGGAAGTGTCGGCCAAACTAGATGGGAAGAATTCAACGGAACCGCAGAATTTACTGTTGAATCTGCACCTGGTTTGCAGATTAAGATCATTGATGATGGAGATGGAGATAGAGACCTTGAAGTTCCAGCAGGACCGGGTGCAGTAGGAACACAAGGAGGTACTATTGATATTGACTTCCAAGTCATTAACGAGAGTCATTCCTTCTATGGAAACTCAGCAGCCAGTGCATATGGTGATGCTACATCGGCGATGGAAAATATTACTATATCTGGTGATGCATGTCTTCTTAGTGGAAAAACATTGAAAGAACTCAATGGCATTGGAGATGGAATCGTGACAATTGATGGAAATACTTGGACTGTAAATCTATTGCCCCGAATGGATACTCTTGCTAATGGCGGCGGTCAGATCTCAATATCAGCGACTTGGAAAGATCATGGTGGAGCAGCAGAAGCTAAAACGATTACGATCGGTGGAGGTCAAGCAAATGGCTCTTTAGTTGAAATCTCGCCAACAGAGTTTCCAATTGATGAGAATGTTACACTTACAGTCACTGTTACTGATCCTTCCAACCCGACCTACGGCTATATAAATGCTGACGTACGACTATATTATGTTAACGATAGAGGCCGATGCGAACACATAATTGATCGAAAATCTACTGCTGATAATGTAAACGGAGAATATACGTTCACCTTCAATACAACACAACAAACCACGAATCAAACCTTAGTAACGAACTGGACAACATATTATGAAGCTCCCCGATACATTGCAGCTTATGCCTCAATTGGAAACAGCGAATATGGTTATGGTTATGCAAAACTTACTCCCAGAAATGATTTCAAAGTAACTGCAGAAGCAAGAGATACAACCTCATCAGCAGGAACGAACGTTATGATGGCCGGCAGAGACTATGATAGACTTCTCTTCAACGTAAGTATGGTTGACTCTATAGGAAATACAACGGGATGGCCAACTATAGGATCTGGTCAAGATGTTCTTCATTTCAGAATATTCAATTCAACAGGTGACGATGTAACTGATAATATAAGTGCCTCATTTACTCATTCGGATCTAAAACTAGATAGCAGTAGCGATGATGCAAATCATTCCATTTCTGGCAGTAATCATTACATCATTAAACCCGGAGAATATTCTGTATACTGTTGGAACAAAACACATGATAGTACTGGTAACAATGCAACACTGATTGTAAAACGAGTTGACATCCAAAGCGAACTTGGGGAATACATTTGGAATGTAGACGAAAATGTATCAGATACATACACAATAACATATGAAGGTGAAGCTGTTGAGGGTAAGCTTATTATCGATAATATGACTCATCAATCAACAGACAGTTATAACAAAACATGGCAATTAACTAATTATACCGGATCTGCTGATAACGACGGATCAGCACTATTCACCAACGTCTCTAAGAAGAATATCGACATAGAAGAAGGCACATTAACAATTAATAACGTCACTGCTAATTATCTACCAGAAGACGAACGTGAGAAAAACGTTACTTTCTGGTTCAAATCTGATAAAGCAGGAAGTATTTATGCACGTATGAACGGTAGAGTTCCTGTGAAAATCCCTGATGTATCACCAAGTCCTGGGACTCTTCCTTATAATGAGCCTGCTGAGTTGCAAATAAGTGTGACCGGTCGTGGAACAGGTCTATCTGGTGTTCTTGTTAATATTACAATACCTGGTTTGGATGGAGAACAAAGTACGCAAACAGATAGTGAAGGTATAGCGCTCTTTGCATTTACCCCAAGAACAACTGGAGATATTGAAATAGAAATTGAAAACAGAACCTCTGAAACAAAGGTAAAAGTTACTGCATGGAAACTCTACCTTGACGCTCCATCACTTGTTGATGAACAAACAGCATTTAGTGTAACCGTCCGTAATGCTACAGCATCCGGAAGTGCCATTGATGCAGCTATCATCACCTTCAACAAAGAAACATTTACCACAGGAACCGATGGAAAAGTAACGATACCTGCAGATAAAGTGCCAAGTGTCACCGCTACACGAGACTTCACTATTGTCGCAACCAAGGAAGGATACGCAGAAGACACCGACGTAGTCACCATTGTCAACGTACCCATGCTGATCATTGTTCCACCATCAGAGGTACCAACCGCTGGATCGACCTTTGAAGTTGTAGTCGCAGACGATGCCGGCAACGCAGTCATCGGTGCAACCGTTACCATCGTTGAAACCGGAGACACTTTCACCTCAGGAACACAAGGAATCGCAACCATCACCGCACCAACAGATGAAGGAACCTACACAGTGACTGCAACAAAAACCGGATTCCAAGACTCTACAACCTACAGCATAACCGTTGAAGCAGGCGGAATACCTGGATTTGAACTGCTAACACTTCTCGCCGCACTTGGAGTAGCATTCATACTCCTTCGACGCAGACGACACTAAAAAAACGTAGAGAGAAAAAACACTTTTCTCTCACCCCCTCTTTTTTTCATTTTTTTTTTTTTTTTTTTTTTTACATCCTGAATCTAAACCTTTTTAACCAACTTTCCTTTACATTCCCCTGGTGGAAGCTATCACAAAAGTCAGCGTTATCCTCCCAACCATCAACGAAGAACAAGGAATCGGGCCAACCATTGATTCCATAAATAGAGATTATTTTCAAAAACAACAATGGGCTCTTGAAATCGTAATCGTTGATGGAGATTCACAGGACAAAACCCAAGACATCGCACGCAATAAGGGCGCAAACATAATCGTTGAAAAACGAAAAGGATACGGACGTGCCTACAAAACCGGAATGCCACAACTCACCGGAGACATCATTATCACCGGTGATGCCGATGCCACTTACCCCTTTGATCACATTCATGAGTACATAGAACACCTTCTCAAAAACAACCTTGATTTCATCACCACCAACCGTTTCGCCGACCTGAAGAAAGGCTCTATGACCGTGAAACATTACTTTGGCAATCTTATTCTTGCCTGGACCCTACGCATTCTTTTTTTCATCAACATACAAGATTCCCAATCAGGCATGTGGATTTTTAAAAAATCCGCCCTCAAACACATTCAACCCCTTGAAGATTTCAATGATGGGATGCCATTTTCCGAGGAAATCAAAATTGAAATGTTTCAAAACAAAAAGATACGTGCAGAAGAAATCCCCTCTACACTGTACATGCGAGAGGGCGAGGTAAAACTGGAGAGCTTTCGAGATGGATGGAAGAATCTAAAATTCTTGTTCAAAAAACGAATCACCCCAAAAAAGTAGGTTTTTTTATTTTAAGGCTTCATTCTTCCCACTGTAAAAATCTCGATTCGGGCTTAAGAGAGTGAATACGTCCTGTGAAATCAATGGTTTTCCTTTTGCAATCAAATGAGCAAGATTTGCCCCTAGACCGGGTCCCATCATAAATCCTTGCCCACACATCCCCACGCCAAGATAGAGATTTGAAACGGTTTTTGGTATTCCTGCCACGGCAACTCCATCTGGTGTCATGGGATACAACCCGCGCCAGATCCGCCGGATGGTAAGATTCTTTAACCGGGGGATCAGATCGACCATACGCCGAGCGATAATTGGCATAAACTCAGAAGTTGACCGACGGTCATCACCCGGTATAGGTGGGTGTGGGGTGTAACAGAAAATGATTTGCCCTTCAAGGTTTTGTCCAAAGTAGAAATTTTTTGTTTTTCCTTCAGATCCAGGGCGCAGATCAACTACGAGTGGTTCTAGAAACATCTCTACAGCAGCAGATATACCTGCTTCATGGCTCTCCGGGTTTACTGGGATGGAAAGACCGACCATATTACAAAGAGTGGTTGCATTTGCTCCTGAAGCATTGACAAAGGCATTTGCTGTATACGTATTTTTTGTCGTCTTCACACCGGTGATACGGAGATCTTCTTTGTCACTTTCAGTCATAAAATCAATAACCGGTTCACGAAAGCGAAACACTGCATCATGCTTCATCGCCTCAACCGTAAAGGATTCAGCAGCTAATAGCGGACTTACCTGCCCATCATAGGGAGAATACGTCCCTCCGCGAAGGTTCTTTGAAGTTATACCGGGAACAATCTTTTGTATATATCGTTCATCATACCAATCAATGTTGAGCCCATGTTTTTTCTGAATGGGAAGAATGGACTGCAAAATCTGTTGCTCCTCCTCTCTATAGACAGGAAAACAATATCCTCCCTGCTTCCAACCAATATCTGTCCCTGTTTTTTCCTTCCAGGTTGAAAAAATCTCCAAGCTTTTCAAACAGATCTCAATTTTTGCAGGGTCGGAATGAGTTGCACGAACGCCACCGATGGCAGCTTTATTTTGACCCTGACCAGAAGAAGCTAACTCATCAAGAACTAAAACTCTAAACCCTTGTTCTGCAAGAAAGTACGCCGTTGGAAGGCCGACAGATCCAGCACCAATAACAATGACATCATACTGGTCGGCGTTCATGATTTCTTCTCCTTTTTTTCTAAGAAATTTTTCAAAGGAACTTCTTGAGTAAACGGCCGATCCACCGGCGGTTCAACGTTTTCTGGTGTAATGCCCATTTCTTTGAAGATACGCATAACCAGCTCGGTACAGGTTTTTCCCCCACAGGGCCCCATACCTACTCGTAATGCTGCTTTGACCGCGTTGACATCCCGGGTGCCAGTTTTTTTAATGTAGTCTTTGATTTCTTTTTTTGTCACGCGTTCACAGCGGCAGATAATACTGTCGTCCTCTGACTGTTTTTTTGTCTGTTTTGGTTTACTTGTCTTCGATGGTTTTTTAATTTGAATGCCTGCTACTTGATCCGCTTGAGCATAAGGGATTTCAACAGAGACAAGTGTTCGTTTGTTCTGCCATTCTGATTGTTTCATGGCAATAATGGTTCCTTTTCCTACAACATCTCCTTCCATCCCGGTTGTTGTGATCTGTTGACCGATGGCGATGCTTCCTTTAGGCATTTCCCAGGGAAGAATGACACGTGCGGTTTTTTTTAAGGGATCATAGTTTTTGTCGACAAGTGTGATGGCAAGCCCGGGGCAGATGGCTACGCATCT
Source organism: uncultured Thermoplasmatales archaeon (assembly GCA_964612945.1). Lineage (GTDB taxonomy): Archaea > Thermoplasmatota > E2 > DHVEG-1 > DHVEG-1 > CAZTFR01. The sequence goes on from CAZTFR010000012.1 coordinate 33,271, forward strand.
GGCACAACCAAGACAGTTTCCCTCAAATTGCGGTCGCCCCATCATGGTGTCCTCCTTCATTTTTATACTCTGCAGCACGCAGGCCTCTGTGCAGGGGTTACAAGGTATTTCTTGAGCGCAGCGAATCACGGGGTATATCTTTTTGTCTTTCGGGGGTGGATGCAGTCCTTTAATGGGTCCTGGTTTGCTTTGCAGCAGCGAAAGCATACTTGTCCATTCCGGTGGTATTTCCACGTCAAATCCCATCTCTTTGAGGATAGTTCGGGCGGTCATGCGGCCGGAAATCATCGCAGCTGATGCCTCCGCGATAACTGCGGCATCACCAGCAGCATAAGTTTTCATCCCTGCCTGCTCTGCTTGTTTTAAGAGCTCATTGACGGGGGTGAGACCAACGGCGATCAGAAGCGTGTCTGCTTTAAACTCACGTTCTGTTCCCGAGATGGGTTGAAATGTTTTGTTTATTTGTGCGATTACGACACGTTCTAGATGATGTTTTCCTTCTGCGCGAATGACCGTATGCGAGGTATAAATGGGGACTCCAAGTCGCTTGATTTTATCAAGGTGAACCTTATAGCCACCAACTTCGGGGAGTGCTTCGACGATTCCGATGACATCGATTCCGGCTTGCAGGGCATGATAGGCGCCGATAAGACCCACATTTCCTCCACCGACGATGAATAGTTTTTGGGTTGGTTTAATTAAATCTCGGTTTACCAGGGTCTGAAAGGCTCCTGCTCCGTAGACACCGGGGAGATCACAGCCAGGGAATGCCAGGGTTTTTTCACGGGCCCCAGTGGTGATAAGAAGTCGCTGAGGCAAAATGCGATGATACTCTTCGTTATGAATGACGCCCACATAGCCATCTGAGAACACGCCGACCACTGGCGAGTTCGTCCAGATATCAATGGTGTTGTGCTGGTGGACCATTTCTTCCAGTTGTGTGCCGATGTCCATTCCTCTGCTTCCAGCGTAGCAGTCTCGGATAGAGCCAAAAAAGTTATGGGTTTGAAGACTGAGTTTTCCGCCCAAGGTTTGTTTATCATCGCAGATAATGCAGTGAACGTTTAGTTTTCCCAGTTCAAGTGCGGCGGAGAGCCCTGCAGGTCCGCCTCCAATGATACAGACCTGGGTTTTAGTGATAGGTGGTGTTCCACTAGTACTGAGGGTTGCATCTTCTTTTAAGAGGGTGGGAAGACCGTCAATGGATCGAACATCCATCCCCTGTTTGACGGGGGTGATACATGATTTTACGGGTACGCCATTTGCTAGAACAAGACACTGTGAGCATTGACCGTTTGCACAAAACATTCCTTGTGGTGAGTGATCTTTTGCATGCCAGCCGAAGATATGGATCCCATGGGCAAATAATGCCGAAGAGATCATTTCTCCAGGTTTTGCGGTCAGTTTTTTTCCGTTGAAGGTGAAGGTTATTTTTTTCTCGGTATCTTTTACGGTGAGTATGGGATGGTTGTGTATTCGTTGCTCACCCATCTTCTTTTTACACCTCCAGAGCGGTTGCAAGAAATCGATACAGATCAGTTATTTCAATGTCCACCATCTGCCAGGAACCTTGTCGTTGGCAGAGCATGAGATGGGTTTCACAGTAGGGTGAGGTGCACAGAAGCGCTTCTGCTCCCTGTGACACTGCATGTTGTAAAAGCTTACGTGCTTTTGTTTTTGCATCACCATCAAGATGAGTGAAATTGGTGTTTCCACAGGATGAGCCTAGTTCAATTATTCTGAGGCCTGGTAGAAGATGTACAATTTTTTTTGTTATTTGATAGAAGGGATCCTCCTTCAGAGAGCAGGCGGGATGAAGAGCAATGGTTTTTTGTTTCGGCGTAAATTTTTTTGGATTCTGTTTGATTTTTTGAAGGAGAATTTTGGGTAGTGCTGTGATAAGCTGGTTGTATGCTGGGTCTTCTGAAAAGGAGAGGTAGGATTCTGGTGTCGGTAGAAGAATCTGTTTGGGTCGGTATTTTTTTATTGTTTTTTTATTCTGTTTTGCGATGCTGGAAACCATGTTTTCTAGTTCTTTCTGATTGTTTTCATGGAGAAGGCTTTTTGAGGGGCACCGCAGAGGTAGGTATCCTGTGCTAAGATGAAATTGGTCGTTGAGTGTTTTAAGTGCAGTTCTAGTAGGGCCAAGTGAGAACAGATGGTGGCTAATTCCCATATGATTTAGGAGAGGCAGGCATGCCTCAAAAAGCAGGGTTTTGCCTGGTTTTTGAGTGTTTTGTTCTGTATCTGCTTGAGAGGTGATATCGGATTGGGCGCTGAGTATTCGGAGAAGCGAGAGGGTTTCTCCGAAGGGGTTAGACGAAGTCTTTAGAGTAGGGAGGAAAAGTGATTTGAGATTGTTTTTTTCAAGATAATGGTTGAATTCTTTGAGAAGTGTTGGTATTGTTGTTTCAGGTGGGCATGCGGTGTATCTGATGCGATCTGGTGAGATGCCAATCAGGGTAAGCAATTTTTTTGTATTTGTAATTGCGATATCAGGTGATTCCTCCCAGGGAAGATAATGAGCGCTTGTGGCGGTATCTGGTTTGATGATGAGAAGGCCGCGTTTAGTACGTGCAAGTGCACGAAGTAAAAACATAGGTGAGATTTTTCGAACAGACATCAGTTGAATGGTCCCGGGTATGGTTCCAAATTCTGGAGCGGAGGTGCTCCAGTAACTGGTGAGGGCAATGAGTCCCGGGTAGGATTTTTCGAGGGTGTCTATGCGACGGAGAATGGCGCTGTCTGTCATATATCCCTGTGTGATGGCTCCTGTGGGGCATTTGGAAACACAGGCACTACAACTGGCACATGCTTGATGGTTGACATGAGCGATCGTTTGTTTATCTTTGGTAATGATATTGCTGATCGCTCGATATGCACAGGCTTCCTCGCATCGGCCACAGCCGATACATTTCTGTTCGTTGACAGCAGCTGTGAGACTATGCAGGGTAATGGGCAGGGTTTGTGTGTCTGATTTGAGTTGGAATGTTTTTGGTTGCAGCTGGTCGATAGTTTCTGAGAGTTGAAGTGGTGCTTTTACGAGAAGTGTAGAATCATGTATTTCGGCGATTAGTTGTTTATTCGGGCAGTTTGGAAGACAAACCGGGCAGGCATAACAGGGCCCACAGCTTAGACAACGAGCGGCTTCTTCGATGGCTTGATTGGTGGTATAGGTTGGTTCAGTTTCAGCAAAGCTAAGAGATTTCTTTTCGAGAGGTATTCGGTTCAACGGATGTTTTTGTTTACTCTGTGTTTTTGTTCCCAGATAAATCTGAATGTGTTTGATCAGTTCCTCAGGTTCTTTCGGTGGTGATCCTTTAATGAATGCATGAATCCCTTCAGCAGCAACATGCCCTCGACCAATTGCTTCAACTACAGAAGATGACCCCATTTCAACATCTCCTGCCGCAAAGATTCCATCGATCAAGGTTTCACCGTAGGAGCTGACAGTGACAAGTCCCTGAGGTGTCGTAACACGTATGCCACCGATGGGTTCTACATCAGGCATGGCCCCAATTGCGGGAAAAATGGTATCTGCTTTGATGGTAAACTCAGAATTTTTGATGGCTACCGGTTTTCTCCGGCCGGAAGCATCAGGCTTCCCAAGTCGGGCTTTAAGAAACTCAACACCTGATGCATGGTTGTTATCTTTAATGATTCGTTTGGGAATAGCATGAGTGACAATGTCAATTCCTTCAGCTTTTGCTGCTTCGATTTCTTCTTTATTTGCCGGCATCTCTTTGGTATCACGACGGTATGCTAAGGTTACCTGTGCTGCTCCAAGACGAAGTGCAGAGCGTGCAACATCAAAAGCGGTTGATCCTGCACCGATAACAAGTACATGGTCCGTGACTTTCGGTGGCGTATCAGAGTTAATTGCTTTCAGAAATTCAAGAGGATTCTGCACGCCTTCTGCGCGATCCCCTGCGATGCCGAGAGCAAAGGTTTTGGGAGCGCCACCAGCAATTAATACCGCTTGATATCCTTTTTTCAACAATTCTGATGGATCTTTTATTTTTTGAGAGGTTTTAATCACAACACCCAGACCTCGTATCCAATCGATTTCTCGTCTCAGAATACGCAATGGAAGCCGATAGGGTGGAATACCATAGCGGAGCATACCACCAGGTTCTTTTTTTCCCTCAAAAACAGTAACAGGATAGCCCCTTCGTATCAGATCAACAGCGGCGGTAAGTCCTGCAGGACCTGCACCAACAATTGCAATTTTTTGAGGACGATCTATCCGGCAAGGTTCAGCAACAAGATCACGCCGTGCAAGCTCATAATCTGAGGCATATCGTTTTAAGGCACGAATCGGAATTGAGTCCCCGTGTTCCCCAAGTATGCAGGTACCCTCACACGGACGGGTGCAGACCCGACCACAGACCGCAGGAAACGGGTTTGCTTCTCGTATGACATCGACAGCTTCCTCAAATTTCTGGTTTGCTATCAAGTTAATATATGCTTTAACATTAATTCCTGCTGGACAGGCATCGGTACAGGCTGCTATTGCTTTCACTTCAATAGTGTAGCTCTCGCTCTCGTCTTTTCCTTTGATAACGCCACGTGTACCACCAATGAGACGTTCTGCATCAAATGTGTTCTGCCTTTTAGCCTTGGTTTTTTTTGGTAGTGTATTATTCACGTCTCTTTCACCTTAATGCAGGATTTTTTCTTCCCTTATGAGGTGCAATCTCACTAAGGGTATATGCAGAAAAAGGAAAGGAAAAGCTTTCGAACTGCCTACCCCTCAGGAATTCATCATATTATATAATGTTGAGATTGACTCATTCAATAACGATACATCTGATGAAAGTATTACATGATTTGTACATCTTTTATGGTATGATGTCGCTGGGCAATCTGTCTGATAAGATTGATGTTCCGTCCTTCTTTTCCAATGATGCGGGATTTATCCCGGGGTTTCACTTGGATTTGTATGACGCTTTGATCGCCTTCTCCTTTAATTCTGATATCAGTGGCGGTATACGGTTTACACAGATTTTGAATGAAACGAGTGGTATCTTCATCGTATTCGACAAATTTCACATTTTTTTTCAGCAGTTTTCTCAGTTTTTCAAGGTTCTTTGCTTTCGCCCCAATTGCTGCTCCAAGGTGTCCTTTTTCTACAACAAACACCACTCGGTCGTCTTCGACGATGCAGTCTTTTATTTGTGCTCCGGTTTGTTTACTGGCAAGATTCATGATTTGAACGGTTTCATTTGAAAAGGTAATTTCTCCCATAATACGTGACATCCCATTTTTTTTTTTTTTATTTCATGAGTGGTTGAATGTTGACATCGGCAGAATCAAGAATAGCAAATGAGGATACAGCGAAATTTTTTCCGCAGGCATAGCCAAGGTCAACTGCGTGAGATTTATAGGTGTAAATCGGGATATTTTTCTTTTTTGCGTTCTTGTTGATTTCAAGGCGGTAGGGGCAGTTGTTTGCTAGAACAATTAATTGTGCGTTTGCCTCTTTGATGGCTTGTTTTGTTTGTTTTTTCCCGATCACGACTTTCCCTTTTTTTACCGTGTCTTTTAGTATTTTATTTACATCAACCATGTTATCGTCCCTTCTTTTTTGGTTTTGAATGGCTCATGACGAGTTCGACGGCGCCAGTACCTAAATTGACGGGTTGTCCGACAATGATGTTTTCTGCAACACCATTCAGTAGGTCTGTTTCTCCTCGTTGGCTGGCGAGAAGAAGATGATTCACCGTGATTTCAAAGGCAGCTCGAGAGAGCACAGAGCTTTTTTCACCGCTGACACCATGGCGACCAATGGCGCGTACGGTGCCATCAGCGGTCATAACATCGGAGACCAGCATGATATGGCGCAGGTCAACATTGAGTCCTTGTTCAGAGAGGGTGTTATGTGCTTCTTGGATGATCATGTTTCGAGCGGCTTCAATTCCTAGTTCTCGTGCGATGGCATGGATATCGTTGGTGGTGGTACGGTAGGGATCGACGCCCTCTATTTTGAGTACTTCTTTGAGGTTGCTTCCTTCACTGTAGATGACGTATCCTTCCCCGGGTTCTTTTCTGATAATAACTCGTTTGATACCATCGATACCTTTGATTTTTAGTTTCTTAAATACTTCATTTACATTCTGCAGGTATTTATATCCTGGGTCATCAAGGTTTACTTTTATGTAATTTTTTTCGATGTCTGCGGAGATTTTTTTGACAGTTCGTACTTTATCGTGGATTTCCTGAATGATGATTCCTTTTTTCTCCATTGCTTTTTTACTTGGTTTAATATAAATGATCATGTTGATAAGATCCATTTCTATGTCTGCAATATCGGTAAGGCGGGTAATTTCAATTTTATTTGCGATTTCTTTTGCAAGATCGGAGTTTACTTTGTATTCATCTCTCAGATAGATATTCATCATTGGTGTCGAGGGGCTTGACCGAGCATCGACAATTTCGATGAGACGAGGAAGCCCAAGGGTAACGTTGATTTCTGCGACACCTGCGTAATGGAATGTTCTCATGGTCATCTGAGTGCCTGGTTCTCCGATGCTTTGGGCGCTGACCATGCCACAGGCTTCGGCGGGATCAATCAGATTTTTTCCGTATTCAATGAGGGTTCGTTCAACAATATCTTTGAGTTTTTTGGTAAGCGTTTTGTTGGAGAGGACTGCCGCGATGATTTCGTTGACAATGGATTTTGGAAGAAATCTTCCTTTGAGAAGTTTGTGGATATCTAAACGTATTTTTTGTGATTCTTTTGATTCCTTTTCCTTTGGCTCTGGTGGAGGTACTTTTTTTACTTCTTTTTTTATGGGTTCTTTCTTTTTTGTTTGTTTTTTCGCGGTCTTCGTCATTGTTTTTTTCGTGGCCTTCTTTTTTGGTGTAGGTGGTTTTTTTTCAGGAATTTTTGTTTGTTTTTTTTCTGTTTTTTTAGGGGTTTGTTTAGTTGCTTTCGTTATTTGTTTCGTTGTTTTTTTTGCTGGGGCTGTTTTCGGTGTCTTCTTTGGTTGTTTTGGTGCAGGTTTCGTTGTTTTCTTTGGTTGTTTTTTTTCTGTTGTTTTTTTTGCCATGATTATGTACCCCCTGTTACTTCGTAGATGATACGGTCGATATCTGCTGCTTTTCCTTTGCTGCTTCGTGCAGGGTCTACGCCATCTTCTCCGTAAATGAATTGAATGATTTTTCCCCCGGTATGTCGCACCGTGCCGTCACTTTCCACTTTCAAATCTTCTAAAGCGTTGACGAGCCGTCGTTGCATATAGCCGGATCGGGATGTACGTACTGCTGTGTCTACAAGTCCTTCTCTTCCACCCATGGAGTGAAAGAAGTATTCCGTGGGGTTTAATCCGCTTTTATAAGAGCTTGCTACAAATCCTTTCGCGCTTGCCCCAAGATCTCCTTTTTTAAAGTGTGGGAGTGTTCGATGTTTGTATCCTCTAGAGATTCGTTCTCCTCGCACTGCTTGCTGTCCGACACATCCTGACATCTGTGAAAGATTAAGCATGGAGCCGCGAGCGCCAGATTTTGCCATAATAACTGCACTGTTATCCATACCAAGATATTGACTGGCAATTTCTCCGGCCATATCACGAGCTCTTCCAGTGACGCGCATGATTTCCATCTCAAGGGTTTCTTCGATGCTTCTTCCGGGGAGTGACTCGAGATCTCCATTTTCAAAGGCGATGACCAGGCTGCGGATTTTCTTCTGCGCTTTTTGCAGTCCATCTTCAATTTGTTGTTTTGCTTCATCTGGAATATCCTCATCATCAATTGCAGTAGTGAACCCAAAGGTGGTCACTATTGCGATACCCAGTCTTGTAATCGAATCAATGAATTCTCGTCCTGCATCAGTTCCATGTTCTCTCATGATATGTTCAATAATGCGCCCTTTAAAGGATCCAATGCTGTTCTCGTCGATGATTCCCTGTTTGAGCTGTCCATTTTTAATAACGACATAAGCGTTATGGGGACAGTCGGGTGCTTGGCATTTGTCGCAGTTAAAGCAGGCTTTTGCCTTATATTCTATATTCAGATCTTTAGGCAGAAGCACGCTGAACAGATCCCGCGCATGCACCATCGGTTTTCCATCGACCATAATTGTTTTTGGGAATGCCCCGGTATGATGAAAGGTACCCAGAATCCGTGCTGCTTCATTTTTTAGAATCATCCGGTCTTTTTTTGAAGTTAACAGAAAACATCCTGAGATATGATCATGAAGACCTCCAATGATAATGCCGCCGAAACGGGGGGAAAGAATGTTTTCTTGCACTTTCATAAGAATTTCTGCTTCTGCTTTTGCTTCTTCACCTTGGATGAGATGCAGATTCATTTCATCGCCGTCAAAATCTGCATTATAGGGTGGGCAGACACAAAGGTTGAAACGGAAAGAACGATAGGGGACAATACGAACGCGATGGGCCATCATAGACATCCGATGCAGGGAAGGCTGCCGATTAAATAAAGCAATATCTCCATCCATAAGCTGCCGTTCGATGACAAATCCAACTTCCAGTTTTTCCGCGACCTCTTCTGCATTGCGATCAGTAATTTTTATGCGCTGTTCAAGCCCCTCTCGATATCGCTTGACATAATTTACATGAGGAATATAAACTCCCGGTTCTGTTTCTTTGACACATTGTTTGATCAGGTTTTTGCACCATTCAAGGTTATGAGGGGTAACACGTACAGGTATTGTAAGCTCTCGAGCAATTTCTATAGGAACACCGATCTCGTTTATACTAAGATTTGGATCTGGAGAAATAACCGTTCGAGCGGAAAAATTCACTCGTTTACCAGAGAGGTTACTTCGAAATCGTCCTTCTTTTCCTTTCAATCGTTGCGCCAATGTTTTCAGAGGACGCCCCGATCGATGACGTGCTGGTGGAATACCTGACGTTTGATTATCAAGATAGGTGGTGACATGATATTGTAAAAGTTCCCATAAATCCTCAACGATCAGCTGTGGCGCACCTGCATCTCTGTTTTCTTGCAGACGTTGATTAATACGAATCACATCAACAAGTTTATGCGTAAGGTCATCTTCTGAACGTTCGCCAGACTCTAAGGTAACGGAAGGGCGAACTGTCACAGGTGGAACTGAAAGAACAGTAAGCACCATCCATTCAGGCCGTGCCGTTTTTTCATTGACATCCAGTAAGATAAGATCCTCATCGGGGATTTTTTCTAACCATTCCCGAATTTCAGTTGGCGTAAGCTTCTTCCCGTTTTCTCGAAATGACGTTGGTTTATCTAAATCTATTTTTCCGGTTTCATGATCACAACGAGGACATTGAGAGACCTTTTTTGCCTCTGCAATAATTGTTTTAAAAATATATGAATTATCACGACCTTCACCAATATTTTTTTGAATAACTTTTTTATATTCCTCGATTTGTTTGTCGGTAAGCAGGATTCGTCCACATCCTCTGCAAGTCGCCCGCAGTGAGTTTCTGATAGTTTTTACAAAACCAACATGCACCACCGGCATAGCAAGATCAATATGACCAAAATGACCTGGACAGCCATTTTTTCCAACCTTAAGTCCACAGGTTTTACAGCGTAACCCGGGTTCAATGATTCCCAGACGCTGATCCATAAGTCCCATGGTGATAGGAAAACCGTCGTCATCATAGGTATCTGCTGTGATGACTTTTGTTGCACTCATTTTTCTGATTTCATTTGGTGAAAGAACCGAAAAATCAAGTGCGCCTATTTTTTTTGTGATACTGCGTGCTCGGACCATACGTTTTAACCCCCTATACCAAAGACTCCAATTTAATTCTTGGAACAACACCAAGTGATTTTAATTCCTCAATCAGTAGTTTAAATGCATAGCTCATCTCAATCGGATGGATATCTGCTCGATCGCCACAGATAGAGCAATGAAGGCCACCATGTCGATCCATGACGGCGAGATGCCCACAGGTGTTACAGATATATTTAACGGTGATATCTGATTCATCAAGTAATCGATCTTTAATTACCATAGAAGCTCCATGGCCGATGAGACAGTCTCGTTCCATTTCTCCAAAGCGAAGACCTCCTTCTCTGGCTCGTCCCTCTGTGGGTTGTCTGGTAAGAATCTGCACGGGTCCACGTGATCGAGCATGGATTTTACCAGCGACCATATGGTGAAGTTTCTGATAGTAAATACATCCAATGAAAATTTCGACCTCAAGTGGTCTACCGGTGATTCCATCATACACCACTTCCTTTCCGTTGTGTTTAAAACCGTTATCCACAAGTGCTTTTCTCAGTACTTGTTCTGAGTCGCCCTGAAATGCGGTTCCGTTGACCACACGTCCCTCTAAAGCCCCGATTTTTCCACCTATCATTTCGAGCACATGTGCAATGGTCATACGAGAGGGAATAGCATGAGGATTAATGATGAGATCTGGGGATATGCCTTGTTCGGTAAAGGGCATGTTTTCCTGAGAAACGATGTAGCCGATGATTCCTTTTTGACCATGTTTTGATGCAAATTTATCACCATATTCAGGAATGCGTTGCTCGCGGACCTTAATTTTAACCATCCGTGAGCCGTTCACTGATTCAGAGAGCATAACTTTATCGACGATTCCTCCTTCACCATGTTGAACAGTCACAGAGGTTTCCCGTCTTTTCTGAGGGGTGAGAAAATCAGTTGGTTCTTCCAAAAAGCGAGGTGGTGATGTTTTTCCAATGAGGACGTCTCCTCCACCAACATTACATTCTGGTGAAATTAATCCGTCCTCACCGAGGTTGTTATACATGTCTTCACTTCGTACTCCTCGGCAGTCTGGATTGGGTATTTCAAAGTGGTCTTCCTGTCCGCCAGGATAGCGTTTCTCTTCGCTTCTGTAGGTTCTAATAAAAGAGCTTCGTCCGAGTGCTCGTTCTATTGCTGATTTGCTGAACACCAATGCATCCTCCATGTTATATCCTTGGAAGGATGCCACAGCGACAATGAAGTTTTGACCTGCTGGTCGTTCTCGGAATTTGATATATTTGATCGGATGAGTCTGCACTATAGGCATCTGTGGATAATGAAGGAGATGACCACGGGTATCCGGACGGATGCGATAATTTGCTGCACCAAAACCTAAGGATTGCTTGCCCATTCCCGCGCCCATAGTTATACGGGGTGACGAGTTATGCTCAGGATAGGGAACAAGTGATGCACCAATACCAAGAATACACATAGGATCCAGTTCCATATGTGTATGATCCGGGGTGATATTATCTTCTCGTAGTGCAATTAAAGCATTTTCTTCTTCTTCGGCATCAATGTATTCAACAATACCTTCGTTGATAAGATCTATCCATTTCTTCTTGTTTTCATTAATTCCTTTTAAGATATCGTCTGTTAAAAGCAGTTTTCCTTTTTGGACAACAAGCATGGGTCGCCGTAAGCGTCCACAGTCACAGTTAACAATGACATCGTTTCCTTCTTCATCAAACATGACATTGATCTCGTTACTAAGCAGTCCCTTCCGACGTCGTTCTCTAAGTTTCTGCACGAGCTCTTTACCATTCATATGCATTCCGATAAGATCACCGTTGAGATACACACGGGATCCTTTGATGTCTTTGGTGATATCTTTGATGTTGAGGTCTTTTAGAACGTTCTCTACCTCTTTTTCAGGGTATCCCTCTGAGATTTCAACAGCAAGTGCCAAATTTTTGACAAGGCCACAGTTCGGCCCTTCGGGTGTTTCATTTGGACACAATCGCCCCCACTGTGTTGAATGTAGATCACGTGCTTCAAAATGGGGTTGTGAACGGGTAAGCGGTGAGGTAACGCGTCGAAGATGACTGAGAACAGCAAGGTTGCTCGTTCGATCAAGAAGCTGTGAGATACCTGCTCGTCCACCTACCCAGTTGCCCGTGGCAAGAGCGTGATGAATACGTTGACTCAGTACATCTGCGCGAAGCGAGGAACTAATCTTAATTTCTTTTCCTTTAGCATGGATCCGTTCGATTTGATATTTCAAATCTTTACAGAGAGCGGTAAAGGCAACTCTGAAGAGATCCTCCATGAGATCTCCTGAGAGTTTCAATCGTTTATTTGCATAGTGGTCTTTGTCGTCTTGTTCTCGTTTTCCAAGAGCAAGCTCAAGTACGGCCATTCCCATTCGGGCCATAAATATTGCTTTGGTCAATCGATCCTCCGGGGTGTTTCCGAGATGAGCGAGAAGATGACGATCCATGATTGTTTCAACACGTTTAATGCGGTATTCTTTTGCCTGCCCACCTGCAAATTTCTTTCCAAGATAGGCAATTGCTTCTTCTTTGGTGGTAATTCCGTATTCACGTGCACATTCTTCGATGTTAGCAAGAACATAGGGTTCCATTTTTGGATCAACACAGATGACATCAACGATTTCTTCATCATTTTCCATACCAAGTGATCGAAGCAGAATAATCAGCGGTATCTGTCCATAGGTGGTGGGAAGTGATACCATTAACATGCCATCTTTTCTTTTTTCAACAACGGTTAATGCACGATATCCTTCTCGCTGTGAGAACACCTTTGCAACTTCAACGTCTGTTCCATATCGACTTGCCCGCTCAACAAGCACCCTATTTGGTGCAAGATCCTCAACAGTGATCAATACACGCTCCGTACCATTACTAATAAAATAGCCACCGGGATCAAGCGGGTCCTCTTGCATATTCTGCAGTTCTTTGCGATATTCTTCAGCAGACAAGGGGTGCTCTAGGCGTTCTTCAATAGCCTTCTGAGAAATATTGCATTTCTTCGATTTGACCATAATTGGAAGCTCACCAATGCGTACCGCTTCAGGTTCGTATTCGACCTCATTTTTCACTGGGATATATTCAAGTTCGATTGGTGCTTCATATGTGAGATCACGAAGCCGTGCCTCCATCGGCGTCAATGGCCGGGTTGTCCCATCTGCCTCTTTTACTTCTGGAAGACTGACTTTAAGTTTACCGAATTTAATCTTGTATCCTTCGATCTCTGGGTAAATATAGCCTTTTTCCATTCCTTCTTCTTCCTGACCAATAGTAGTACTATCTACAATTCGTTGAAGGCGATGATTTAAAAAATCATCATACGAGGCTAACTGATGGTTTACAATGCTTCTATCTCTATAAAAACAATCTACAAGTTCTCTCATACTACGACACTCTCAATAATTATACTAATCATACTTTATTTATCCTTATTATTATATATGTTGAATTATCTATATTGCACTCCAGCTTCCCTCGCTCTCGATGACGAGACGATAGGCAACTGATTCCTCAGCGGTTTGACTTTTTCGAATAATTTTAATTATCTGACCCGGTTTTGCTTCAATAGAAATGACTGTAGGATCGGTGTTGAGAATCTTTGGAAGTTGCTCCGGTAAGATATCATATTGTTTCAAAAGTTCATTTTTTTCCTTATCAGTTAAAACAATGTGATTTGGGACGAGTTCGTGATGAAGAATATGGTAGCGTTTTGGTTTTGGCGTTTTTTTCTGGGCAGGGATGGGACAATCCTCCTTGGGGACGTTTTGAGGAATAAGGCGGGCCTGAAGGGATTCGAACCCTTGGC
>CAZTFR010000013.1:0-44555 GCA_964612945.1 uncultured Thermoplasmatales archaeon
CGATGTAAAGGAGTATATATAACGAGTTAAAAAAAGTTATTTCGCAAGAGGTCTATTGCTTAGTAAAACAAGTGATGGAGGGGATAAAATAGTTATACATTATTCATGATATCACGTTTTGATGAGTCTTCTTCAACCAGAACAATCCTCTACAAGTACGCTTGAGAGAATCAAATCCGGAATCCCAGGTCTTGATTCCCGTATCCAAGGTGGAATTCCAAAAGGAAGTATCACACTTGTGTCAGGTCCTCCAGGTGGCGGTAAAACCATTTTCTGCTTTCAATACCTTTATGAAGGGTGTAAAGCGGGGCAGAAATGCTTGTTTCTCACGCTTGATAAAAAAGTTGAAGGTCTGCTTAGTCAGGCAAAAGAGATCGGACTTGAATTTGAACCCTACATTCAACAGGGGACTATTGTTTTCAAGTATCTTAACATTAACAAGAAATTAGTCTATGAAACCATGGTAAATGAAATTTTACAAGGTAACTATGATCGTATCGTTCTTGACTCTGTTTCTCCTCTTTCTGAGATGCCCATTTATATCAACAACCTTGATATTGCAAAAGATATTGATTTCATTGAGCCAGACCAGTTTAAAGCAGGGGATCAGTACCCGGTTCGCAGGTTACATTTGCATTATATCATGAATGCATTAGAGACAAGTGAGGCGACTTCAATAGTTACCTCTGAATTGCCATCTGGTTCTCATCAGCTTTCACGTGATGGTCTTTCTGAGTTTCTTGCCGATGCAGTCATTGTCATGAGCATTGATCCAACGATGGACCGACGCAAGCTATCAATTTTAAAAATGCGAAGTACCAAACATACCTTGAAACCTCAGGATATTCAGATAGAACATGGAGGCATCCAGATCCTGTAACAAGTCGTGTGGGTTTTTCTAGTGTTAAAAATAAACTATCGTCCACCGAAACGTCTCCGTGCATTATTTATCGCTCATTACGCTCCGTTGCTCCTGATTATTCTCATCGGCCCTATGACCACGTTGTTTCATGTTTTTGCATTTCCTTTCCCGGAGATACCGACTAGAGCGGCAGGTCTCATTATTTTTTTTATAGGTGCATTTGTCTATCTTAAATGGGAGCATTACTGGTATAAAACCTACTCTGGACAGTTGGTAACTGGCGGGATTTTTCAGTATATTCGTCATCCTCATTATGCATCATTACTTATCATCGGATTTGCTCTCTCGTTTTTTTTCTACTCGATTGCCGCCTTTGGTATTGCGATTCTATCAGTACCATTGATGATTTGGAGCACCATTGATGAAGAACACCTCCTTCTCAGGCAATACAACGAGGAATACAAACTCTATATGAAACAAGTGCCATGGAGATTGATCCCACGAATCTTCTAACAACAAATTCTCTAAAAACCTTGTCTGTTTCAGAGGAAACACAAAAAAAGGCAGAGCTCCTTGCAGCTGGTGCTATTTTTGTGGATTCTTCCGTCATGTTGCCCAAGAGACGTGAACGAGCGACCACGGGTCCTGATGCAAATTTTCAAACTCTGACGTTTAGTTTTAATGATAAACGGGTAAAACTCAGCAGAGCTTTGACCAAAGCAGACACTCCTTTCTGTCTAAAAAGCACAAAGAATCCGAATCAGTATAGAATCTACAAAGAAAATAATATCTTCCTTGGGGATGTTGCTCTTCTTCATGTACCGTATCATGCACCAGATCAACTCTTTATGAATCTCTGTGACCGCTGTATCTACCATTGTGCCTTCTGCACCCTTCCCGCCCCCAGTCGTCTTCAAACCATTGACACAAAAAATTTTATTTCCATTATAAGCAACGCCGTGTCTCAGGTTCACCCAAACGCTATCGCTTTGACCAGTGGTATTTATCCAAATAACAACAAAATAATTATAAAATGTACCACAATCATTACTGCGTTAAAAGATCGTTTTCCTGAGATACCCATTGGTATCGAACCGACGATTCTTCGAAAAAAAGAAATCCAAGAACTCCATCGTGCTGGAGCAGATGAGATAAAAATAAATCTTCAAGCACCTACCAAGCAACTTTTTCAGAAACTCTGCCCCGATTTCAAATATCAAAACACAATCACTAATCTTATGGTTGCAGTGGATGTATTTGGACGGGGACATGTCACCTCAAATATTATTTACGGATTTGGAGAAACAACATACCATCTTTATAACGCAACACAAAAGCTTACTTCGCTAGGTGTGATTCCAACACTTAGAAAATTGCATTTAAATCAGACAAACAAACGAAAAATAGAAAAAAATCTTAGAGCACCTTTACCTTCGATCACCGTAAAACAGATGCTCACCAATGCAGCAATTCTAAAGCAAAGTTTACACGATCATCACCTCACCCCCCTATCTCTTAAAACGATGTGTTATCCCTGTGAATGTTGCGACATCAATCCCTTCACGGATATGTAGAAAACATCGTACCTTTCAAAATATTCAGCAGATCCTTTGTATTGAGAAACAATAACATCCAAAGGCTTTCTCTTCAGGTGAACATGTACGATACAGTACTGAATCATCGCCAGTTCATGCTAATATCGGGATTTCTTTTGGTGGATGTTGAAAGGAATCAATTTGAAAACAAACGCATCAAATTTGTAACGATTATTTTGCTAGTTTTTCTAAACTATCGATAAACAACGATGGATCTGATGGAGTAATAATGGAATTCTTTTCATTTTTTGTTGAAAGTAATACGCCATCATCAAACTTACCCATCGCAACATCAGCAGTCCCTAACCAGGGAAAATAATACCAACCGACAAAAAAACTTACACCAAAAAATCTGAATCTAAAAGGGATGGAGATTTTTTATCTCTTTAATAAAATATAAATTTATTTTATGCTTTTTAATCACATCGTATATAATACGACTATCTTCGGATAGTACATAACGCGTGTGATAGGCTCGAGATAAAATAAAGGCAATTATGAGCGTAATTACAAGAAAGATGAGCACAAAAACACTTTCTCCAAATATGATCATTGGTGTCAGCAATAATATACCGATGGCGATGATAATGAAAAAAAGTAATGTGGCAATGCAGAACCCCCACAATCCACTGTGTTACGTTAGTTTTAAACACAGTATCTTGAGATATACTAAATTTTTTACTCCTTTCCCCTTGAATTTGCTGTCATGTAATCAATTTAATAATCCAAAGATAATCAAGTTATTGAGTTTTGTGAGTGAAAAAAGAAACCACATATTCAGTAATGAATATAGTATTATGAGTTATGTATTTCATAGTTGATCCCAAAATTGAATCAGGAACTCAAGTAGTGTTAATAGATATATTTGCAATTAAAATGGATGAAACAAGAGGTAACGGGCATGAGGGGAATAAGATTAGATGAAAGTACATCTTGTCGTTATCCAGGCGGGCATTGAACTAACAATAATCACGCCAATATTCCTTTTCATCTATAGGAGAATCCTCTTGATCATCATCTTGAAAGATGCCCAGTTCTTGTAATTCTTCTTTTGTCATCTCGGCATCTTTTTTTCTTTGTTTCTTTTTTGGCGGCATAATATCCCAGACCAAAGCACTATACTGAACCTAACTTCATAAGTCTTGAGTGTGCTTTCCACGGAAAATAGATAATAGAGGGTTTTGAATAACCCCCTTATAGAAACCTCTATCAGCCCCTTCATCATTCCTTATACATAAGGAGATGATGGATGGTGAGTTTTAACAAATTTATCATGAAGCAACAGTATCAAAAAGTCAAAGGACTTGGAGATCGCTTAGTGTTAATGAAACAACAGATCGATTGGAAACCCTTTATACCACTCGTAGAACAGGTCTTCCAGGATAACAAGTCCACAGGTGGTCGCCCGCATACCGATGAACTGATTGTCGTCCGATCCATGTTATTGCAGGCATGGTACGGACTCTCTGATCCTGAGTTGGAGTTCCAATGTCATGACCGACTCAGTTTCAGGAATTTCCTGGGATTTCCTGAAACAATCCCTGATTTCACCACCATCTGGAAAATCAGAGATCGGCTCAAAGAAGCAGGTGTTGATCAACAGATCTGGGATGAGCTGCAACGGCAGCTCGCTGTCAAGGGGTACCGGGTGAAGAAGGGGGTGATTCAGGATGCGAGTTTCATCGAAGCAGACCAAGGGAAGAAACGTACGCAATTGGAGAAACGAGCACGACGCAAGGGCGAACCTATTCGGTATACGAAGAAGCAGCTGCAGCATATCGATAAAGACGCGGGATATAGTGTGAAGCATGGGCAGATCCATTACGGGTACAAGTCTCATATCAAGGTTGATGTTGATCATCATCTGATTCGTGATCTGGATGTGACGCCTGCGAATCTGCATGATGGTGATGTCGACCTGGTCGAGAAGGGCGATCTGGTTGCCTATCGTGATAAAGGGTATTTCGGGAAACACCTTGACGCGGAGGGTGTTGTTGATAAGACCATGAAGCGAGGTGTTCGAGGTCGGAAATTAAATGGTGGGGAGTAGAAGCGAAATATATCTATTGGGAGAGTACGAGCGCCTGGTGAGCGTCCTTTTAGTGTAATCAAACGTGTCTTCAGGGGTGATCGTACACAGGTGAAGACACTTGAACGTGTTCGTGTGAAGGAGATGTTCAAGTGTTTTGCGTATGATTTGTATCAGTTGGTCACGTTGGATCGTAAGCGGTTAGCGGTAGATAGGTAGATATTTAGAAGATTTGGGAGAAAAACAAAGAATTTGAGGGAAAAATAGTGGGAAATTATGGATTTTGGACTGTTTTTCATGTCGGAAAACAGTCGGAGATACGTACGAGTGGGTTATTCAAAGTCCTCAATATTTATGAATTTTATACGGAACCTTGTCCTATGTAAAAATTCCATAACTCCTACAATTATAAGATTGAATACATAATTCTTGCTCTAGTGATACACAATGGTATTTATAATCCACCATATATACACTGGTTTATGAAGATTACCTCAACAACGATATTCCCTTTAGAATTGCCATTAAAAGAACCATTCTCCATCGCTAATGAAACCGTTGACGTTGGAATTAATGTGTTTATCAAAATAGAAACCGACAATGGTCTTATTGGCTGGGGTTGTGCTACTCCAGATAGTGTTACCTCAGAAACGCAGGAATCCGTGACAGCTGTCTTTGAACAATCAGTCAAGAATTATTTAATTGGCAAAGATCCTACCCGCATTCATCTCTTACAAGATGCACTTGAAGAACAAACAAAGGGAAACCCCTCTTTGAAAGCAGGAGTCAATATCGCCTTATACGATCTGCTAGGAAAACAAGCAGAGATGCCTTTATTTCGGCTACTTGGAGGATATCGTGACCGCATTGAAACCTCCGTCACACTAGGGATAAACCCTGTTGATGTTATGGTTGAACGTGCAAAAGAGTTTGTATCACAAGGTTTTCGCTGTCTGAAGGTAAAATGTGGTATGGATATTGACCAGGATATCGAAGCAGTGCTTGCCATTCGTGACGCAATTGGAAAAAACATCAAACTCCGCTTAGACGCAAACGAGGGTTATACCTTAGAAAAAGCCCTTCGAATTATCGAAACACTTGAGAAACTTGGTGCAGACATAGAGATGCTTGAACAACCCACACCAGCAAAATATCTCTACGCATTAAAAGAAATTACCGCTCAATGCCCCGTACCCATTGTCGCTGATGAAACCGCACTCACCCTTCGAGATAGCTTGAAACTTGTAAAAATGGAAATCGCTGATATGATTAATATCAAACTGATGAAAATCGGCGGAATCACCAATGCCATCAAAGCAAATGTCTTTGCAGAAATCGCAGAAATACCAGTGATGATCGGATGCATGAATGAATCCATGGGTGCAATGGCAGCAGGAGTCCATTTCGCCTGTGCCCATAAAAACGTCCAATACGCAGATCTAGATTCAGCTCTGGATTTCAAACAAGACGTTGTGAAGGGAGGCGCAGCCTATAAAGACGGCTATGTTATCCCGTCAGAGAAACCAGGTTTAGGTATCGAGGTTGAGATATAAGTGAACCAAACACATCAAGATATCCTCCGAAACATTCCCTCTTTTGGTCGTTTTTTAACAGTTCATGACATTGACTCACTAGTCACACAAATCTATGAATTTCCAACCGTCAATCATCGGACTATCGGAAAAACAATCAATGATGAACCACTAGAACTCATTGAAATTGGAAAAGGAGCTCATACCGCACTTATCATAGGCGTCCCTCACAGTGATGAACCACTAGGAAGTCTTGTCATTAGCTATTTTGCCCGCTGGCTTGCAACACATCCCTCAGAAGATCTTGGCTGGCGGTGGCTGTTCATCCCAATATTAGAACGACGGGGCATGCGTCTTAATGAAGGTTGGTTTCAACTCCCTGACTCACTTGCAATCATGGCAAAAACCAACTTCCGTGAACCCACCGAGGACCAATACGAATGGACATTCCCTATCGAATATCAAGACTACCAATGGACACAATCACGCCCAGAAGCAATCGCAGTGAAAAACCTTCTTGAACATGAAAAACCCGATCTTCTATGCAACCTTCATCACTGCGGATTCCATAATGCCTACTATTATCTGAGCAGAGACTTTCCAGAGATCTATCCCGCGTTAAGGAGACTCGCTGCAAGTGTACGAATTCCCCTCTCAGATACCGCACCTGATGTACCCTTTGGAAAGATGTATGCTCCCGGTTTCTACCAGATGTATGGGCTTAAGGATTATCTTGAATACTATCGAACAAAAGATCCGCTTGTTCTTCCCACGCTGAAACGAGGAGCCTGCAGTGATGAGTGGTTCCATCAGAAATTCAAAGGATTTAGTTTTAACTGTGAAGTCCCCATGTATCTCACCCCAAAACTCCAAGACAAAAAAACCACAGATATCCCCCTTCGAACCATCCTTGAGCACCAGTATCAACGAAAAGAAGAACGTATCTCATATTCCCAAGAACTCATGAAAAAGTTGAAGGAATTTGCGCTACTTGCCGATCGATTTCTATTAAACGTTGCAGATAAACATATCAAAAACGCTCAAACATCTTTAGAGCACGAACAACGAATTCTTGCAACAACAGAACAACGGAATGCTACTCGAACAGAAGCCTTTGAAAACGAAGTCCTCGCAGATTTATTTGATTTATTTTTTCTCGGACAAATATGGCGTGTTGCGGAAAGCATTTGTATCAAAGGAGAAAAACCAAGAGTATGCCAACTTATGGAATCTGCCGATATCGAAATCAAATCTTTAGCAAAAAGCATTCAAGAACGAGGCGTTTTTTATCAACTTCCCATTCGAAATCTTGTAAAACTACAGTTAGGAAGTATTCTTATTATTGCTGATGCACTACTCACACAGTCATAATTACTTTTTTATCAAAACTTAGGAATAGAAAGTTTTTTGAATAACATCTAGATGCCAGCATTATGCTTAAGGCTGGAATTATTCGCCGATTTACTGAGGATGATTTCCATCACATTGCATCCTTAGAGCAGCAATGTTTTGATCATTACACCGCATATACTGCTAAAGATCTGACCTATTTATTGTACTCTGCTCGGACTACTTCTCTTGTTGAGTCATGGGAAAATACAATACGAGGATTTATCATTGTCTTATTGAGGAAGGGATCATACATCGCAGGGGTAGAAACCTTGAACGTAGATCCAAAATATCAGGGATGTGGTATTGGACGAAAACTGCTCCATGCTGCTGAAGAGATACTTATTGCGAGAGGGATCCGACAGCTTCGATTAGAGGTATCAACAGGTAATCAAGCAGCCCTTCGTTTATATGAACGCTCTGGGTTTCAAACAATCGCAAAATTACCTTCGTATTATTTGTATAACCATCATGGAACCCGTGATGCCTATCGAATGATTAAGACTCTTTCAGCTTAATTCTTTAAAGGATTAGGAGTTGAAACCCATTGATTTTGTTGAAGGGTACAATATCCTTTTGTATAATCTTTAATAATATCCAACAGTTTTAATCGGAAGTCTAAGGGGATATTAGAAAGATCACAAGAGTTCTCATGGTGATGAATCTGCTCGATATGCGGAATTTCTTCACCTAATGTACTATCGTTGATCTTTTGTCGGGCGAGAAAGAGGGAATGATTTTTTTCATCAGCATCAAGTCGAAGTTTTTGAATATCAAGATGCTTGGAAAAGGTGTTAATCTGTGATTTGTTAAATTTCATGATCTGGGGGTCTTGGTGATCTGCAAAAAGAAACAACAGAACGCCCTGACACTTTGAGCAAATCCCGCAGGGGCGTATTTCATCATTTTTGATATAGCAAGAATGACAGGACCTCTGATGTTCAGCGAGTGTTCGATAGCGTTTAGTCAAGATGCGTTCAACAATTAAACCAGAGATATTACGGACCGCAGACCATTGATAGAGTCCTGGGAGGCGACGAGTATACCAGTGATTCATTAACTCATCATAGTCTTGATGTTGATCGTATACGCCAAAATAGTGTTCAATACCCTGATATATCGGTGGAGACGGGAAATCATCAAATTCGCTACCAATTAACAAATTACCAATACGATGAGATACAAACAATGGTAGGAGTAGAAATAAATAATATGGAAAGATACACAAGCGAATAGGGTATGTATCAGCACGAACCTGGCGATGATCCGGACGGATCAATCGTAGAGTATCAAGCATAAAAACGTAGAATCGATCAACATTTGTCCATACACGCATTGTGTTAGGGTCAATTTTCTGATGATAGCGAAAAGCAGGAAGAGCTGTTCGCCAATGGCCACCGCTTTCATTGACATATATAGGGTACACCCGACAACCGACCTCTTGTAACATCCCATAGGTGAGAAGGCTTTCCTTCCCCCCACTGGAAAGCACACCACATCTCATTGTATCAAACTGGTCAGAAATCAAGATATCATCCACAATTTTTTCAGTTTTGATAACAGCTCGTGGTTCTGAGTCAGAGGGGCGAATATTTTCAGTATCGGGCAGATACTCAGGTAAGATATACTCAGCTCGTCTCCGAAGAATCTTATTTACAAAAATATCACGACTAAAAACTCGATTTAAGATTTCAAGGAGAGATATATCCTGTTTAGTGAGAGGAAAACGAAGAACGATTTCCTTGGTAAATAAACCATAATTTAACAGCGGCATGACAGCTGCAAGACGTAACAATGGCAGATAATTCTTAGAAAATGTATATGGATATTTCAACCGAAGAGTAAATTCCTTTTCTTCACCATCATTTTTTACTATAACAATCGAACTTTTTACCTGAGAACCTGATACTTCGGGATCATCTAAAGTAATTGATGATAAACAACAAAGACTTTTCTCTACAGGGTTATTCATCAAGCTCCTCCAAAGCATCAGCAAGCATTGAAACACCCTGTAAAATCGGCTCGCCTACAGGTACATGGAACCTTCTCTGTAATTGATGACAGGCCTGTTCAATTTCTTCTTGTTGGATCCCCTCGCGATTAATTCCAATTCCAAGTAATGGTTTTTCCGAAAGAATCTCAGCGATTTTCACCACCCTACCGGGATCAGGCATCGGATATCCTGGGAATCCATCAAAATGCTTACGCCCTGGAGCATCAACAAGTAAGAAACCATCAACCCGCCCTGCAGCAAGAATCTCAAAACCACCCGGGAAAAAAGGATGTACCAAACTTCCTTGACCCTCGATAAGCATAAACTCGGGATGCAGATCCTTCCAAGATTCAAGAATCGCACCCTCCAAGCCACCGGCGATGAAATCATTGATCATTGCATCGAGAACAATCCCATGTGGCCATCCCTGTAACCATCCGGTCTGACCTGTGAAAATCATATCACATAACCGCCCACGTCGTTTCAATTCTTCAGTGAGAAATACGGCTAGCGTTCGTTTACCCACTGCAGAATCCGTTCCCAATAGTGCAATGCGCTTTGATTTTACATGGCAAATATCGCCGCTATAAAATCTTTTTAAATCCCGAAAAATTTTACGCACATCTATAATAGTGCCGTGATGCTTAATTGCAACTGATTGAAACCGATGATTATCTGAGAGAAAATCATGCAACCCTGACACAATATCTAATCCCTTAGAAAGCATCCAAATAACCGCTTTATCGTATTCTTTTGGAAGAACTCCTCCATCAGACACGGCTCCAATTATTCCAATTTCTGCATTTGTTTGCTGGTAGGCTTCTTCAAGAGTAGAAAACATGGGTATCCCGCGATGTACCCCATCCATCAGTTCGCCAGCATCTCCCTGGGGCATAGTAGAATCAATTACTCCAGCAATATGATACCGATTTGAATACCGCACCAATCCATGTGCTACTTTTCCATCAGCACAGTGAAAAAAACCATCAACATACACCAACGCCTCGGGCTTTGAACTCATATAACTACTAGCTCCCACGGCTTATTTTCTACCCGTCAATACTACAACATATCGATCATTTGGCAATGATTCCTTCCGATGTCGATCCAACAGGGCAATCAATCCTGCGGTTGAAGCAGGTAATACATTTAACCCTTCTCGTTCACGTATCATCTTTGCATGAATCATCATACTTTTGTCAGTTGCATAGGCCGCCCATCCACCAGATTGACGTATGGCATATAATGCGTACTCTCCATCAATAGATCGCCAATTGATCAAAGGTTCATTCACAGCAGTCTCATGGATTTTTTCAGGTGAGATATCTTCACAAGTTGGCTTATTTTTCAGATAAGCTTGTATAATCGGATTTTTCCCAAAAGAAGACCCCGCTACAATTCGTGGAATTTTGGAGGTTTTTCCACGGCGATATAAACTTGCAAATCCCTTGTATATCCCTGCCAACGTGGTCCCATTAGATACCGGAAGTGCTACCACCGCCGGAGCATCACGAAGGTCATCATAAATCTCGTGAGAAATCTCACCGTATGCTTTGAGTTGTAAAAGAGTGTTTTCTCCACCTGCATTGGCATCATAATATTCATTACTTTCTGCTGCCTGTTGAGATTTTAGTACTGCGTTTTCATAATCACCCGTAACTCGGATGATGCGTGCTTTGGCATCTATTATTTCTTGTATGCGACTGGTGTGATATTTTTCTGGAATATAAATTTCGCAATCAAGTCCTGCGAGTGATGCAGCAAGGGAAATGGCCGCTCCGTAATTACCACAGGTGGCCACCGTAAGCGTATCAAATCCTCGACGTAATGCATCCATGACTTGAGCAAAAGCGATTCGATCCTTTTGAGTTCCTGTAGGTGAACTTCCCTCAAATTTGAGATAAATCTGTCGGATGCCATATTCTCGTTCGATATTGCGAGCCCGCGTGAGATTGGTATCACCAATTTCTGAATCAATGATGTCCTCAAAGGCTTCGAGTCGATCTTCTAAGTATTGACTTCGATCCTGGGCAATGCGACGTTGTGTTTCTAACTCTGGACCAATAATTGGTATCTGGGAGGTTGCACCATCCAACAAAGAGAACACAGTTTGAAGATTTGACCCATTTTTCCGCCCATTATTAGTGGAATTAACATTAGTTCCAAGTTGTTTTGCAATAACTTGGTCTTCTGCGGAGGAGGTATCAGATTTCTTTCTTTCCTCAGTCATAGAAATGAATCAACCACGTCTTTAATTTCAAATCTATTTAGCATAATAACAAGTAGTCCTATTTAATCTAATCTATTACGACTCGGGTACAATTCATGAGAAAAAAACCGTTGTATCAATAGGTTGAAATCCATTGTGCTTATCAATTAGAACGCCCTCAATTCGATAGTTCGGTATCTTTTTCTTATGTATCCTTAAAACTGCTTTTTTTACAAGATTCATCGCATCATCATTGTTTAGATTTTTTTTATAATGTTTTGCTAAATATGTATTAAACGATTTACTACCTTTTCCGATACTTGTAGCATAATATTGAAAAAATACTCCAGAAGGATCAACTTGGAATAGTCTAGCCTGTTCATCATCCCATCCTCCGATGAGAAACGTGGTCCCAAAAGGTCTGACGCCATCGTATCGGGTATAAAGATGCATATATCTTGCAAGGTTATTTGTTAATTCGAGAGCAGATAATGATGTGTCATACCACAATCGATGGAGTTGAAATTCCTCTCGGGCGAAATCAACTAATACCCGTGCATCGGCGGGAAAACCTGAGATAGCACATGCAATGAACGTATCAATTTGAAAGATCCGTTGGATACTTCGGAATTCGACCAATTCTGAATAATCAGGCCGTATTGCAAGAAGCAGCACACCACCAGAGAATTGCGCTCCTATACTAAGAGACCCGTTTTTTACGCTCTTCATCGCGTATTCAACTTGAAGAAGTCGCCCGTCTGGTGTAAATAATGTACTTGCCTCATCATAGTTTTCGTCAGATGAAATCATACAATCTACCAGCATCCTTTATTAAACTGAACACCTGATACGTGGTTATACACATCTTGTTTTTTTCAAAGAGGTATATCGTCAATAATCGGCCTCCTTTTAGGGTCAACCAGGAGGCCGAGATATGTACCTCTATGTCGCCAAACCAGGATCATCTACTCACCGGTTCTCCAATTATTTAGAGGTGGCCCATGATATATGCGAATGTATTTTTCAAGTTATTTACTCTCAACGAAAATCTTTTTTAACATATATTCTGAGGA
This sequence comes from uncultured Thermoplasmatales archaeon, assembly GCA_964612945.1. Classification (GTDB taxonomy): domain Archaea; phylum Thermoplasmatota; class E2; order DHVEG-1; family DHVEG-1; genus CAZTFR01. The sequence goes on from CAZTFR010000013.1 coordinate 12,683, forward strand.
AGTCTGCATTATAAGGTAAGATGACGGACTATATCGACGCGTGCTAAAAAAAACCTGATTCATCTTCCAGTCCCGTAGAAAACGAAAAAACCGCCGACGAATAAATTCGTCATCGATGTAAGAGGATTCAAAATGAGAACGTCTGTGACAGGGAAGCTCGGGGATGACACCTTGAAGACGGCAGACTATCGGCCGCACCGGATAGATCAGACAGCGATGGTTCTGGATATAGGGACAACGATTTTCATGTTCTTCAAACTCTTGGTTGGTCCATGCACGTGGTAATATCTGAAAGTGATTCAAATAGTGTTGAATGTTGATTTCTTCTGGTTGAAACCAAATAATAGGACCGCAACATTGATGACAATGATGACATTCTACCTCTTGAATAAGTCGATAGATGGCTTCCAACTGTTTGATGAGGTCATCTTGTGCCTTGTAGTTGATTGGTTCAGTTGTCATGTTCTCTTATTCTTAACCTCAAAAATACTCTTTTAGTAAACTTTCATCCTCTATCTTCGGTGTGAACCGGTGTGACAGGTATGATTTAACTGAGATGTCAACTGTTTTATTGCTTCATCTTTCTTGGCAGGTAAACCTAGAACCGCGGGATTGAGTTCAATGGTTTTAATCTGCTTGATCTATGTTTCAATGACCTTTCTTTCGTACGTATCAACAACCAAAAAATAACCTCCAAAAAAGGGCATGAATGACAGAATTAAAGATTACCATATACACGATACCCATTTCTCCTATGATATTACGGAATTTGTACCTGATCAATCTATATAAGAATTGGGTGATGATTCCACGGAAAAAGTAGCTTTTTTCTGCAGAATATCCGGGGATTAGATTAAACAGCTCTTTAAAAAAAAAAAAAAAAAATTGAATGAAGTTGACACAGAGATATTCCCCTTACTCTGTTTTATATGGGCTGAAGTATGTACAGTAGTTCGACAAGTTAAGGGATAATCAAGGCTAGGATATTTTGTCGTTGAGATCGTTGTATATTTTTTTTTAGTGGTTTTACCGTCTGGTGTATTTAGGCACCCTCTTCTTCTATCAGACAGACTGAAGTTTGCTATAGCCACCGCTAACCCGTAGCCTGTTATCGACCGATGATGTGGTCTGCAATGGTTGTCCCGGAACTTGTTTAAAATCATCGGGTATCCTTTGTTCTTCCAATTGAGCCTGATGATGGGGAGGAGATTGTAGAGATGCCAAAGGTTATACATCAAGATGGAAAGCATCTGAAATAAGAATCGTAGTGCATAGTTTGGTGAGCATGTTTTCCCTCGCACTTCATCTTTCACCCGATATCCCGTTTCGTTACCCCATCGTTTACGGTACCTCTCTGCAAGGACCAACGCATTCTCTAAGGTCACTGGGATGTTAGTGACATAGGCGAACTCATCCCAGCTCTCACCAGCTTTTTTCGATGGATATAAAATCACCACCAAAGGAACGGTGACAGAGTGCTTTTCTTTTGTCATTGTATAGGAGGTGATCAACGCATATTCTTCTCGTCCAGGGACTGGTTGACTCTCACGATGTGCGGAGAGAACAATCTTCTTCACGGCAGGGGTGCGTTTTGCTGGGATCACAAACCATGTAGAGAGACCCTTAAGGGTGCTGAGGGATTCCACGTCGAAGAACTCTTGGTTTAGGAATAAAAGACGGATCATGGCATAGGTTTTTGCCTCTTGTAATAGGTAGGTGATCATCTACTGCTCCGTAGTGAACTGCGTAAGAGGTAGCGCAGCGAGGGTGAAGCGTTCTCGTGTGTTCATGCATTCAATGCTTGCATAGCCGTGTCCAAAATTGGGTCCTCGTACATTTTCCATCCCTAGTATATGGATATGCCATGTTCTTCCGTAGTACGGGTTTTTGTGGATGTCGATGCCGCACCATGCGGGATATCTGAAGATGCTTTGGTGTTGTGCTTGTTCAAGTACCTTATTGTTTATATGTTGAAATGTAGAGAAGACGTTTGTACTGTCGAGTTTGTTCAAGTGGTAGAACACATCGTCACTTGAGGGGACATCACTTGGTATGGTAGTCTGGAGACGATCAGCAGCATACTCGATCTAAGTGTCTTCTGAAACTGCGAAGAACACTGTATCGAGGATTTGTTCTTTGGTGCAAGTGCAGTTCCCGGCCATTGGGATTAGCAGGGGATTGATGAAGTTGTTTTTGAGAGATTTTTTAAGAAAACGTCCTATGTTCTTTTGTGTATGTGTTGTTGAGTGTATCCGTATTACCCAATGCACTCGCCGCATATACACATTTTAATTTTCACTTGCCGAACTACGGGATGTAACAAGAACATTTAAATACCATATCTTTTATGACTTACTTCCCCATCTGAACCAGACATCATGGGCAATTCCCTTCTGGAATCCCCAACAAAAAGCAACCCACGTTTCTGGTTGTTTTTATGAAATGTCACGGTTTAGAAAAAAAGGGAACATCATTTGCATCATTCAAGTATAACAATCTATTAGAGGCTATCTTATGCCGAAACGACATCATCCAAAACGAGGATCACATGGCTTTTCGCCACGCAAACGGGCGGCAGCAGAAACACCGCATTTTAAACGGTGGGCCGCTGATGGTGATACACCAAAACTCCAAGCGTTCTTTGGCTATAAAGCTGGGATGACTCATGCCCACATTATTGATTATCGACCCACCTCAACAACATCAGGACGAGAGGTACTCATGCCGATCACTGTTGTTGAAGCACCACCTATGAAAGTCGCGGCAATTCGTGCCTACAAAAAAACCGCACATGGCCTGCAATGTGCTGGAGAGGTGTGGGCCGAAAAACTTGATGCCGAGCTTTCCAAAAAGATCCCCACTCCAAAGAAAGAAAAGAAACAAAACTGGGATTTTACCAAAGATGCTGATGATATTCGCGTTATCTTGTATACACAACCTCGACTTGTAGTAAGCATCCCTAAGAAAAAACCAGAGATTAGCGAGGTACGCATCGGCGGTGGCACTATCGAGGAGCGGATCAAATATGCAAAAAGCATTCTTGGTAAAGAACTGAAAGTAAATGATGTCATAAAAGAAGGAGAAATGCTTGACATTGTAGCGGTAACAAAAGGAAAAGGATTCCAAGGACATGTCAAACGATGGGGAGTAAAACTACTTACTCATAAAAACTCGAAACATAGACGAATGATCGGAACCGCTGGATCATGGCATCCAAACTGGGTGCAAGCAACCGTTCCTCAAGCGGGACAAACCGGATATCATCAGCGAACCGAGTACAATAAACGTGTCCTTAAAATCGGGGACAACGGTGAGGAAATAAACCCTGCTGGCGCATTTCCCAATTATGGGATAATAAAAAACAGCTACATCCTCTTCCACGGAACATTACCCGGCCCACAGAAACGACTCATTGGTATGCGCGAATCGATACGCTATCGTAGAGGAGTAAAAATCGAAAAACCAGAGATTTCATTTATCTCAACAACCAGTAAACAGGGAGTATAAAAATGGCAAAAATCAATATCTATGGACTTGACGGAAAGGTAAAAGAAAAAATGGATCTCCCCTCCCTCTTTGAAACACCCTACCGTCCGGATCTTATTCATAAGTCATTTAGCATTCTTCGATCAAACAAAAGGCAGGCCTACGGGGCACATCCTCGCGCAGGAACACGACATGCAACTGCCTCAGTAGGAAAAGGAAGAGGTATGTCACGGGTTCCACGTCTCACACAAGGACGTACCGCCGCACTTGCCCCCTGTGTAGTTGGCGGTCGTCGTGCCCATCCACCAAAAGCAGAGCGCATATGGAAAGAAAAGATCAATAAAAAAGAAAAAAATCTTGCAAAAAACTCTGCACTTGCTGCAACAGCAAACAAAGAACTCGTTGCAAAGCGAGGACATCAATTCAATGATAAACTTACCCTCCCCATTATACTTGATGATACCTTTGAAAACATTAAGAAAACCAAAGACGTTATCACAGTCTTTGAAAAACTTGGTCTATATGATGATGTACTTCGCGCAATGAACGGGAAACATATCCGAGCGGGGCGAGGAAAACTTCGCGGACGCAGATATCGAACGCCAAAATCGATTCTTATCGTTTCATCAAATCAAACTATTGAAAAAAGCGCTCGAAACCTAACTGGTGTCGACGTCGCACGTCCAAAACAACTTAATATAGAATACCTTGCCCCAGGTGCTGATGCAGGGAGATTAACCATCTTTACACAATCTGCTTTAACAGAACTTGCAGGAGGCCGCTAATTCATGGATCCCTACCAAATAATTCTTCACCCGTTTGTCACTGAAAAAACAATGATTCAAATGGAGGAAAATAACGCATTAGAATTTCTCGTACGGAAGGGTAGCACGAAGACTCAGATCAAGTATGCAGTTGAAAAGATGTTCGATGTAAAAGTACTCACTATACGAACACGTATTACAAAAACCGGAAAGCATGCAATAGTTGTCTTTGATCCTGAATTCAAAGCAGAGGATATCGGCATGCGCATTGGAGTATTTTAGGGGGCAAAAAACATGGGAAAGAATCTTATCCAACAACGACGCGGGCGACATAGAGGACGCTACCGATCGCCATCTCATAAATACCGAGGAGACGTCATCTACCCAAACGATCGAACAGCAAAAGGCTTCGTGAAAAAAATCTTGCATGATCCAGGACGAACCGGTATTCTTGCAGAAATAAAAATGGAAAACGGTGAAAAAAAGCTCATGCTTGCATCTGAAGGAATGAAAAAGGGCACTTATGTGAAATTTTCTGAAAAACGAGAAGATTGCGATCGCGGAAATGTTCTCTCCGTCGGTCAAATCCCTGAGGGATATCCTATCTATAACATCGAACTAAAACCAGGAGACGGTGGGAAATTAGTACGAGCAGGCGGAAGTGGAGCATCCATCGTCAGTCATGATGCAAAGCGAACTGTCATCCGACTGCCCTCCGGACGATTCAAAACAATAGATTCATCCTGTCGTGCAACCATTGGGATTGCAGCTGGTGGCGGCAGAAAAGAAAAACCCTTTCTTAAAGCAGGAAAAAAATACAATGCACGACGAAAAAAGGGAAAACAATACCCCGTTGTCCGCGGGGTTGCAATGAACCCCGTCAGCCACCCGCATGGTGGTGGAAGCCATCAGCATGTAGGGAAAGCAAGTACCGTTGCACGTGGAGCACATCCGGGCAGAAAAGTTGGTCACATCGCAGCAAAAAGAACCGGTAAAAGGTAGATAGTATGGCAAAGGCAAAAGGATTTCAATCATCCTCAAGAAGCAGACGGAAACGAAAGCGAAAGAAAATAGAAGTGAGAAAGAAAGAATTTCGCTTTCGCGGACTTACTATCGATGAAGTAAAACAATTGTCCATCGATGAACTTCTTCCGTTACTCCCCTCACGGATGCGGCGAACATTAAAACGTGGCCTTACACCTACCCAATACAAACTATGGGAAGATGTAAAAAAGGCTCATGATGATGACGTGATTCGAACCCATTGCCGAGATATGATTATTTTACCTGATTTTGTTGGACATCGCCTTGATATCTACAATGGTAAGGAATTCCAACGAATAACGGTGCAACCACAAATGATTGGACACTATTTAGGAGAATTTACAGTAACCCGAAAACGTGTGAAACATACCGGCCCTGGCGTCGGTGCCACACGATCCTCAAAATTTATGCCTTTAAAGTGATGACGTATGCCAAAATATTCAGCTCAAACAGATCCAGATCGAACCGCAAAAGCCTACGGATACGAGCTTCATTGTTCCTATAAGGATTCCATGAATCTCGCCGATGCTATCCGTGGAATGACTACCGAACAGGCAAAACAGTACTTGGAACAAACAGCAGATCTGAAACGAGCGGTTCCTACTATTCATCATAAACAAAAACGTGCGCACAAACCCGGCATCGGCCCAGGTAGTTACCCGCAAAAAGCAGCACGTTACATGCTCAAAATCCTTAACAATGCCATCAACAACGCAGAATACAAAGGATTTGACGCAGACAGCATGAAAATAATTCATATTTCAACCTATCGCGGACGAGTCATACGAGGAATCATGCCTCGTGCCCATGGGAGAGCAACCGACAAAAACACCACAACAACCAATATTGAAATCATTCTTGAAGAGGCGGAATAATGGCAAGTGAACGAAAATTCATACATGAGAACACCAAACGATCACTCATAAAAAAATTTCTCCTAAAAGAAATCGAGGGAGCAGGGTTTGGCGGCATGAACATTCAACGAACTCCTATTGGAACTCGCGTGAACATTCTTGTTGAACGACCCGGCATGGTCATTGGGAAAGGCGGGAGTAAAATCAAAGCCCTCACTTCAACAATTCAAGAAAAATTCGATTTAGACAATCCACAGATCGAAATCCAAGAAGCCGGAGCAAACGCGCCTCTCAATGCTCAAATCATGGCTGAAAAACTCGCTGAAGCATTAGAACGAGGATGGCATTTTCGTCGAGCAGGTCATTCCACCGTTCGACGAATCATGAATGCAGGCGCTAAAGGCTGCCAAATCGTCATCGCCGGAAAACTCACAGGTTCACGACATCGGACAGAGAAATTTACTCAAGGACATGTCAAATACTGCGGAGAAGTCGCAAAACAAGTCATGGATGACGGGTTTGCACAGGCCAAACTGAAAGCAGGTGTTCTTGGCGTCAAAATTCGAATCATGAAACCAACAGCTCGGCTTCCTGATGAACTCAAACTGAAAATCATAAAAGAACCCAAAAAAGAACAGAAGAAAGTAAAAGAAGTACCCAAAGAGGCAAAAAAAGAGAAAAAAACAGATATTAAAAAAATAACTGAAATATCAGGAGTTGGACCTTCTGTTGTAAAGAAACTGGAAAAAGCAAAAATTACCTCTCTCGAAGAGCTCTATGAGATGAACGTTGACGATATCATGTCTATAGAAGGGATTGGTAAAAAAACAGCAGAACTTATTATTAAACACCTCCGAAAAGTCATCGAAGGAGGTTATTAATCAATGGTATTAAAAGCTAAAGAAATCAGACAATTTACCCCTGAAGAACGTCAGGAAAAACTCAGAGAATTAAAAGAAGAACTCATGCATGAACGGGGGGTATCTGCAATGGGAGGTTCTCCACCATCACCAGGTAAAATCAGACAACTGCGAACCTCGATTGCACGGATTCTCACTATCATGCGGGAGGAAGGAGAAACATAAATGAGCGAAATCTGTCCAAAATGTGGTCTCCCCAAAGAGATCTGTGTATGTGAGGAAATCGCACGGGAGCAACAAAACATCACCATCGCCGTTGACCGACGGCGCTATGGAAAAGTTATGACCATCGTCGATGGTCTTAACCCTCACGATCTGGATTTGAACTCCCTTATCAGCGATCTCAAATCCACCTGCGCCTGCGGTGGCACCGTCAAAGACGGTAAAATAGAACTGCAAGGCGACCACCGGACAAAAGTCAAAGAAGCCCTCGAAAAATTGGGTTTCATTGTTGAAGTTCTGTGATTAAGAAACCAAACACACTATCTCACAAATCCACCCAAGGGATACCTATGTCACCTATGATAAAAGATGAATTAATAGGCAAGCAGGTCATCATCATCTCCTGTACAGATCCCTCATGGATACAAAAAAAAGGAACCATCATCGACGAAACAAAAAACACCTTCCTCATCCAAATAGAAAACAAGCAAAAACGGATCGCCAAAGAAACGGCGACCTTTGCTATCTATGGCCCAGAAAAAAAAACCATCATCGATGGAAAACGATTAAAATATAGACCTGAAGACAGGATAAAAAAAGCAAGGTGAACACCGTGGCTGAAAAAAAACAAGCTCGTAACATTGGCTTACAAGTCAACCCGCCTAGCGAAAGCTGTACAGATAAAAACTGCCCCTTCCATGGGATACTCCCTATTAGAGGGCGAACGCTAACTGGTACCATTATTTCAACAAAAATGCAGGGCACGGTTGCCATAAAACGTGAATTTATGCGCTATGTTCCTAAATATGAGCGATATGAAAAGCGAACCGCAACCTACCACGCTCATTGTCCGCCCTGTATCCCCTGTAAAGTTGGAGATAGAGTACGCATCGCAGAATGTAGACCATTAAGCAAAATTGTTTCCTTTGTGACCATCGAGAAACTGTAAAAAAGGAGAAGAAAACCTATGAAAGGAATAGCAGGACGCATGATGCGAGGGCTGCCAGTTGGCGCCCGACTTACCTGCATCGATAACACCGGTGCTAAAATCGTACAAATCATAATGACTCCCAAACTAAAAGGAGTCCATCGACGGTATCCCAAAGCGGGTGTTGGAGATATGATCTGTGTAAGTGTCAAAAAAGGATCCGCCGATATGAAACGACAGATTCTCAAAGCAGTCATTGTCCGTCAACGACGACCCTTCAGACGTCCCGATGGCATCATGGTTCAATTTGAGGATAACGCCGCAGTCATTGTCACAGAAACCGGGGAGACAAAAGGAACCATGATCAAAGGACCCGTAGCTGTAGAAGCTGCGGAGCGATGGCCGAAAATTGCCGCTTTGGCTTCAACAATCGTATAATCTCTTCAAAAAAGTGAGTAATCATGAAATCAACAAGACCCCGCATGCAACGCAAAATGCTACATCAGGCTCCATTACATAAGAAACGGAAATGGATTGCCTCCCATCTTGCAGAAAACCTTTTATTAAAATATGATCGAAGAAATCTTCCCGTAATTAATGGAGACACAGTCAAAGTGATGCGTGGAAGCTTCAAAGGTCACGAGGAAAAAGTATTAAAAATTAATGTAAAAAAGCGAACGGTGGAAATCGAAGGACTCACCATGGCCAAAGCTGACGGGAACAAAATCCCTAAACCTATTCATGCGAGCAATCTCTTGATAACAAAACTAAATCTTACAGACAAATGGCGTCGAAGTAAACTCGAACAGGGGCTTTCAGAAACAACAAAAAAAGAAATTGAAAAAGAAGCAGCAGATCAACTCAAAGAAATCGAACAACAACGAAAAGAAGAAGAACGACGAAAAGCCGAAGAAGAGGCGCTTGCTGAAGCAGAAGAAGCGATAAGTGAACCACAACCAGAAGACATTGAAGAGGAAAAAACACCAAAAGAATCAACAAAGCAAACCAAAGCCCAACCAAAAAACCAAACAACGACAGAAAAAAAGACCCCGCCAAAAAAAGACAAGAAAACTGAACCCAAAATGAATACAAAACCACAGAAAAAACCAGCAACGAAAAAGAAATCAGCCCCCACTAAAAAATCTTCACCTAAAAAAGCACCTACAAAATCAAAGAAAACTAAGGAGGAAAAAGAATGAGCAAACACATGAAGCGACTTGCAGCAGCGAGGACCTTACGCCTTCATAGAAAGGAACACCTCTGGACAAGTAAAAGCGAACCAGGACCACATCCGCTTTCCCATTCTATTCCCCTGGGCATTCTCATCAGAGACTACCTCGGTCTCTGCGACACCTATCGCGAAGCAAAAAGCATCATATCAAACGGCGATATCCTTGTTGATGGAAAACCACGAAAACGCCATAAATACCCCTGTGGACTTATGGATGTCATCACCATTTCAAAGATGAAAAAATATTATCGCATTCTTTTTGATCAAAAAGGAAAACTAGCCCTTGTAGACATCTCTGAAAAAGATGCAGCCTGGAAACTCTGTCGCATTGAAAACAAAACCACACTGAAAGGAAAAAAAATACAACTTAACTTTCATGACGGGCGAACAAGTCAAGTAAAAAAGGATGAATATAAGACAGGGGATGTTCTGAAATTTTCATTCAAAGACGACAAAATAACTGATGTTTACCCGTTTAACAAAGGCACCACCACCATGATTATTGGGGGACGACATATCGGTCAAATCGCAACCATCCAAGACATTCAACCAGTTGCATCCTCCAAACCAAATCTCGCTCTTCTCAAAGGAGATATTGAATTTTCTACCATTACAAAATACGTCTTTCCAATTGGAAAAACAAAACCCACGATTACCCTTCCCGAGGTGAAAATTCGATGAGCCCTCCAAAGAAAAATACAAGTAAAAACTCGAAGATTCAACCACACATTGCAAAAATTACCGTTAACATCGGTGTTGGTGAAGCGGGAGAAAAACTCCAAAAAGCCGAGACTGTGCTACAAAAAATCACGGGACAAAAACCAATTCAGACACTTTCAAAAACCACCAACAAAGACTGGGCATTACGAAAGCAGATGCCCATAGGATGCAAGGTAACACTGCGAAAGGAAAAAGCAAAACACTTTCTCACCGAAGCACTAAAAACAAGAGAGAACAAAATTGCAGATTACAGCTTCGATGACCAAGGAAATTTCTCCTTTGGCATTCCTGATCACACGCTTTTTGAAGGACAACGATACGATCCCAATATTGGTATTTTTGGTATGGACATCAATATCACCATGGAAAAACCAGGCTACCGAATTAAACATCGCCGTATTGACAGACGGCATATCCCCGCACGCTTTCAACTCAATCGAATGGAAACCATCGAGTATATACAAAAAACCTTCAAAGTGGAGGTTATCACATGAGAATAAAGGAACAAAAAAAACAGTATGGCCGAAAAATCGGCTGCGAACAATGCGGCCGCAGACGAGGCATCATTCGTCGCTATGGATTACGACTCTGCAGGCAATGCTTCCGAGAAAAAGCGGAAGAAATTGGATTTAAAAAATATTATTAGAGGTGGACACAAACCATGTTAAACGATCCATTGGCAAACGCACTTTCCACCATCAAAAATGCAGAAATCAAAGGAAAAGGACTCTGCAAGATACAACCCTCCTCAAAACTGATAGGAGGCGTTCTTGACCTCCTAAAAACAAAAGGGTATGTAAGAGGTTACGAACTCATCGATGATGGAAAAGCAGGTATCTTTGAAGTCATGTTAAAAGGAAGCATCAACAACTGTGGCGTCATCAAACCTCGCTATCCCATTAAACGAACAGATCTTGATAAATGGGAATCACGCTATCTTCCCGCCCGAGATTTCGGCTTGCTCATTCTTACGACAACAAAAGGAATTCTTTCTAATGATGAAGCACGAAAACAGGGTTTAGGAGGAAAACTTCTCGCATATGTATATTAACAAGCAGGTGAGTAATCAATGGCAAAAATCAAAGAAATAAAGGAAACCGTGACTATCCCTGACGATGTAACCATTTCCATAGATGAGAAAAAAACCGTCCAAGTAAAAGGAGAAAAAGGAACCTTATCAAAAACAATGTCGCATCCAAGCATCAGCTTACAAGTAAACAAAAATACACTAGAAATCAGCTGCTCAAACTACCCAAAACGAAAAGAAAAAGCGCTTATCGGAACCTTCTGCGCTCTCGTCAATAACATGATCCTCGGCGTCAGCAAAGGATATGAGTATAAAATGAAAACTGTGTACTCTCACTTTCCCATTAAAACAGCGGTTGAAGACAATCATTTCCTCATTCATAACTTTCTTGGTGAACGATCCCCACGAAAAGCAGAAATCCTTGAAAATGTCACTGTGGACATCAAAGATGACGACATCATTGTCAAAGGAATCGACAAAGAAAAAGTTGGTCAAACTGCAGCAAACATCGAACGTGCCACGCGAGTGAAACGACGAGACATCCGCGTATTCCAAGATGGAGTGTATATAATCAGCAAAGGAGGATAAATAACGATGACCAAGGCAGATACAATTAAAGCATTCACCAAGATAAAAGGACTTGGTGAGGCAAAAGCCACACAGCTCTATGACGCCGGGTATCACAGCCTACAAGATTTACAAAAAGCAACCGTAAAGGATCTTACCGCGATAAAAGGATTTTCAGAAACAAACGCACAAGCTATCCTTGATCATCTGAAGGAACTGGGAGAAATGCAACCCTCACAAAAGACAAAAAAAGCTGGAAAACAGATAGAAAAACCGGCAAAAAAAGAGGAAAAACTTGCTGATGAAAATGTACAGATAGTCGAAGAGACAACAGAAAAAGCATATTCCGTAAAAAAGAAACCAGAGCTTTCGAAAAAAACACAGAAACAGATGCATATTCGAAAAAAAATTAAACAACGAACACCAACGTTCCTTCGAGAGGAATGGTTCCGCTATAAACGCATTCCAAAAAACTGGAGACGCCCCGACGGAATTACTTCGAAAATGCGAAAAAACCTGAAATACCGGCCGAGCAAAGTCCGAGTTGGATTCAGAGGTCCACAGGAGACTCGGGGATTACATCCCTCTGGTTTTGAAGAAATATTAATTCATACGGTACGCGAGCTTGATAACATCGATCCGAAACATCAAGCGGTTCGAATCGGTGGCACGGTAGGTATGAAAAAACGACTGCAAATTGCAGAAAAAGCAAAAGAATTAGATATCAGAGTACTCAACATGAAGGTATAAGTATGACTGATTTACGAAATCAACGACGCATGGCAGCATCCGTCCTTAAATGTGGTGAAAACAGAGTATGGATGGATATGGACCGGGTGGATGAAATCGCCAAAGCCGTCACTCGTGGTGATGTGAAAATACTCATCAAAGGCGGCGCGATGAAAAGCCGGCAAAAAACAGGGATTTCCCGAGGGCGAAAAAAATATATTCGTTTACAAAAAGAGAAAGGTAGACGACAGGGGCATGGATCTCGTAAGGGAGCAAAATATGCTCGGCTTCCCCGTAAAGAACGATGGATTCGAACAATCCGCCCCATCCGCCGGTATCTTCGGACCCTCCGTGACAACAAGCAAATTACTGCATCTCTGTATCGACGATATTACCTGAAAGCAAAAGGTGGGGAATTTCGAAGCATTCATCATTTGAAAACACATCTAATCGCTGATGGAATTATCAAGGAGGAAAACCAATGAAAACAGGGCCACGTTACCATGTAAAATCTCGCCGTCATCGTAACGGGCGAACCAACTATCATCGACGGCTACGATTGTTGAAATCACAAAAACCGCGCATTGTAGTGCGTCGATCACTGCAACAGATACGAGTTCAATTTGTTCAATACCATCCACAAGGCGATAAGATTCTCACCTCAGCATTATCAAAAGAACTGGTAAAACAGCATAATTGGAAGGGATCAACAGCAAATACTGCTGCAGCATACCTGACGGGTGTTCTTGCAGGAAAACGTGCTCAAGAACAAGGAATCTCTGAAGCGATTCTTGATATCGGTCGTTATCGTCCTACCAAAGGAAACCGCATATTTGCTGCGTTAAAGGGAGCAGTTGATGCAGGAGTACACTGTCCATGCGATGAAACAATGATCCCCGATGAACAACGGATTCTTGGAACTCATCTAAAAAATAAACCAAAACCATCCGTAGAAACCATTCGAAAAATCATCTTAGGAGGCGAGTAAGAATGCCTGCGACTCGAAGAAAACGACGAAACCAATCGAGAAAACAACGAAGAAGTCAAGAGCAAGACATGATAGAATGGGAGCCAAAAACCCAGCTTGGCAAACTTGTTAAAAAGCAAGAAATCAAAACAATGAGTGAAGCCTTACAATCAGGCTATCCCCTCAGAGAAATCGAAATCGTTGACACCCTACTTCCCGATATAGAAGACGAAGTTATTGATGTCAAAATGGTACAACGCATGACGGATTCTGGCCGACGTATAAAATTTGTAATAACTGTAGCCGTCGGTAACAATGATGGCTTTGTTGGTCTTGGTCAAGCAAAAGGAAAAGAAGTTGGATCAAGTATTCGAAAAGCAATTGATAACGCAAAACTTCAACTTATCGAAATTCGACGAGGCTGCGGGTCCTGGGAATGTGGCTGTGGTCAACCACATACAGTCCCCTTTGCAGTCACCGGAAAAAGTGGATCGGTAGAGGTCACCTTCAAACCAGCACCACGCGGCATTGGACTTGTTACGGGTGATGTTGCAAAAAAAATTCTTAGTCTCGCCGGCGTAAATGACTGTTGGGCATTTACCAAAGGGCAGACAAAAACGATCGTCAATTATGCAAAAGCAGTGTTTAACGCATTAGAACAAAACGCCCAAATGCGAGTGACCACTTCTGAAATCCAACAAATCAATATAAAAACCGGCCCTATCGGTCGTGCCGAACAACAAACGGAACAAACGACAGAACAGGAGGTGAAATAGGCATATGGTCTATGCTGCTATTCGCGTACGAGGAACCATAAATGTAAAACCAGATATCAAAAAAACACTAAAACTGCTGCGCCTTACAAGAGCAAATCATTGCACGCTTTTAGAGGAAACAAAACCTATACGAGGAATGCTTCAGATTGCAAAAGATTACATCACCTGGGGCGAAATTGATACCAAACTATTACATCAACTCATTGACACTCGAGGAATGATTGTTGGTGATCGTAAATTGACCGATGAGTATCTTAAAGATGCCACACCCTTTGATTCAACAAAAAAACTAACAGATGCGATAATAGCGAACAAATTCTCGTATACAGAAATTCCTGAGATAAAGCCATTATTCCGCCTTCATCCACCGCGAAAGGGCTATCGAGGGATCAAACGATCCTACACAAAAGGAGGCGCATTAGGTTATCGCGGAAAGGAAATTAACACCTTACTTGAACGTATGCTTTGAAATGGTACTTTGTTTCAAAAGATTATTATATAAGTTGTATTTTATTATAAGAATACGCATTGATGAGGGATATACAAAATGGAGGAAATACTATACAACATAGAAATCCATAAAAACGAAAGCAATTTCATGGGAAAGCTCTACTCTGATATCGATGGCGTTAAAGAGTTTGAAAACGACCGCATTGACAAACTACTGCGAGATATGATCTTTGATATGCAACTTGCATTAGATGAGTTTTCCAATCGTTCAGCTGATTGGAGTGAAGCAACCGATCTAAATAAACCACTCTTTTAATCAATAGTTACTACCGAACGATTTAGAAAACAACAATAGGGGGAGGAAGAGTAATCTATTTAAGTCTCCCCTGTATTTCGTGGTTCTACATTCCATATATGTATGGAGGCATACCTTGGGGTATACACGATTTGAAAAAGCACGTATCATTGGTGCACGTGCCCTACAACTCTCGATGGGCGCACCGTCCACGCTTGCAAAAATACCAAAAGATATCATTGACCCCGTTGAAATCGCAATGATTGAATACAAAGAAGACGCAATACCAATCACTGTGAAACGATCATAAGAAAGGTAAAGTAGGAAAGATGTCCTATGGCAAAGACAAAGGAAGAAGCAGAACCAGAATCAGAAATGATTCTTCCAGAGGAAACCTATATGACGTCGGGTGTTCACATTGGTACCCGTCAAAAAACATCTGATATCAAAGAATTCATCTATAAGGTTCGTAATGATGGATTATATATTATTGATGTAAAAAAGACAGACGAACGAATTAAGGTTGCTGCTAAGTTTCTGGCAAAATACGATTCCAGTAAAATTCTTGTTGTTTCGGTCCGCCAGTATGGTCAAAAACCAATTTCCAAATTTGGAGAGTACACAGGGATGCAAATCCTCAGTGGCCGATTTCGACCAGGAACACTGACAAATCCAAATGCAAAGAATTTCTTAGAACCTGAAGTGGTTGTGCTCACTGATCCTTTGGCTGATTTTCAAGCATTACAGGAGGCAAAAAACACGGGAATACCAGTAGTGGCGTTGTGTGACACCAACAATGAAACACGATATATTGATCTTGTGATACCAACAAATAATAAAGGCCGCCGTGCTCTTGCGTTAATCTACTGGCTGCTAACCCGAGAGCTTTTAAAGGAAAAAGGGAAAATAAAATCTGATGAAGAATTCACGGTTGAAGCTGAAGAGTTTGAAGCGGAAATTTAATTATTGTTTTTTGGTTGACAATCGTAGAAATAAATAATCTGTGATTGCTTTGGAAGTAAAGATAAACGAGAATATCATTCTCATTGGAACCGCTCATATTTCAAAAGATAGTGTTGAAGAGGTAAAACAGGCTATTCACACCTATAAACCTTCTCTTGTCGCTGTTGAACTGTGTAATCGACGCTTTGAGGCGTTAACAAAAAAGGATAAATGGGAGAATACTCCGGTTACGTCGCTATTGAAGTCAAATAATGCATATTTGATGCTGGCACAAACCTTTTTAGGATCTATACAACGTCGCTTAGGCAAAGAGTATGGTGTGGGACCTGGCTCTGAGATGATTGCGGCTTTGAAAGAGGCAAAAAAACATGATCTTGAAGTTGTCCTTATTGATCGAGATATTTCTATTACGTTGAAGCGTGCATGGCGCAGGATGGGCATGCGGGAGAAAATTCGGTTGTCTTGGGAGTTTTTAAAGGCGATTTTTGGGTATGATGAGGAGGAACTAGAAGAGCTTGAACTGAAAGATTTGATGGATCAGGATGTTATTTCTGCGATGATGGAGGAATTTGGTGAGATTGCTCCGAGTGTCTCATCTGTACTCATCCATGAGCGTGATCAGTATATTGCAAAAAAGATTTTAGAAGCGAGTAAACAGGGCAAAGTTGTGGCCATTGTTGGTGCCGGTCATTTACAAGGTATTCAATCGCATCTGGAACAAACATCTTTTGATGTGGATATTAAGAAGCTGGAAGAGGTTCCGAAGAAGCGGGTGAGTATCCCCAAACTTGTGGCGTATCTTATCCCTGTGTTATTTGTGAGTATTCTTGTATGGATGATGTTGACACGAGGTCCTGAGGCGTGGAGGGATGTGGCAGATGTATTATTGTATTGGTTTGTAATTAATGGAAGTCTATCAGCCTTGGGCGCCTTTATTGCCCGTGGCCATCCGTTGACATGGCTTGCGGCATTTATTGCAGCTCCGTTTACCTCATTAAACCCTGCGGTTGCTGCGGGCTGGTTTGCCGGCCTTGTGGAGGCAAAGCTACGGACGCCTACGGTTAAAGATTTTCAGAATCTTGGGAAAATTGAATCGATGTCTGATTTTTTTAAAAATAAGGTGATTCGGTTGTTAATGGTGGTTGCGCTTGCAAATGTAGGAAGTATGATCGGGACGTTTGTTGCGCTGCCGTTTGTTATTAGCTTAGGATTTGGGTAACGCTAATAGGAATATAGCGTATTTAGTGTTTCATACTTGAGGAGAGTTATGGACAAAAGACAACGGATTACTCGCTCATTTCAGGATCTTTCACCGCGGGAGTATATGTATTTTCCAACGGGTTCCATGCCCATGGGAAAACCAGGGAGTTTTAGCCGCGTGGAACTTATTCATCTGGCTATATCACTGATTGTGTTAACGGTTGCGTTTTCATTTGCGTTGTCGGTGAATACCTTGTTATCTGGGTTTCGAAGCGTGGAAAGTTTTTTACTTGCGTTACCTGTCGCGTTTTTGGGCATTTTAACTGCATTTTTTGTACATGAATTAGCTCATAAGTTTATGGCACAACGGTATGGGTTATGGGCTGAGTTTCGGATGTATCCAAAGGGTCTGTTTTTGTCGATTATTGTTGCATTTTTAACGGGAGTAGTGTTTGCTGCTCCAGGTGCGGTGATGTTTCGGGGTGAGACACGGCCGTTTGAAACCGGGCGTATTGCCGCTGCGGGCCCTTCTGCAAATATTGTGATTGCATATGTGATGTTTCCGTTGTATCTGTGGTTTTTTGAACATCCTTTATTCGGAAAGATCACGGGATTTGTTTGTTTAGTGAATGCATTATTGGGAACGTTTAATTTGCTTCCGATTGGTCCTTTAGATGGTAGAAAGATTATACGGTGGAATGGAATTATTTGGGCCTTGTTATTAGTAGCAGGGATTAGTATTTTATGGATTATTATGGGGAGAGCTCCTTTTTTCTAAAAGTAGAGGATATAAGAGTAGGGTAACGTATTTATCGATGATCCTCGTTTTTCAGGTGATATGAAGACCCTGGGTGTGTATACAAAGAATTTTTCGTTGTATCATGACATATTGAAAGCGTTGAAACGGCGGAATATTCATTATGTCTTGCTTTCCTCGGTTCGGCATGTGCCCAACCAGGTGGGTTTGATTCTCAGCTCGCAGAAGGAGATTGAACAGGATTCGATGAGGGGAAAAGGGTTTGCCGTTGATGTTTTTGAGTCGGTTGATTTCGCCCTTGATCATGCCCTGCAAAAGCTGTCGGGCCGGGAGTTGTATGCAGAGGTGTTGATTGGTATTGATCCTGGTGAGCGGCCGGGTGTTGCCGTGGTGGGTGATGAGGTGGTATTGCAGAAGCAGCAGGTGGCATCTCCCGAGCATGTGTTTGATGTAGTGTTTCGATATCTGAAAATGTATCCGGGTAGGGAGACCGTTATCCGTATTGGTCATGGGTCGATTATTACCCGTAATCGCATTATTAATTCGTTGATTCCGTTGAAGATTCCCATTGAAATTGTGGATGAAACGCGAACAACGGTAAGTCATCATCTCAGTCGATCGAAACGTGATGAGGTAGCTGCGGTCTCTATTGCACTTCTTTCCGGTGGTCGCGTGCGAGGAGCACTTCCTTTGCATCCTTCAAAGGGTGCGATTCGAAATGTGCAGAGGAAAAGTCGTCAGCTGACCAGGGGTAAATCGACGATTTCTGAGGAAAAAGCAGTGGAAGTATTGAAAGGAAAGCTGAGTCTTCAAGAGGCTGTTGATGCTGAAAAAAAATCAAAACCCAAATGTTTATGAGCCGCTTTCATATGCCCATTAGGTAACAAGAAATGACTTCTCAGTATGCCTTAATCAGTGTTTTTGATAAGAGAGGAATTGTTGATTTTACGCGGAAACTTACCACGTTTGGAATCTCAGTGATCTCCACAGGCGGCACGGCGAAAAAACTCACCGATGCCCAGATACCGCATCAGATGGTGTCAGATCTCACCGGGTTTCCAGAGATGCTTAACGGCCGGGTGAAAACACTTCACCCTCGTATTCATGCAGGGATTCTTGCCAACCGGTCTAATAAGACCCATCTGAGTCAACTGAAGAACCAGCAGATTGCCCCCATTGATTTTGTCATCTGCAATTTGTATCCTTTTGAGCAAACGATAAAACATGATGACGTCTCTATTGAAACCGTCATTGAGAATATCGATATCGGAGGGCCCACATTAATTCGCGCCGCAGCCAAGAACTATCAGGATGTAGTAGTGGTCACCAGGCCCGATCAATACGAGGATATCATAACTGCTCTTACAAAGCAAAACTCAATCTCAGCAGACCTTCGTAAACAACTCGCTGTTGAAGCATTCTCCCATACCGCACGCTACGACGCAATTATCTCAACCTATCTTCGAAACCGATGGACCGAACATCTGCTTCCCCGACACTATTCTATAACCCTTGATCGAATCCAACAGATGCGCTATGGAGAAAACCCCCATCAACAGGCTGCATTTTACCGACAGCTTCCCCCGATAAAAGAACCCTGTATAGCAAATGCAGCTCAGCTGCAGGGAAAAGAACTCTCCTTCAACAACATTCTTGATGCAGACTGCGCAATAGAAGCTATAAAAGAATTTAAAGATCCTACCTGCGTAATCATCAAACATGCAACGCCCTGTGGCATTGCAAGCGCACCAACGCTTCTTCAAGCCTGGAATGATGCCTATGCAACAGATGTTTACTCTCCCTTTGGAGGTATCGTCAGCTTTAACCGAACCGTTGATGAATCAGTAGCCAAAGCTCTCTCCGAGTTTTTCCTCGAAATCGTCATCGCACCACAATACAGCACCCGGGCCCAATCATTGTTTTCAAAAAAGAAAAACCTCCGCCTCCTCACAGTAGAAGGACTTGACAAACCGCAAACATATAGAGGCATCAGTTTCCGTAGCGTCGTTGGTGGCGTTCTCGCTCAACAACAAGACACCTTTTTTACCGATCCCTCCCGCTGGAAACAGGTCACCAAGAAAAAACCATCGAAAAAACAGCTGCAATCCATGGCGTTTGCAGTTCACTGCGTGAAACATGTGAAATCAAATGCAGTACTTTTTGTAAAAGAGACCAAAACCGTTGCCATCGGCGGCGGTCAAACCTCGCGGGTCGATGCCACCTGGATAGCAACCCATAAAGGAAAAGAAAACATTAGAGGATCAACCATGGCAAGCGATGCCTTCTTCCCCTTCCGAGACACTGTTGACGTCGCAGCAGAGGCAGGTGTAGAAGCAATCATTCAACCTGGTGGTTCTATCCGGGACAACGAAGTCATACAAGCAGCAGACGAACACAACATCGCCATGGTCTTCTCCGGGCAACGCTACTTTAGACACTAACAGAAAACCTTGTTTACTGCATACCATATAAACCATGATGAAACCATCTATGCAATTTACACAAACTAAAACCGACTGCATCGCCCATCAGGGACTACTAACCCTTCAAAACCACACCATACAAACACCTGAAATCCTTTTTTTACATACACACCATATCACTGCTCCACCTCAAGCAAACATACTACTCGGCGATTCTAAAACAACCACAAAAAAACCCACCATCACCATCGACGGTAATCTATCACTTACGGAACAAAAAAACAAAACCGAACTGTTGTACTATCCAACTATTGCCCCTCGTTCATGTCATACTTCCGCGTTACACACCCAACAGACAAAAAAGGTACCCTATCGCATTATTCCCCCTGATAAAACCATCATTGCTACCATAAAAAAATCAGAAAACGTCAGTCTGTATATTCTTTCACACTCAAAACAAGTGCTTTCCAATCAGCGTCAGTTCATCGAGGCGCTCATTGCACTTCGGCAACACATCGGATTTGAAAAAGCGCTGTATCTCCCCGCCGTTGCAGATCCCATCAATCTCAGCTTGTTCACCTATATGGGGGCAGACCTGTTTGATTCCACTGCGGCAATTATCAACGCACGAAAACATATCCTGCTTTTTCCAACAGGACATCGCCTCCTAAAAAATCTTACTGATATTCCCTGCAGTTGCCCGGCTTGCTATCAAAAAAAACCAGAAGAAATGATCTATCAATTCATCCTTCAGCATAATTACCACATTCTAATAGACGAGATACGTCGTATTAGAAATGCTATCACCACAGGCTCCCTGAGAAACCTTGTCGAAACACGCATACGAAGCGATCCCGCTCTCACTGCAATGCTTCGCATTCTCGATGCCCACTATGAGCAGTATTATCTACAATACAGCCCCCGATATCGATCCTCACCACTCCTTGCAACCAGCTCAGAATCTTTGTCACGGCCTGAAGTTAAAGATTTTCAACAGCGACTACTCACCCGATACCAGAAACCACCAAGCACGACGATCCTGCTTCTGCTCCCCTGCTCTGCAAAAAAACCATATTCTACATCAAAATCACATCGACTCTATCAACAAAGGTATCATCATCTCCCCAACGCTGCTTGTATCCATGAAGTTGTGGTTACCTCACCACTCGGGGTTGTCCCCAAAGAACTTGAATATATGTATCCTGCCTCCCACTATGATATCCCCGTTACAGGCGAGTGGACAGATGCGGAAAAACAGATGATTACAACACTGATGAGAAGCTATCTGAAAAAAAATCAATACACTCATATCATCGTTCATCTCCCCGATCCTTTAAAAACAATCATAAAAAAGATCATCCCCTCTGCACGATTAACCTGTTCGGATAATCATACAACATCGACTGAATCTTTGAGCAATCTAAGTCAAGAGCTTAAAGACATTTGTGATAACAAAAAAAATGTGAAAAAGTCAACAAGAATCTGGGAGCATGTGTCTACGATTGCATCATTTCAATTTGGAGAAGCATCTGCAAAGAAACTCTGTAAGAATACTACAGTCCATGGGAGATATCCATATTACAAGATTATGAATAATAATGCTCAGCAACTCGGAATGATTTCTTCGCCCACAGGTATGATATCGCTCACTTTACAAGGCGGGGAACGGATTTTTCAGTCAAAACAGTACTATGTTACACTGTACAATGATTTCGATCTTAAAGGATCAGTATTTGCCCCTGGTGTAAAGAATGCGGACGATCGTATTCGAAGAGGAGATGAGGTCTTCATAACTCAAGATTCCAGAGTTTGTGGTGTAGGAAGAGCAGTAATGACTGGTGAAGAAATGATGGAGAGAACTTCAGGTGAAGCGATAAAAGTCAGGCATCATCGTTCAACTAACTTGTCATAGTGCCTTCTTTTCCACAGAAAGGACAGGTTCCGATTTGAAGATCTTTTAACGTGGTTTTTCCCTGAGACCAGACAGACACCCATTCACCACAGCGTTTGCAGATAAAGGTGGTAATCATAGATTTCTGATCGGGGATATCTTCCTGCACAATAGTAGGATGGTCAGAGATAGTTCCTTTTGTTCCACAAGTAGGACAGACAAATGCAAAGGAATGGTGATTGTTTTTTTTTGATTTTTTAAGTGTAAAGATGTAATTGCATTGTGGGCATTTATAGTGTGAAATATCTCCTTTAAGTGTATCTTCGATTTTTGTTGTTGGTATTTTCTTTTCGATAATAAATATTAGGATGCTGCCTATGAAAAGTATGCCATAGGCGGCCATAATTGAAGCGAACCAGTCGTTTTGGTAGAGGATGTCCCAAAGTGATAGGATGAACGTAGTGATCGCAGTGAGTATAATTAAAAGAAAGAGAAGTTTTTTTTGCATTGGTTTTATCATGGGTCACTGCCTCCTGTAGAAATAGATGGCGAGGAGTACAAGTACGATGAAGAAGATGAGTGAAGCGGCCAAATAGGCTGAATTTTGTTCCAGGTTTTTGAGTAGTTCACTTATCGAGGCAACGGATTTGAGTGGGTTGGTTCCTCTTTTGTATTCTTCAATGTTTGTGTAGCCGTCGTTGTCATTATCGTTCTCTGCGTCAGTGGGATTGTGCAAGTCGAGTCCATATTTTGCTTCCCACCAGTCGGGTATTCCATCGTTGTCGGTGTCATTGAGATCTGGGGTAATCCAGAAATGTTTTTCCTCGGTTGTTGCTGGGTTTTTTTCTTTGTCTTCTGCAGAAATGGTATAGGTGTATTTACCGACCAGTTCATAGGATGTTGTGAAGGTGTATTTGCCCTTGTTTGTGGTTTTGCTCATGCTGTGTTGTTCTATTGTACCATTGTAATCTTCTATGGTGAGCATGACCGTTTTAATTTCGGTGAGATCAGAGATGATGCAGGTGAAGAGAAGGTTTTTTTCTGGGAGTTGTGTTGCGGGGGAGACACCACTATATTCAAAGGTTGGTGGTGTTTGATCAGGGATGATACGAAAGAGTCGATTGATGGTAGCAGCGGTTTGCTCTGAATAAATGGAGTTGTCCCAGGCAGTTATGGTGAGATTATAGGTTCCGATGATACTAGTGTCGGTGTATTCATAGGGGTAGTAGTTATTTGTGGACATGGTGAGTTCTTGGCGGAGGACTTTATTGTTTGGGTTTTTGATGGTGAGTTGTACTTTTTTTATACCTGATTGATCAGTGATTTGTGGATTGATCAAAACGGTTTCGAATTGTTCGTGGTCTGGTATTGTTCCCAGGGTGATTTTTGGCGAGATTTTCTCCTCTGGCCGTACTGTGAGTCTTGGTTTATAAAGTTCCCTACTATTATGCCATGGTTTTTGAACTGGTTTATTGTCCGCTATAATGATTTGTATGCCTGTAATCCATTTTCCTTTGTATTGTTCATTACCAAATTCTGCAGAGGACCAAATAAGGGAGATATTTTTTGATTCGTTGATGTTTACAGTGAAGGTGGTTGAGCTTTTTGGGTCGGCGTATTCCATGATTTCGTCATCGTGTTGTTCGAAGTGGAGGGCGACTTGATAGTTGGTTGCATTGCCCGTTCCCGCGTTTGTGATTACGGTAGAGACCGTTACAGGATCTCCCTCGTCGACGGTTTGGTTTTTGAGGTAGATTCCTTCGATGAGTAAGTCTGGTATGCCGTGGACGGTGAGGAGTTTCCATTGTTCATTATTATCTTCATTTATGGTTAGTTCCTCGATTTCATCAGCGGGATCTATTTGTACACTGATGTTAAAAGTACCAATCTGGTTGAAGTCATGTTTGAATGTGACGGTTGTGGGTGTTGTTTCGTTAACGGTGACATTATCATAAGAGGCAATATATTGATCATCGATAAACAAGGTGATGTTTACATTTTCTACAGAAGTATTATCAGAATGTGTAGTGGCGGTAATGGTTAGCTGGCTTCCTTGATAGAAAGGATCCTCTTCGGTAACTGCAGGGGTAAATTGGATTGAATCCATAATAAGATCAGGGTAGCCAACATAGAAGGTATTCGTTATTCGTTCAGGTTGGTATCCTGCATGATCTTCTGCCTTTATTTGCATAGTCCAATCCCCTCTTTGTCGTGGAAGTTCGTATGAAACAGTCCAGCTAAGGTTGTCTTCGGTTTCAAAATCGACAGTGTCTTCGAGGGTTTCGTTGAAATAGAAGTCTGCAAATAGTTGATTTGCATAGCAGATTGAGGTATAAGAAAAAACAAAAGTGTCTTCTGGTTCAAAATAGAGGGGTAACTCTGTATTTTGGATAATCTGCCAGCCTTCCGGGGGCGCAGTAAGGAGTAGCTGTGGATTTCCGGAGGCATTCATGAATGGTATCGGACTTGTTGGTTTTCGAGTTCCGATATTTTCCTTTACATCAAAATAGATACAGTAGTAGGCGTTTTGTGCATGCCAGGTTATTTTTTGGGATGTTTCATTGTAGGTGTAGTTAGTGACGGGTTCTTCAAGGGTTCCATTTTTATGGTAACGGATGATGGTAATGGTATCGTTTTCAATTGTTTTTTCAGGGATTCCAAGATCGGTTAAATATGCACTGAAGTTTACATCAACAGAGATGTTTCCTTCTCCTATGATGTCGTAGAATTTTCTATAATGCCAACTACTATTCCACCATTTCAGGTAGGCAACATTTACAACAACTGTTTTTTCTAAGAAGTTGTTTGTTTCATTATATTCATTTGAGATGCTGTCTAAGGGGTCAATGGTGATGTTGAGGTTATAGGTGCCATGGGTAGCGGGTTTCCATTGGAAACTAATGTTGTGTTCGATATTTTTTGAGAGCCCGTCAATGTGATGTGATTGGATCCATTTTCCATCAACATAGAATGTTACATTTATTTTTTTGGTGGTGTTTTTTCCTAAGTTAATGATGTTTGTGTAAAGTGTATTGTTTTGTGCGGCGCGGAGTGTTCGCGGGTAGTAAATTTTTCTTGGTTGAAAGGTGAGATCTGTGTCTCGTTCATTTATGGTGATGTCACGTTTTTGATAGTTGTTGTTTTCTTCTGTTTCAAAATCGATAATATTGCCGTAATCTACAAAAACTGTGAGGGTATGATCTCCTAAGGTTGCTTGCCAGGTGATATTGACCTCTGTTGGTTTTTGTTTTATTAGACCCGCGAGGGTTACATTTGATTCTGGAACTAGTTTTCCGTCAACGATTAGAGAGACAATGAAGGGTAGTGTAATATTTTTGGTTCCATCATTGATGATGGTTGCTTTAATGATGTGTTCTGATCCTTCTCTTAAATCGCCGGTGATGCCAAATATTCCCACAAATTTAAGATCAACTGTTCCGTTGTCTTCTGCGGCAATTGGAAATATCATTGTGCTTGAAAGTAGTAAAAATGCTAGAAGAACGGTAAGAGTTGTATGATTGTTTTTTAGAAGCCATCCTACGGTTATTTTTTTCATATTAATGAGGTCCCCCCTCATCTTAACGCGATTTTTTGTTGAATGTTTATAATTTTATATAATATTTATATTTTTCTGTTGTTTTAATATTATTGGTGGTAGTACGTGTTATTTTGTAATTATAAAAAAGAAAATGGGTAAAAAAGGTTTTGTGTACTATCCTCTTCTGAGAGGATGAAAGTCTGTATAGGCGCCCACGCTGACAGGTATTTTTATATCAATTCCGGGTACAGATACCTTTACCCCAAGTTTTAGATAGATCCAATCAGGAAATATGCCTCTGCCGGGTGATCGAATGAGTTTGAGCAATGAGAGTTTTCCTTCGACATGGAAAGTTTGTGTTGTATGTGGAGGAATCTCTCCACCAGCAAGAAATTCTCTATCGATAAAGTGTTCATCATCGTTTTTCACATTATAGTAATCAACCGTTATCTCAGTGAACGAGAGTGGTATCTCTGTAGGATTATAAATTTCAAGGGTGGTATTGCTTATGATACCGGTGAGTGAGAGTCTATTGTCTGCCCAGAGGTTTATTTCAAGGATTTGATCTGCGGGTATGTAATCTTCAAAATTAATCATTTGGATTGTTGAAGTGGTAGAAAAGCTAAGGTATTGTGTGTAGCCTGCAATTGTTGCTCCTATATCTGTTGAGAAGCGCAGGTGGAGGGTCTCTGCGTTGAAGGCTTCTATGTTGATGGTTCCTTTTCCTTTGATTTCTGTGAGGGTGGTTCCATTGAGATGAATGTCAGGAATTTGAAAACTGCCTACCGAGGTGTCATTTTCTGTTACGATCTGAACCTGGGTGTCTTGTATCGAGAGGGAAAAACTGTTTGGATTGTAGATGCGGATATCACTGATTATCTCGATTGAATCAATGGTAAGATTGCCCAAGCGTGCATCAATGGTAATGGCAGGCGAATGGATGGAGTCGATGAGTTCTTGGGTGGAGACATCGATAGTAATTTTTAGAGGTATTGTTTTTTGGATGAATCCTAAAAATTTGACGCCGAAGGTGCCGGTGACTGTGGTGCTAAGATTCCCACTGAGTTCATCGGAGAGGGCAATCATAGTTTGTGATCCAAAGGTTCGGTTGCTATTTCCTTTGACAGTTCCACCGTCTATCGTAATTGTTGCCAATTCCGAACCACTTGGAGTGACAGTGGTGATAACAAGTTCTTTTATAATTATTTCAAATGAATTCTGGTTGTTGATGGAGATGTTGCTGGTAAGCGTGATTGACGCATCGGTTATGTCTGAGACGTTTATATGGATATTTGTGTCTGGAGGTTCGATGAACTGGATATCTACAAATAGTAATATTCCTAACACTAAATACACTAAGGCAATGCCTACAGCAATCAAGATAAAGAGCTTTTTTTTCATTGTGCTTATAATATATCAATAATTTATAAAATATAAATATTTTTTTATATAATATTATTATTGAAAATAACGTATGAGGAGCGTGGGGAGGGAGATTTGAACTCCCGTGGTCATAAGACCAATGGATTAGCAATCCATCGCCGTAGCCAGGCTGGGCCATCCCCACACCAAAACGAGTTGGATATAAAACAATTTGATAAAAAGTTTATGACCGGCGAATGCTTAAATACTCTACGGCTCTTTCAGCAGTTAGATGGAAGATTGGACTGAAAAATATCGCCCGATCAGCCTTGATGATGTTGTCGGAAATGAACGTGCAATTACTGAGCTTCGTTCATGGGCAGAATCATGGAAAGGTGACTCCTTTCCAAAGACTCGTGCGGTAATTTTATCCGGAAAACCGGGTACAGGTAAAACAAGTAGCGCGCTTGCATTAGCCCGGAATTATAAGTGGACACCCATTGAATTAAATGCATCTGACGCGCGCAATGCAACAACTATCCATCGAGTTGCCACGTCAGGTGCGATGCATCAGACTTTTGATATGTCAGGTGAGTTTAGTCACACAAAACAAGGTGGTCGAAAACTTATCATCCTTGATGAGGCAGATAATTTGTATGAACGAATTGATAAAGCAGACACAACGGTTGATTTTAGTGATCGGGGAGGTAAACGAGCGATTATTGATACCATTCGTATGACCAGACAGCCGATTATTCTTATCGTAAATGATTATTACCAGTTGATTAAGGGAAGTGGCGATACACTAAAGCAACTGTGTAAACTAATCTCTTTTTATCCCGTAGCCACAGGTCATATTATTGAATTATTAAAAGAGGTATGTCGCTCAGAACAAATCGCTGCTGATGTTCGACTCCTTCAATCTCTTGCTGATCGAAACAAGGGTGATGTCCGCTCGGCATTAAATGATCTACAATCAATTTGTTTTAATCGGAACCGGGTCGATAGCAATGCACTTGATGCGTTAGGGTATCGGGATCGTAAGCGCATTATTTTTGATGCCTTACGAGATCTATTTAAGACCACGCATATCTCCTCTCTTCGCGAGAATATGCGACAGGTAGATATTGCCCCTGATTTGTTATTATTATGGGTTACCGAAAATCTCCCTCGGGAGTTTCGGGATTATGGCGATATCGCCCGCGGGTTTGAAGCAGTGTCAAAAAGTGATATATTTTTTGGACGAGTGCACAGACGGCAATACTATGGATTGTGGTCCTATGCTTGTGATATGATGCAAGCAGGGGTTGCAACGGCAAAAACACATACCTATGCAAATTCAAGGTACTATCCTCCCCTCTTTTTAAAGCAGATGGGGCAAAGTAAACAACGCCGTGCAGTACGTGACACTGCCTTGAAGAAAATGGGCAGTCTTGTGCATACGTCTCAGAGAAAAACGAAGGATACACTGCTTTCATACTTCAGGTTTTTATTTTCTCATGAGATGCGTTTTGCTTCAGAGATGCATGAACGGCTGAAGTTATCTGAGGCGGAGATGAAGTTTTTATTAGATGAGTCCTCTCAGGGCAAGGTAAAGGATATTTTGCAGTATTCGGAGCGTTCAGAAGAGCGTAAGATGGATGTCCAAAAGGCTGAGAAAGAAGACAAAGCCTCATCAGAGGATGTATCAGATGATCAAGAGATAAAGCAGCCTAGTTTATTTGATTTTTAATAGGATTTATTTTTGGATATCTTCTAGTTTTTTCATGACAGTTACGGCTTGTTGTTTGTAGTCATCTTTGAGTTTGTTATAGGTTGCATCAGAGATTTCTTTTGCGCGATGCTTTTTCTCAATGTCTTTAAGCAGGGAGAGAAGAAGCTGTTTTTTTGTAGTCAGTATCTCTTCGGATTCGATTATTTTTTGTCGGGCTTTGGTTTGTCGTTTTCGAAAGAGCAGCAGGGTCAGCGCAACGATGAGAACAACAAGAAGGAAAATAATAATGAGGTACACAAGGTTGAGTGGTGTTTCTGATGGCCTGTAGAGGAGAAGGCGAAGATGCGTTTGGCTGGTGGTGGCTTGCAGTTGGTAGAGTTCATCGTCATTGAAGGTGAGGGTGAGATACTTTGTGTTGTATCGGAGTTGTTTTTCAAAGTGTTCGGTGTTTGTGGGAAGGGTGTAGGTGAGGAGAAGTTTAAGGGTGCTTGTGCTTGGTAGTGTTTGGTTTTGATTGGAGAGGTTATAGTCTCTGAGATGTGAAGAGGTAACTGGGTCAGGATTGAGTGTTGTTGCCTGATCGACGACAATGAGTTTAACATTGGTGGCGTCTTGTTGTATCCAGAAGGAAAGACGAGTGATATTGCTGGGTGAGGTGTTATTAAGCCGGATATTTTCTTCAACGAGTAGTCCATCTTGGGCAAGGGTGATGGTGATAGTGTTTCGTTCAGTAACAGGTGTTTCTGCGGTAATAGTATTAGGGAAAAGTATCACTGTAAGTATCAGTGCCGTGATGAACAGTGTTTTTCTCATAGGTGTTCGGCGATATTGATTTGTTGGTTGTTTATCTATTTTTCTATTCTTTTGATGGCGTAATTATTTAATTTTTGTTTTTTATATATGTATTTTTCTCAAAATATTTATATTTATTTACCATATATGGAAATAAGTATAAAAATAGAATCGAAGGTGAGAGAAATGGAAAAAATAAAAGTAGGAGTGCTATTCCTACAAGTATGTATCGTGTTAGCGATACTCACAGGCAGTTATGCACTTTGGACCCGAACATTATACATCGATGGAACCGTTGAAACAGGGCAAATACACGCAGACCTAAATGTTTTAGCGTGCTACGACAGTGAAACAGAAGAGGAAAACATAAGCGAAATATCTGCAAAAGTAGAGGACGCAACAATGCATATCCTCATAACAAACGCATACCCAGATATCCAGTATACCGTTGAATTTGAACTCTCAAACACGGGTAGCATCCCCTTGCGCATCTACCAATATCCCCTTGATGAAACACTACCGGGCACAATTATGATAACTAATTTTACAGATCAGAAACTTCTCTGTGAAGAATCTACTGAAGGAAATATAACGGTTCAACTCAACGATTCAGCAGAGCAATATACCACATATTATTTTCAAGTCGTCTATGCAGTCTATCAATGGAACGATCAATACAGCCCCTCTCAAAAACAACAGGATCCCATCGCGCGGGCAGAAGTACCTGATAATTGCTATCAAAACGAAACCATCACCCTTGATGGATCAGATAGTTATGATCCCGATGGAACAATCACCCTATATGAATGGGATTTCAACGGTGACGGCCTCTATGATTGGAGCTCAGAAACCACAGGATGTACCACCCATACATACACTACACCAGGGAGTTTCACAGCAATCCTTCAAGTAACCGATGAAACCGACAACAAAAATACAGACTCTCAGGATATAGTAGTCCAGTCGGTTGATCTCTTCGTCGATGATGATTTCGATGAAACAACAGTAGGATGGAACACCACTCATTATGACACCATTCAATCCGCAATCAATGCAGGTTCCACCGGAACCATCTACATATACAATGGCATCTACCATGAGCAGATAACCCTAAACAAATCACTACATCTGATTGGGGAAAACACCACCCACACTATCATTGACGCACAAACCCCGCTGAACATCGGCAGCTATCAAATCCGCCAATACGACAGCACAAAAACGTATACGATCCCAGAAAACACCTGTATTCAACCAGATGGGTATGTGATCCTCGCACGAGATGCGATACAGGAGGCATTTGAATCCTACTGGAATACAACCTTACCCGGCAATACAGTCTACATCGATACTAACGGCGACTTTCCCTCTATAAATGGAGAGGAAACATTTGAACTATTTGACCCCACAGGTATCTCCGTTGATGGACCCAGCGGCCTTGCGGTCGTAGAAGAAACAACTACCCAACGAACAAACACTACAGCTGATGCAACGTTTCCCTCAAGCTGGAGCTCACAACCACTCACCAATGCCACACCCGGATATGGGGCAACAGGTGATAACTCAGCAGGACTCACTATCACCGAATACGCAGATACCATAGGAACGGGAAATTACGTCTATGAATATGTCGAACTCTATTACGACGCTAGTGGAACCGGAAGCGTTGTCACCATCACCGCAGACAACAACAGCATCAGCAGATGCACAATAACACACAGTGGAAGCAACACAGATGACGCAGGAATCAAACTAATGTCAAATAATACCACCATTAAAACCAACAAGATCTGCGCCAACACTAAAGGAATCTATATTTTTTCAGGACAGCAAAACATGATATACAACAATATCTTTGAAAACACGATCAACGCCTGGGATGCACAGACCAACTCTTGGAATCATACAAAAATAGCGCAGAAAAACATTATTGGTGGGCCCTATATCGCAGGTAACTTCTGGCATGACTACATCGGTATAGACAGCGATTTTGACGGCATCGGAGAAACACCCTATGAAATTTCGGGGGGAGCAAACAAGGACTACTATCCATTAATAACAGCGTAATGATACGTACTGTATCATCCAAAGAATAGAACACAAATCTATTGGAGTACTCTAGGAAAATTCATTTCCTAGCCCCCTCTATCTTTTTTTACATGTCAAAAACAGGGACAGTATAATTCAAAACGGGATTTTTAACTAATATACTTGGTGGAATTCATACAATTAGTGCATAATCAAATAAATGTAAATAAAAACTGCTTTGTGTAATTATCACCTCCGGGGATAAATCATTACATTCCACAAAAT
>CAZTFR010000014.1:0-4856 GCA_964612945.1 uncultured Thermoplasmatales archaeon
TGATGTTGTTACTTAATCATTTCTCCCATAAGAATCAAAAAGTGCAAAAGTCTTGCAAATAGATGAAAATACAATAAACTATATTCCCTTATGGAAATGGTTGCTAGCACCTGAATAAATACTAAAATCTAGAAACACGTGGTACTCTGAGTTTAACAAAAAATAAAATAATGCTATTTGTTAATAAGGGCCCGAGCCGGGATTTGAACCCGGGACAAAGGATCCACAGTCCCATATGTTACCAGGCTACACTACCCGGGCCATAGAGATAGGTTTTTTTGAGAGCAATGCAGGATGAAATATTTAAAATATGTGGAAGTGGCAAAGAAAACGAAGGGAAAAGATAAAAGAACAATTATTGTATTGCGCTTGCTATCTGCAGGGGTAGCCAAGCCTGGTCAACGGCGCAAGATTCAGGGTCTTGTCGTGCAGACGTTCGGGAGTTCAAATCTCCTCCCCTGCACTTCTATATTTATCTGTTGAGCACTTTTTTTTTAACCTTAATCTTTATAAGAGATTAACACATATCAATAAGCAGCGATGCACTTTAACCTGAGGAGAAATTATGCCAAAATTTGAAATATGTGGGACGGGAATCGAGGAATTAGATAATAATATGTACGGTGGCATCCCAAAGGGAAGCACCGTTCTGGTCACCGGTTGTAGTGGTTCTGGGAAGACAACGCTTTGTATGCAGTTTTTATTTGATGGTGCAAAAAATGATGAACCTGGTGTCTTTTTTACTATCACCGAACCCTTGTTTAAGCTTACAAAAAATTTGGATTCGTTCCATTATTATGATAAAAAATTAATTGAATCTGGTATGGTCAACATCATTGATCTGCGTATCATCAGTGAGCGCCTTGGTCTTGATTCTGAGCGGTACTCTGTTGAGGATGCAGGAGCCCTTCTTGATATCCTTAATGATATTGCAAATGAACTCAACGTCAAACGACTAGTTATTGATTCAATCACCGCATTATGCTATCGATTGCAAACTCGGGAGATGATTCGTGATTTCATCTTTAAACTCGGAACCTCCCTTGCAGTAATGAACTGTACCACGCTTCTCACTTCTGAAGTCCCCCCGCAGACTTATAAATTTTCACAATACGAAATTGAAGAGTTCATCTCCGATGGTATCATCTTCCTTGGTGATGTCGATCGAAAAGGAGATCTCATCCGAACATTACAAGTGGTGAAAATGAGGGGGACCTCGCATGCGCGAACAAAATTTGCGATGACGATTTCTGCTGAGCGCGGAATCGAACTGGTTCCTCTGTTGAAATCATCGGGTTTTGACTCGGTAATAACCGAAAAAATACAATCTGGAATCCGTGGGTTAGACACATCACGGCAAAAGATAATTTTATAGGAGGAAAAAGAGGAATGCCAAACGCGGTGCTTGAAGGTTTAAGCGAACGTATCTCTATAGCAATTAAAGTGAATTTATCAGTAGGAATCCAGCTACCGGAGAACCGTCACACCGACCTTCTACAGGCATTGTTTAACTTTATGAAAAGCGGCTCCAACGAACGCTGGGCCTTTGTCTCAATCAACAACACCTATGATCATCTACTGAAAAACTACAAAGTCGTCTCCGAGTTAAAAAACACCCAGTTCATCGACTGTATCTCTGCAGCTACTGGCACTACTCATGATAACCCAAAACAATGTGTCTACATTCAAAGTCCTACCATGCTTGAGCGGGTATGGCTTGAGATTCTGCAATGCTTTCGAGGAACATCCGAAGA
Source organism: uncultured Thermoplasmatales archaeon (assembly GCA_964612945.1). GTDB lineage: Archaea > Thermoplasmatota > E2 > DHVEG-1 > DHVEG-1 > CAZTFR01. Next base: position 1,755 of record CAZTFR010000014.1, read on the forward strand.
GACAGAAAAATACGTGGTCATTGATTCGCTCAGCTCGCTAGTGATCTATAACGATACTGAGCTGGTCCGTGAATTTGTCTCTCTCCTTCTCAATCGAACTCGATCAGATAACATCCACATTGTTACGGTTCTTATTGAGGAAGAAGTTGACTCAAATAAACTCTTACAACTGAATGATAAAATAATTGTACTGCGCGACTCATTTATTGAATAATTATGCTCGGGTACTATGCACGATTCCAACAAAGTAAACCATTCCACTATGCAGGAAACCATAGATACTGGGGGCGAGAGTCAGCAATCATCTATCTCAAAAAGAGCGCAAACTGCTTTTCAGGTAGCATTAGGCAAATGGTTGGACTCAAACGGAAGATTAGAAACGGTTATCCAAACAGGCGAGGCATTTGGAAGAGGGTTATATTCAGATTTTTTCCAAAAACAAACCGACAACTGGACTATCGAGACATGGCTTTCACAGACCATAAACACGATACTAGAGCCTATAGGCCAACACATTGAAACCATCCATATCGATGATGAAGAAGCCTTTTCTCATATCACTCGGTGCCCCCTGCAACAACAGAAGGAGGAACCCTACATTGCTACCTTATTTACCTACGGCCTTCTCCGAGGGCTACTCCGAAGTGTTTTTCCCACCGGTGAAGTTGTCATGGGAAGCACACTTGCAGAAGGAGCTGAAAAAACAGAATTTATCTTTCGAACAAACGCAACCCCGCATGATCGCCTCGAAAGAGAACGAGTGAAAACACATTTTTTTACCGTCCTGAAGAGGTGATTGAACAATGGAAAGCTCAATCACCGATACCTTCATGGCCCAAAATGTTACCAAAGAAAACTTCATGACCACCGGCATCGATAAACTCGATCGTCTCCTCGAGGGTGGCATTCCCCAAGGATTCACCACCGTAATTCTTGGAAGCCCCGGCAGCAGCACCGAAATCCTCATCAAACAAATTGCATCAGTAGGAAAAGTAATCTATATAACAACCGAAGAAACCAAGGATGAAATCCTTGGAACAATGCAACGCTTTCAATGGAAAACAGACCACATAGATTTCGTCGACATTTCATCAAAATATTACCAATCAGTCCTCAAGGGAGAACAAAAACGAGTCAGTGTGTATGAGCAACGATCTAAACTCAAACTTAAAGAACTGATTGAAATCGGATCAAGTGCCACACCTTCCACGGTCGTTGGTGAAGAAGACTATCTTGCGATCCTCTCAAATAAAATCAAAGAAGCACCCGATGGAAACATCATTATAATTAATTCACTTGATTTCTTTCTGAGCCAATACAGCCAGGATGATGTCCTTCGCACCATCTATGCATCTAAGGTCAACAACCTGAAAAAAAGAGGAGTTCTCTATATTCTCATGACCAAAGGCATCCATGGTGATCTCTTTGAAAAAAAAATGGAGGGCCTTACGGATTGTGTGCTCGAGCTTGATGTCGTTCAGAAGGGATCAAGCTTTGAGCGATTCTTATCTGTAAAAAAGATGCGGAACTATGCAAAAAAAATCGGCATTGCCCGCTATAGCATTGATGACAGCGGTTTTGTGCTAGAGATGATTGAACGTATCATGTAGATTCAGCAGATATATCATTCTGAGAGAATACTTTTAATTAACTCCATAGTGTTTATAAACAGGTTTTAGTTTCACTATGATGGGGTGTTTTATTGGCAACCGAAGATATCAAAGATATACCTGGTGTAGGTCCCGCAATAGCTGAAAAATTATCAGAATCCGGTTATTCAGATATGATGAGCATCGCCGTATCCTCTCCTAAAGAACTTTCCGATGTTGCAGATATTGGGGAGAGCACCGCCGCAAAGATTATTGCTGCTGCACGAAAGTATTCTGATGTAGGCAGCTTTGAAACGGGCGTTATGCTGATGGAACGACGGTCGAAAATTGGCTATATTACCACCGGTGCAACAAGTATGAATGAGCTCCTTGGTGGCAAAGGGTTTGAGTCGCAGTCAATTACCGAGGTGTTTGGAGAGTTTGGATCCGGGAAAACCCAGATCGCCCTACAACTGTGTGTAAATGCACAGCTTCCAGTTGAAGATGGTGGATTAGATAGTGATGTAGTTTATATTGATACGGAAAATACGTTTCGACCCGAACGGATCAAGCAGATGGCAGAGGCCAGAGAGCTTGATGCGGATGCTCTTCTTGAACGGATTCATGTTGCACGTGCGTATAATTCAAGTCATCAGATGCTTCTCGTGGATAAAGCTCTTGAGCTGTCCAAAGAGATCTCGGCACGAATGCTGGTGGTAGATTCGTTGACGTCGCATTTTCGTGCGGAATATATTGGTCGGGGGGCGCTTGCGGATCGGCAGCAGAAGTTGAATAAACATATGCATGATCTGCTCCGGTGGTCGGATCTTAATAATGGAGTAGTATTGGTGACAAATCAGGTATCTGCAAAGCCAGATGCGTTTTTTGGTGATCCTACCCGTCCGATTGGCGGTCATATTGTTGGTCATACGGCAACATTTCGGATTTATCTTCGAAAAAGCAAGGGTAGTAAACGGATTGCACGGCTGATTGATTCACCGTATCTCCCTGAAGGAGAGGCAGTGTTTTCTGTCTCTGAAAAAGGAATTGGTGACTAAGGAAATAACCTTTTTTTTTTTTATTTCCAGTGTTCCCAATACCAAGATTTTTTGGTGGGCGGATTTTCCTTTTTATTATAGGTTCCACCCCATGTGTTGCGTCCTTCTTTTTCATCGGTGTCGATTTTGTTCTGAAGCATGGTTAACATTTTTTTGTTTGTAAAGCCAAGTTGTTTCATTTTTTGAGGCGTGGGAATCCCGTTGGGCGTCCATCCTCGGCGGTAGTAGACGGCATCAGTAAGTTTTTCATATTCATTTCTTCTGTAGTCGTAGAGGATACGAATTTTTTCGTTTATGTTCATTTGTTCGACTTGTTTTTTTGAAAGCTTGAGTTGTTCAACAAGGATGGTGTCGTAGCGTTCTTTTCGGGAGGTGTATTCTAGTTCGGTAACTGGTCCCATGGATCGGTAAGGAATCCAGTCATCTTTTCGTTGTCCTCGTCCCATCCAGACATT
>CAZTFR010000014.1:4866-43991 GCA_964612945.1 uncultured Thermoplasmatales archaeon
TAGCTCGTTGCCAGTTGTAGCAGCGTTCGCTTTGCAGAATGAGGTCTTCTTTATTGACATTCCAGCCGGTGACCGCGTTTTGGTATTCAACATAATTTTGAACGTGTTCTGGTATTTTTGAAGGTTCATCGGTTTCTTCGTTGTCTGCAGGTTCCACATCATTCCAGGGGAGTTTACAGAGACCGTTCAGGCCAAACCAGGTCCGCCACATCGGAAAGTAGTGGAGTGATTCTGCTTTATCCTGAAAAGTGGGGATGGCGTTGTTAACCATATCCATGAAGATAAGCCATGCTTCGTCGTGTTGTGGTCCTTTAAGGGTGAGTCCGTATCCGCCCTGCATGGCCAGGCTTTCTTTGGTTACGTATTCGGAGTATTCGAGTCCTTTGCTTTCCATGCCGATGTCTTCAATGAGTTGTGGGTCGCCCCAGTTTTTTTTGAGAATCCAGTCTTTGACTCGTCGGATGCCACGTGCAGCCATGGTTATGAAGGGTGTGTCTTCTCCCCGGGCGAGACGATGGAGAAATTCCATGACGGCATTGGCGTTTCCAAAGCAGATTTCGAGTCCATCACAGCGTTCTTTTGTGAGAATGCCGTATTCAAAAAGTTCCATGTAAAATGCAATAGCAGTACCTGTTGATATGGTGTCAAGGCCGTAAGTGTCACAGTAGAAATTAAATTCGAGGATCCAATGGGTGTCCCAAAGGCTCATGTTTGCCCCGCATCCTACGGTTTCATATTCGGGTCCGTCTACGGTGACTCGTTGGCCCTTGTAGGGTCCGGTTTGTATTTCAAAGCCATCGACGGTTTTAGAGCAGGCCATGGTGCAGCCATGCCAGCAGCCATCGGGAATGATTTTGGTGAAGAGTTCATAAAACTTGGTGGAATATATCTTTGGCGCCTTGGGAAAGGATCCAAACCGGTAGTTTTCCGTAGGGAGTAAATCATAGGCATCCATGATTTCGACAAGATGGCTGGTCCCCACAGCACGCATGTTACATTGATAGCGGTCTAAATCACGTATTTCTCGATGCAGTTTGGTTCCTACTTCTGCAAGTTTTACAGGATTTGCAGGGTTTGTTTCGACCCCGGAAAACTGAGGGATTTTTACCACGATTGCTTTTATGTTTTTATCTCGAAAAACGGTTCCGAGTCCCCCGCGTCCTGCCTGTTTGACACGGGTTGTTTTTCTGCGGATATCATACAAGGAAAAATTCAGGCAGCCCCAGTAGCTATGCTCCGCGCCGGTTCCCGCTGAAATGACCGATATTTTCTGTCGTGACTCTTCTGTGTCTTCTGTGGCGTACATATGCGTTAGTTGTTCACTAACAAGATGGGTATTGGTTTCCTCAAGAGGTGCAGTTTCTATGAAGATGGTGTTTGTTTCAGCATCAATGATAATGATGACATCCTCGTTTGCTTTCCCTTGTATTTCAAGAGCGTCAAAGCCTGCGAATTTCAGATAGGGTCCGAAGAATCCTCCGACATTGCTGTCACAGATAATATCGGTAGAAGGGGACACCGTCAGGCAGAGTGATTTTCCTGAACCCGGATATTGCGTTATCCCGCAGAGAGGTCCATTGGTGATGAGTAGTTCATTTTCATCACTGTCCCAGCGAGTGGATGGTTGTATGGCATTCCACAGCAGCCACAGGCCAAATCCACGGCCACCGGTGAACAGCTTTTTCATCTCATCGGTGACCTTTTTTTGTTTGATTTCTTTGGTACTAAGATTGATGTAGAGGGTTTGATTTGCATATCCTTTTGAAAGTTTGTTTTTCGTATAGTTTTTGGTAACAAGATTTACGTGAGCTTTTCGAAGTTTCTTGAGATCCCATTCTAGTTTTGTATTTCCTGCATCATAGTCTTGTATGGATATTTGTCCTTCAGCCATTTGTCTTTAGCCTCCAAGGTTGTGATAGACAACTTCTTGTATCTCATCGATTTTTGTTTCGACCAGCTCTAATGCATCTTCTGGGCAGGCGCGCACACAGGAACCACAGCTGATGCATTTGAATGGTTCAATGCGCCGGTCTGTTTTTCGCATCGCTCCGATGGGGCAGAAACCAACGCAGGCTTGACAGCCAATACAGGTTTTTACGTCAATCCATACAACACCATTTTTCCGTCTGTATAATGCGCCGACGGGGCACATATCAAGACATAATCCTCGTTGATCACAGATATGCATCTGATAGGAGTCGTTTTTTTTCCTGATGCGAATGGCAGAGAGTTCTCCCCCTGTTTTTTCTTTGAAGTGTACCTGTGAGCATGCCTTTTCACATTCTAAACATCCGTTACATTTTTCCGGATGAAATTTTAAGACTTTCACCGTTTTTTTTTCCATAAAATCCCGCCCTCTCTTAACTTGCAAGAAGTATCAGGGTATGTGCGATGACGATCAGCCAGCAGATAAGTGAGATGCTTAGGGTTGCTGGGTAATAGAGCCGTTCGTCTTTGATGGTGAGCTGAAGCTGCGTTGCAGCAATGACAACGGGTACGATGATTGCTCCAAGAAGAGCGGCAAGCAGGCCACCGGAGAGAATATAGGGGAGGAGAAAGACAAGGTTTTCCACATAAAAAGTTGCGCCTGCGACAAGTGGTGTCAGTGTTTGTGTGACAATGTAGCCGCCGACGTAGAGGGTGTAGACGGAGATGATTCCCATGCTTGCTCGTACGGTCTGGGTATCAAGTTCATGAAGATCAAAGGAGAGTTTATACCAAATAAGTTCGAATAACAGGCCTTCTGCCATGATGGCGATTGCTGAGCAGAGAAAGCAGCCGCCAAATGGATTGGCGATCCGGAGTGCTCCAGCAACGAGTCCCATTCCCAGTTGCATTCCTCGTTGTTTATACCAGAGTCTGCTGAGCACGAGAAAACTCATGGCAAATATACTGGTCATGAGTGCACCTGCGGGTAGGTTGTTATCGCGCAGGAGTGATCCGATGAGATTTTCGGAGAATCCCCAGAGGGATCCAAAGACTAAGATGCCTGCGATAAGTTTCATTTTTTCCATGGTTTTATTTCACCTCTATTTCTATGATATTACATACCCAAAATTTCTTTGGAAGATCGGAAAAAACACACCGACGTTTCTCCGTAAAAACTCCAGTTGAGAGATCATCCCATTCAACGGTTTGCTGATAGTCGGAAGCAATAAAGGTGTATTGTTGATTCTGATAATCACTCACGCCTACCTTTTTGATAAGATCATCTAGCGCAGCTCCCGTATATTCAGTGGATTCCACTGTAATGGTTCGTTGATCGGCGATATAGAAAAGCTGCTCGATGCTGTATTCTTCCCCCTGGATGGTGATCTGATCGGTGGTGGTTGTTGATGTAAAGACATATGCCGATGCAATGCTCCCGATGATTAGGAGGAGTATTGCTGTAGTATAAATAATATGCTTTGCTCCCATAACGTAACCCGCCGGGGGATAAGGATGGTTCCTATTTAAAAATTATGACTCAGACCAGTGCATACAATCCCTGCGTCCGGATGCGTTCTGCTTCTGTTCGAAACAGCTTCTCATCCTGTGGTCGCCACTGAAGTCTGAGCAGAAGGGCGTAGGCAACTTCATTGTTCACCTGAGCAATCTTCCAAGGAGCATTCTTTTCGTATTCCTTCAGAAAGATCCAGCAGAGTTTGTATTTTTCCGGTGTAAACATAGGATGGGTGCTTAACAGTGAGGCACAACAGTCCGCGACATCTTCTACAGGTTTTCCCACTCGTGCTTCTTCAAAATCCACCCCCCAGATACGATCGGTGAACAGAAAATTGCGCAGACTGGCATCACCTCGTATTTGAAAGCTATCCGTTTTTTTAAAATGTTGATGAAAGCCGATCAGCCAACGAGCCAGCAGTTTTACCAGACGCTGTTTTTCGGTGGAATCTACCTGCGGATCATTTAGAAGATCACAGAGATTTTCGCCAGGTATAAAACTGAGAATGAGAAGATGATTCTGATGGTCTTGTTCGATCAACGTCGGTATCGAGACCTCAAGTGCGCCTTGCTGTAGCATAGCTGCTTCTTTCATCATATTCTGAGAAAGACCTGGAGGGTATTGTTTGATGATACGTACGGTGTTATCAATCATTAGCGAACATACTGTATTTTTTTTGCTAAACAAGGGCTGAAAACTTTTTGGGGCAATACGATTTTTATAGTGCGGTAGCTGAGTAAGCAGGCGGAGTAACTGTGCAGATTTTTGTTGTTGATGAGGGGAGAGTGATGCTAATTGTGTATTATTTTTCATAGGGTATCTGTTGTGAATAAAAAAGACGCTAATAAAAACTCTGATAAAAAAATTTTGTACGAGGAATCAGATCTTTTCTTTTAGAAATGATAGTGATTCCGGTAGATCTTTCTCAACTGATTGGTATTGGGTGTAAAAATACGTGCAGCGTTGATTAAAGAGAGGAGATCATGACGCATGAGCGGTAATTGATTTTTTCGAATGATTGCGGCCTTACAGCTATCGCAGACTCCTTGTGCGATCTCATGCATAGAGTGTAGTTGTGATTCACACGCCCAACAGTGGAATGTTTCATTTGTTTTCATGGTACTCTTCCATCTCTACGGTATGCATTTTGTTGGTTTGGCTATTTAACCGTTTGGTGGTAAACTGTCAGTTTGATAAAGTAACTACCTTTTTTTTAGATTGAAGATACGATAAATTTAATTTACACTCAGAGAAAAGTTACACAAGTTTTTAATATATTATATGTATTTCTTATGTTGGGATGCAGTCGTAGAAGATGTGTCTGAGGTAGCCTTGGGCAGTATTGGAAGGGATGGTTGTGTATCTAAAAGAAGTTCAAATGGAGAATTTTAAATCCTTTGGAAAGCGATTAGTGGTACCTTTTTACCCTGGCTTCACCGCTATTACCGGTCCCAATGGATCAGGGAAAAGCAATATTGTGGATGCAATCTTATTTGTCCTCGGTCCGAAAAGCTCAAAGGTGATGCGAGCCGGACGGCTTACTGATCTTATCTTTAACGGTGGAAAACTTCGGAAAACCCCCGCAAAGTACTGCAAGGTGTCCCTTCTTTTTGATAACCGGCAAAGACGGATGCCGGTGGATGCCGATGAGGTGGGACTTACCCGAATGATCAAACGGGCACCCCTGAAAAATGATCCCAACAACTACTATAGCTACTTCTACATAAACAACAAAGCAGCGTCATTTTCCGAGTTTGAAACCCTGCTCACCCATGCCCGAATCTCCGGTGATGGATACAACATTATAAAACAGGGAGATGTCACCAATTTCATAAAAATGGGTCTGGTCGACCGCAGACGCATCCTTGATGATGTCGCCGGAATCAGCACCTTTGATCAAGATATCAAAAAGGCCGAGCAGGAACAAGAAAATGTGGAAACCAATCTCGACCGTATCACTATCATACTTAATGAAATTAACAGTCAAATCCGGCAGCTCAAACATGACCGTGATGGTGCCTATCGGTACAAAGAACTCAAAGACGAACTCTATGAAACCAAGGCAAAGATGGTCCGGAAGAAACAGCATGAGGTTCAAAACCAAATAGCAGAAATTCAAACCCAAATCCAAAGCTACGAAAAAGAACAAAGCACCCTCAAAGACCAACAGGAAACACTTAAAAAACAGTACACCACGCACATGCAGGAGCTCAAAGAAATCGAAAACAAAATTAGTGAAGTCGGGGGAGAAGACGCCGAAGAAATCAGAGAAAAAATCGATGCACAAAGAACCGAGGAAATCAAAATTGAGGAAAAAATAAATTTTTCAAACGATGAAATTCTCTCCTTAAAAAATGAAAAAGAAACCCTTACCGGCAGCCTTGAACAGGTCGCTCGAGATCTTGAAGAACTCAACTCTCAATACGCAGTGCTTTCCGACAAACTCCCGGAAAAAGAACAAACACTGACTGAAAAAGAACACCACCTCAACGCTTTGAAAGACGATATCGCCAAAAAAGATGATACAACGATGGATATCACCCGCGATTTAGTCACCATGCGGGAAGAATACACCTCCAAACAGACCAAGCTTCACGAACTTACCCTCTCCCAAGACCGTCTGATGGATAAAAAAGAAAACATGGAGCTACAGATTGCAGAGATACAAGAAACAAAATCTGCCTATGAATTTGAACTCAAAGATATCGACTGGCAGATTGGTGAAATAAAAAAAGAAACAAAAAAGGACGATACCACCATCAAGAAACTCGAACAACACCTGCTGAAAAAAAAGAAAGAAGAAGCAGCAATCACTGAAGAACTCTCAGATCTTGAAACCGCAATTATGCGCCTCCAGCGAGAACATGCACAACTGCAGGCAGAACTCGATGCAGCAGCAACCGTTCATGCCAAATACAACCAGGCAGTTAACGCCATCATTACAGCCCGTGATGACGGCAGCCTCACCGGGGTTCATGGAACCATCGCTGAGCTTGCAAAGGTCGATGAACACTATCAGACCGCGCTAGAGATTGCCGCCGGCTACCGTATGCAGTCTATCGTCGTTGATGACGATGCCGCAGGAGCAGCAGCAATCAGTTTTCTCAAAAAACATGGCTATGGTCGCGCCACCTTCCTCCCTTTAAATAAAATGGTGGTCGGAAAACCCAGAGCCAAAGCACTCCTTGCAGTAAAAGATGACCATGCCCACGGCTTTGCCTATGATCTCGTCAAGTTTCACGACCGCTACAACGCCGCCTTCTGGTATGTGTTTGGAGACACCGTAATTGTAGAAAACCTCTCAGATGCCCGGCGTCTCATGGGGGGTGTCCGCTTAGTGGACACCAAAGGAAACCTCATTGAGGCAAGCGGAGCAATGATCGGCGGCAGTAAACCAAAGACAACTCTTTTCTTTAGCACCACAGATCGCTCTAAACTCGATACCATTTCAGAGCAACTTCACAACGCCATTCACCACCAGGAGGAATTTTCTGAAAAACTACGTACCATCCGCCAGGAACTCACCGATATCGAAACGGAACTCCGACAACATGGTGGAAATAGTGAACAGACACTACAAATTAAAGATCTGGAGGTCAGAAAAAAAGAATTCAAAGGCAAACTTGCCGTGGTAGAAAAGGATCTGACGGCAAAAAAACAAGAACAGCACACCCTTGATGGGCAGTATGATTCGTTGCAACAAGACATCAAAACCATTGAACTACGACTCCAAGAACTTGACCAGCTCAAGGAGGAAAAAGGAAAACACCTTCTTAAAAGCACCAACAAAGAAATCGCCCAAGAAATACGCTCACTTGAATCAGAAGTCTCAAAACTGCAAGAAGAAACCTTGCAGCTACGCAGTGAACAACAAATCATTCAGAAAAAACGTGAACTCATCGGAGAACGAAACTCTGAACTCATTGATAAAATACATGCTATCGAAAGAGAAATCACCACCGTAAAACAAGACATCAATGAGCTGAAAAAGAACCGATCAGTCTGTCAGGATGAATTAAAGGCTCTGATGAATGTAGAGCAGCAGATGTCTGGAAAAATTAAAACATTTGCTGAAAAACGAGATGAATTATACAAAAAAACTGTAGCCATTGAAAACGATCTTGATAAATGTAACACCCGAGCGGAATCTTTTCTGGATTTGATCTCTCGGGCAAAATATCGGCTGCCCACTCTTGAAGATACCATGAAAGATTTGGAACAAGAATATGCCTTATACCAGGTCGAAGTCGCTGAGAAAAACCTTCCCTCTCTTGAATCATTGAAACAGACTGTACGTACCATCGAAGAAACAATGCAGGAATTAGAACCAGTAAATATGCGTGCGCTTGAAGAGTATGATCATCAGCAGGAACGAAAATCCAAATTTGATGACGACGTGAAGCATCTGAAGGAACAACGGAAGAATCTGGTCAAACTGGTTGATGAAGTCACCACTAAAAAGAAGGATCGCTTTTTAGAAGTATTTCATGAGGTTAATAAAAACTTTAAGGAAATCTACGGACGTCTATCAGAAGGTGGAGAAGCAGAGTTACTTCTGGAGGATGAAGATAACATTTTTGAGCATGGACTTACCATTAAGGCACGTCCACGTGGGAAAAAAATCCTTCGTCTGGAGGCGCTCTCCGGTGGAGAAAAAAGTATTGCCTCCTTGGCATTTATTTTTGCCATTCAGCAGTATGATCCGAGCCCCTTCTATGTCCTTGATGAAGTAGATATGTTTCTGGATGGGGTTAATGCAGAAACCGTTTCTCGCATGATTAAAATGAATGCGCAGTATTCGCAATTCATTAATGTCTCGCTTCGAAAAATTGTGCTCAAAGAAGCGAATCATATCTATGGGGTAACCATGCATGAGAATGGAATTTCTGAGATGATTGGAGAGATTGATGCAGAAACCGTCGGTCCCAAAGGTGAACTGATGCCACGTGGAGGTGTTGTCTCATAGAAATTGATGATTCAGTGATGAATCATTTACTTTTTCATAAATCCTTGATTGATGAGCAGCGTGATGTCGCTCAGATTAATCAGTATCTAGAGATGGCAAAGCAGGCGGCCACCGGTGAGCATCTGGTTATGGAAAATATGTTTGACCGCTCCGTGTATCTCGCTCTTGATCTGGTGGTAAGTCATGGATTTAATCCATGGAATATTGATTTGGTGCAGTTTTCAAGTCTGTATCTGAACCATGCACGGAAGGAAAAAATAGAGCTGTTTACTGCAGGTCGTATTATCTATCTTGCGTGGCGGGTCCTTCGCATGCAAAGTGATTCTTTGGTTGAGAATATGGAGGCCAAACAAATTCCGCAGGAACAGGGTCTTGATTGGGATGATCTTCCCATGGGTGCCTGGATGGATGTGGAGGACGGCTACTCGTATACAAATCTTGTAATGAATCGCCCGGATCCCCCGCTGCAGCAGCCACTTCGTCGTGATGCCAAACGAAAAGTGATGCTCATTGAGCTACTTGATGCCTTTTCCAAGGCGCGAAAAGAAGCAGAAGAATATCAGCTGTTGCGTCGGTTACGACATCAAGAACGTCTCCGTCAGTCCGCACTTGCTCAAAAATCGATGAAGGGCGCCGCGCATGAGGATCATATAGAAGAGGATATTGCCGCCGTCTGGAAACAGATACAAGCGCTTCCTGACAAAAAAATAGCGTTATCCTCTCTTTATAAACAAGATGATGAGCAAGATCATGTTCGGTTTTTCTTATCTGTCTTATTTCTTGCCTATGAGCAGAAAATTACGATACGGCAGCAAAAGTTTCCCTATGGGAAGATATATATTACAAAATGTTGATGTATACATAAGATGGTTTGATTGGTATGGGTGTTCGTGAGAATCGTTTAGTTGAATCGGTGTTGTTTAGTGCAAGTCAGCCGATAAGTATTTCTGAGATCGTGGAGGCAACAGGGTTTTCCAGAAAGAAGGTGAAAGCTGCTGTTGATGCGTTGATTCAACTGTATAATGAGGATCGTAAAAAGGAAACCTCGCTTTCGGTGGTTCGTGCTGGTGATAAGTATACGATGCAGGTGAAGCAGCAGTTTGTGGAAAAATCTGCGATGGTTTCTCGTCCAGAGATTCAGAGTCATCTTCTCAAGACGTTGTCATTGATTGCCTATCATCAGCCCATAAAGCAGTCGGATCTAAGGCGAATGATTGGCCCGAAGGTATATGATCATGTGGATGAGCTTGCGGACATGCGGTTAATTTCTACACGCCCACATGGCTCAACTGAGATGTTAAAAACCACCCGTTTGTTCCCCGAATATTTTGGCATTGATAGCACCGATCCGGATAAAATTCGAAGCTTTTTATCACAAAAAGTACAAGATGCAAAATAGAACTCAATTTCTTTGTTACACTCTTATGTATGCAGAAATCTTCTGATAGTATCCTTCCGATTTCGAAAATTATTATTAGAAAAATTACGATATAAGTAAATGTAAAATAGAACCTGTTGGCTACCATGCTCTGGTAGATTGTTATGAAAGCAGTGGTGCTTGCCGCAGGTGAAGGAACCCGTCTACGTCCGTTTACTGAAACCATGCCGAAGGTAATGCTTCCGGTTGCCAACAAACCCATGGTGGAATATGTTGTTGACGCCCTGGCACAAAGTGGAGTAGAGGAAATCATCCTGGTCGTTGGCTACAAACGGGAGGCTCTTCAGGAACATTTCAAAGACTACACTAAGGTACCCTTGTCCTTTGTCACCCAGGAGAAACAATTGGGGACCGCCCATGCGCTATTGCAGGCAAAAGACTTCGTTTCTGATTCCTTTATCGTGCTTGCCGGTGATAATATCATTGATCAAAAAAGTATTTCAACGCTGCTTTCTGAAAAAACTCCGTATGCCGTGTTAATCAAAGAGCATCCTGAACCCTCCAAATATGGGGTGGTCTCGCTTAAGGAAAAAAAACTGAAGGATCTTGTAGAAAAACCAGAGGACCCGCAGGCGCGATTTATAAGCACTGGGATTTACAAGTTTCCTAATTCAGTCTTCTCCGTAATTGAATCCCTTGCACAGGAGGGAACGTATTCTCTTGCTGCTGTTATCCAGCAGCTTTTAATGCAGGAGACCGCGGTGCAAGCCATTCAGGCGCATATGTGGAAGGATATCATTTACCCGTGGGATGTGTTATCTGTTAATGAAACAATGATGCAGAACACGACTGCAACTAAGGCGGGAGCTGTTGAAGCAGGTGTCCATCTGAAAGGACCGGTTGCCATTGGTAAAGATACCCATATCTATTCTGGTTGCTACATTGTCGGCCCAGTTATCATTGGTGAGGGTTGTGAGATTGGCCCCAATGCTTGTATCTTTCCCTCAACAGCGATTGGATCAAATAGTGTTATTTATCCCTTTTCTGAGATTCGCAACTCAGTTATTATGGATGGAGTTCATATTGGTTCGAACTCCTTTCTCTCCCATAGCATCATCGGTAAGGGAACCACCCTGGGACATGGGTTTTCAACTATTGAAGGAGACACCCAGATTCATATAGGGAAAGAATGCAGCATGGTCAACCATATTGGGGCTATGATCGGTGAGGATTGTAGAATCGGCAGTAAGCTTGTAGTTGATCCAGGGGTTATCATCGGCAGAGGATGTCAGATTGCACCATTGAAACATATTCAGAAGTCAATTCCTAGTATGAGTCATGTGATGTAACGTGTGTGGAATAGTTGGATATACCGGATTTCGAAAGGCCACAACGGTCTTGCTTGATGCTCTGAAAAGACTTGAGTATAGAGGGTATGATTCCGCTGGCATCGCAGTAGCCGATAAGAAACTTCATGTGTACAAAGATGTTGGTGAGATATCACAACTTGCTGCTTCTGTCCCAGATATGCCTGGTCACTGTGCGATATCGCATACTCGTTGGGCAACTCATGGGACTGTCTCAAAGGAAAACGCCCATCCTCATATGAACAACGATAACACCATCGCTGTTGTTCATAATGGAATTATTGAAAATTTCAAGCAACTTCGGGAGGATCTTGAAGCAGATGGATATACGTTTGTATCGCAAACTGATACAGAAGTACTTGCTCATTTAATCGATAAATATTATACAGACTCGTTGGAACATGCAGTTGTTGAATCTCTGCGACGTATTCAAGGATCCTATGCAGTAATTGCGGTATCAACAAGAGATCCAGGTAAGATTGTCGGAGCTCGGAAGGAATCACCTCTCGTCATTGGGGTAGGGGATAATGAAAATTTTATTGCATCAGATATCCCTGCGGTGTTGAAATATACGAAACGGGTAATCTTCCTTGAGGAAGAGGAACTGTGCATCCTTACAGATAAAACGATTGCCATTCAAAAATTAGATGGTACCCCTGTTGAGCGAGAGAAAACCCTAATTGATTGGGATATCAAAGATGCTGAGAAGGCAGGATTCCCGCATTTCATGCTGAAAGAGATCTTTGAGCAGCCAGAAACTGTGCAGCAGGTTTTACGCGGCCGGGTATCTGAGATTGATCGTCAGATCTATTTTCCCGGTAGAGTCGAAGCATTACTACAAGCAGATATTTCAACGATTCATATCATCGCCTGTGGCACTTCTTTATATGCCGGGTATGTAGCAAAATATTATCTTGAAAAACTCACTAAACTTCCCGTGGTATTGGAACTTGCTTCAGAATATCGGTTCTTCGGCGTCCGCGATGAGCGATCGTTGGTCATCGGTATTACGCAATCCGGTGAGACCATGGATACCTTGATGGCACTTCGGGAAGCAAAAAATGCAGGGTGTAAAACACTGGTGGTTTGCAATGTCATCGGCAGCACCGCAACCCGACTTGCCGATGGATATGTGTTGATGCAATCAGGCCCGGAAATTGGTGTTGCTGCCACAAAGACGTTTACCTCTCAGATCATTGTGTTGTTTCTGCTGGCTTTAAAAATTGCGTTCAACCGCACGCTTATTGGTTCTGATGAGATCTATGATGCAATTGTTCACATGAAAGAGTTTTCTACCCATGTGCGCACGGTTCTTGAAAGAAATGATGACATCAAAAAGGTAGCACCTCGGCTTGCCGATGCTTCCTCAATCTTTTTTATCGGACGAGGCATCAATTACCCGTTAGCACTGGAAGGTGCATTAAAACTTAAGGAAATCTCATATTTACACGCTGAAGGATTTGCTGCTGGGGAACTCAAACATGGTCCCTTTGCGCTTTTAACGGAGAAGACACCCGTGATTGCAATTGTCACACAGGATGAAACCTATGAGAAAATGATAACAAATATTGGCGAGGTGAAGGCCCGTGGTCCTCCCGTGATTGCAATCGCTAGTGATGATGATGAAGATATAGAAAAACATGCAGATGTAGTATTACGATATCCGGGGGGTGTTGATTGGTTGAGCTGTATTCCCATCACGGTTATGCTGCAGTTGCTTGCCTATCATGTTGCAGATATTCGGAACTGTTCGATTGATAAACCACGGAATCTTGCCAAGTCGGTAACCGTGGAGTAGAGGAGGTGGACATTTATGAAATGTGTAATTATGGCTGCAGGTGAGGGCAAACGGATGCATCCCTTGACATTTACTCGTCCGAAGGTCATGCTTCCTCTCGCTGGAAAACCGATTTTAGAATGGAATCTTCAGAATGCAATCGCAGCAGGATTTTCTGAGTTTGTCTTTATTGTGGCCTATAAAAGTGAGATGGTACGCTCGTTTTTTGGTGATGGCTCACAATGGGATGTATCTATTGACTATGTCAACCAAGGCAAGGCTCTTGGGACAGGTCATGCAATCGCACAGGTGAAACCCTTTGTAGATGAATTTCTTGTGCTGTCAGGAGATACGATTTTTGGCAGCGCAGATATAAAAAAGGTGATGAAAACGCCTCAGAGTATGGCACTTTTTGAAGTTGAAGATGCCCAGAGTTACGGGTGTGTGCAGATGGATGATCAGCGTGTTATTCGTATTTTTGAAAAGATGCCTGAGCCAGTTTCCAATGTCATTAATGCAGGGATGTATCATTTTTCTTCTGAAATTTTTAGCTATATTGAAAAAACCCCTCGTTCCCCTCGTGGTGAGTATGAAATTACCGATGCGATAAATTTGTATGCTGAAAAGAAGAGTCTTTCAGGTCTGATGATTTCATCTTGGCGTGATGTCGTGTATCCCTGGCATTTGTTGGATGCCAATGCAGAGTTACTGTCTAGTGTTCAATCAAACATTTTAGGTGATGTTGAGAAAGGCACAATGCTTCATGGTCCAGTATATATTGGTGAAGGTACGAAGGTTCGTGCGGGATCCTATATTGAAGGACCGGTTGTAATCGGGAAGGATTGTCGGATTGGCCCGAATTGTTATATTCGCCCGAGTACCAGTATCGGTGACCGCTGTCATGTGGGCCATGCCTGTGAGTTGAAAAACTCGATTGTGATGGATGACAGTCATGTCCCCCATCAGAATTATGTAGGCGATTCGGTGATTGGGATGCAGTGTAATCTTGGTGCCGGTGCAAAGGTTGCTAATCTTCGGTTTGATCAGAAAAATATTCCGGTGGTGCTCAATGGTGTGCGTATGGATTCGGGTCGCCGGAAGTTAGGGGTGATGATGAGTGATCATGTGGAAGTGGGGATTAATGCGGTGATGAATGTAGGAACCCTGCTTGGTGATCATGTTTGTGTTGGTCCTGGTGCGCGAGTGTCTGGTGAGATTGCTTCGCATTCTCAAGTGTTATAGGTTGATGGTTGCTATTATGATGGTGATGTCATCACTGCTTTTGTTTTCTTGCGCTTTTTGTAGAAGGGTTTGGCAGGCGATTTCTGGTATTTCGGAGGTGACGATGTGCTGTATCTGTTCATCGCTGACGTAGTCATGGAGTCCATCTGAGCTGAGTAATAACCGTGTATGGTTCAGGTTTTTGGTGGTTATGGTTGGTGTGATGGTTTCATTGATTCCAAGAGCGCTTGAGAGGCGGTTTCGTTCGGGGTGGGTATGTGCTTGTTTTAGGGTGATGATGTTCATGTCAACGAGTTCTTGGACAAGGGTGTGATCAGTGGTTTTCCACGTCTGGTTGTTGAAGAGGTATGCGCGGCTGTCTCCAAGGTGTAGAATGGTTGCCTTATAGGTGTCGGTGTTGAGAAGGCAGGCGACAATGGTTGTTGCTCCTGCCGGTGTCTGTGTTTCTTGGTTGATAAGTTTAGTGTTGATGTCCTGGGTGATTTGGGTGAGGTCGTGGGATTTTTGAAGGTGAATTTCGTAGTGATTGATTACGGTTCTGCTTGCGTATTCTGCATGGGGAATACTACCGAGGCCGTCTGCAATGGCGAAAAAGAGGTGGTTTTTTAGAGGAGTGATGGTATATGCATCTTGATTGTGTGTATGGTGTCCTCTAGCGGTGATTGCGGTATAGTTGATAGTATCACTGTTTATTTGTTGTCTTTGTATCATTGGCTGTATTGTTTGTTTTCTAAATTAATTTCGTGGCAGTAGGTATGGAGTCGAAAGTAGGCATCAAGTATATTTGAGTAATGGTTTCGCCAATATTGGATGTCTTGCTTGAGGTCTTTGATGATTTGTTCTTTTTCTGAGAGTATTTTTTGGAATTCTTCCTCATTCATAGCGCAGGTATCCCATCCTCTGAGTATGTGTGTTGTTAGCATTTTGCTTCTAAAATGTTTTGTCCTAATAATCTATAGTGTATATATATTTCTATATATTTTTGTTGTTAGATGGTGGTGATATTTCCCTCTTGGTCAACGTAAAAGGTTAGATTGAGGGTGGGAAGTTGTATTTGCCATTCAGGGTAGTAGGGGCTGTTCTGTCGGTAGATTCGGGTGATGGTGATGGATCGACTGGAAATCTCATCAGGGGTGTATCCCATAGATTCGAGGGTATCAAAGGTGATCTGTAGAGCATCATGTTGGGTAAGGGTGAGATAACTGACGGGTGTTTCAACCCAGCTTGCTTCTTTGAAATGGCCATCTGCTGCATTGATGAGTATGGCAAACCTGGTTTTTTGCTGTGGTTGTTGGTGTGGGGTACGAGGGATGAACGATGTTGGTGTGTGTTTGAAGGGGATGATATAGTAGTTGTGCTTGGGGTTGTGAAGGTTGGAGACATAAAGAGGTCGTGCGGGGTAGGAGGTATCAAGGATGTGCTCAAGTTGTGGTGAGTAGGGGAGGAGTTGTTCGGAGACACCTTCGATGGCGGCTTTGATAATACGGCTGTCCGAGACGGCTTGAATGGTGTGTGATTCACTGGTAAGTCGGAGAGGTACATTTGGGTCTTTTTTGAATGTGTAGCGGGGAGATGAGGGGTGGAGAAAGGCATGGGGTTGTACATGTTCTGGTGGTTCGACAACAGCGATGTATTCACCATAGTATGGGTCGTCGGTGACGGTGATGGGATAAAAATAGGTTTGGTTCCATTCCTGTGCGGTTTTGTAGGTGTTTTCTCCAATTCCTGTCGGATGGGGATCATTGACCCAGAGGCCATAGACGTTGTAGTTGAGCGCTTCTTCTGGATCTTCTGAGGTGTGGATGCCTCGTATGCTCATCCAGTTTGTGTAGTCGCCGTAGGTGGGGACAGCACCTGGGACATGCAGGGGGTGTCCGGGTTTTATGCCAGCTTTGTAGTTGATCCAATAGCAGATGTCGGCAAGTGTTCCGGTAAGACTTGTGTTGTGGCTGATTTGAAAATGATACCCGTACTCTTTTGAGGGGGCAGGTTTCTTATCTTGTAGAAGACTGAGCATGCCATGGGCGTCGAGATAGGGAAGAGTTGTGTTTGAGTTGTTTTGTTGTCCTTGCTCGTAGAGTTGTGTTTGGTTGTCATACGTCAGAGGACAGGCGTCATGTTGTGTTTGGTTCCACCACATGTAGTTGAGGTTCATCTGTGCGGCTGCTGCGCCGCATAACTGGCTTTCGTTGTATCGAGGGTGATTATCTTCTGCAAGGTACATTGGGAAATCCACGAGGTCCAGATAGTATTCGTTGAGGGTGAGATTTGTTTGTTTGTGTTGTGTATCAATTTCATTTTGGGTTACTGTAGAGTCGGTGACATTGATCCAAGTGGTGTTGTCTTTGGCGATGTAGCGCAGGGTGTGATTTGTGGTGACATCGGCAGGAATACTGAGGATGAGATGGTAGTAGTCTCCCTCAGTTGTTGCATTCCATCTCATGCTGGTGTTGAGATTGTGTATTGTGACAGTGAGATTAGTGACTGGTTTGGTATCATTATACATGCAATAGCCATCAAGTATTAGGGTGTGGCGGCTAATTTGGGCGGTGATGTTTTTGCTTTCGTTCATGGTGATGGTTTCCGGGTTTTCTGTAGACCCGTTAATGTCATCACCAGTCCAGTGGCTGAACACCCAGCCCGGGGCTGGTAGGGCGGTGAGGGTGACGGTTGTGTTGTACAGGTAGGTTTCTTGGTCGGGATCTTTTTGGACGGTTCCATTTCCTACCGTAGTAATATTGAGGACGTATCCCTTCTGGTTGAAATGAGCGGTAACATTTTTACTGGTGTTCATGGTGATATTTATTGGGTTATCGGTGGAATTGAGATCACCGGTCCATTTGATAAATAGTGTTTCGTTATCCGCTGGGATGGCGGTAAGGGTGACGGTTTCATTAAAGGCATAATTGATGAGATTTCGGTTCTTGGTGACGTTTCCTGATCCATTGATCAAAATGTTTAGATAATTACGGGGGACAGGTTCGATGTTTGTTGGATAGTGAAGGGCAGTATACATCCATTTGATTGAACCATTTTTATAAAGCTCAAGGACGCGGTGGTTATCCCGGTCTACGATAAGTGTGGTATTTACAGACGTTCGTTCGGCATCAAATGGGTGATCAAAGATCATGCCAAAATCGTCAGTATTCCAAGTGATACTGTTGGTAGTAGTATTTACCTCAATGATTCGGTTATTTGCCTGGTCCGTAATGAGAATATTATTGTTGGTAAGTAGTTCTGCATCAGTTGGTCGACTTAATTCGAAGCTGTAGTCATCGGAGTTCCAGGTGATAGACTCTGTTGTTTTATTAAAGATGATAACACGATCATGGTAGGTATCGGTAATGAGAAGTTCATTGAAAGGAAGCTCCTCAGCATCAGATGGAAAGCTGAGATTAAGCTCATCTGGGTAATCTTCTGAGGTCCAAATTATATTTTGTGTTGTCCGTTTTACTTCAATGATGCGTTCATTATTTCTATCAGTAATAAGAATATTACTATTGTTCATTTCTTCTGCATCATAGGGGTGATTTAACCCTGTTTGTTCCCAGAGAATATCGCCTGTAAAGTTGATTATAATAACCCGGTTTTGATAGGTTTCAGAAATAAGCATTTTTCCATGGTGTAGCCATTTTGCATCAAATGGTGTGTTGAAAAGCTGACTCCACCATTCATTTTTATTATTTTCAACATACACTACTCGATCGTTATCTGAATCGCTGATTAATACATCATGAGTCATTCCGCTCTGATAGATGGTTACTGACGTGCTGTTGGTATCTGTTGCATCATCTGAATCGGTCACACGAAGTATCGCTGTATATATGCCTGGTATGTTATAGGTATGGTTGACGATGCCTGTAATCGGTGAATCCCAGTCATAGGTTCCGTCACCATCAAAATCCCATTCGTATAAAATGATGTCTCCATCAGGATCATAGCTTTGTGATCCATTGAGAGTAATGGGTGTATCTGTGTATCCTAAATATGGTCCATTGGTATCAGCGATGGGTTTTCTGTTATGGGAAATATATTCTGCATCTGTGGGAAAGAGTAACGAAACGCCGATATTGGAGGTATCCCAGATGATCTCTTTTTCCGCGGTTACTTCGATGATGCGATGGTTGTCACGATCTGTGATAAGTGTGTTTCCATTCTGAAGCCGTTCGCAATCATATGGTCGGTTAAGGTTGGTATAGACCCAGACTTCATTTCCTGAACTATCTACCTCGATGATTTTATTATTGTAGGTGTCTGCGATAAGGGTGTTGCCGTTTTCAAGTCGTTCTGCATCGTAGGGTCGATTGAGACCGGTATGGCTCCACACGGTGGTTTTTGAGGAGTCTACTTCAATGATTTGATCATTATAGGTATCTGCTATGAGCGTATTGCCGTTTTCAAGTCGTTCTGCATCTGCAGGCCAGCCGAGATCTGTGATATTCCAGACTTCTACTCCTTCTGAGGTGATTTCGATGACTGATTGATTGTTTCTATTACAAATGAGCGTATTGCCGTTTTCAAGTCGTTCTGCATCGTAGGGTTTATTCAGTCTTGTTTTTTGCCAGATTATTTCTCCTTCCGAATTAATTTCAATAACTCGGTCTTGGTAGGTTTCGCAGATGAGGGTGTTGTTGTTGTCGAGTCGTTCAGAGTCAAAGGGTGAGTTGAGGGAGCTTTTTTGCCAGAGGATCTCTCCATTGTCATTGATTTCAATGACGCGGTCGTTATCTGTGTCGGAGATAAGTGTGGAATTTTCATCGGTAGCTCGCTGGTGATACCAGTGATTTCTGATTTGATGTTGTAGGATGTGTTTTGTTTTATAATATGGATGATAGTTGTGCTTTTCAGATAAAGGAGTGGATTGTTGAGGGATAGTGTGTGATCGGTTCGAAAAATGAGTAAACGCATTACCAAGAGGGGTGAGAAGGATGAGCACGATGAGAAGAAGACTTATTAGGTATGCGGCATGTCGTGTTTTCATAGCTATCACTTTTATGAAATGTTTTATAATTATTATAATCGTTAAAAATGGTTATGACTATAATGTATTGTAGGTATATACCTTATATATTTCGCGTTGGAGATATTGGTGGTTATTTTCGTTGTTTTATTTGTAATAGACAATAGTGTCAGTTCCTTTCATACCATGGAGATCGATAACTATGAGTTTAATGTAATGATAGATACCTGATTTTTCAAAGGTAGCTCTTGCCTTTCTTCCGTTGAAGGGGTTGTTGTTTCTGTTTTCTTCGAAATAGATGCCGTACAGACCACCTTGATCTCCGGCATCTGGTGGTGGTCCCGCTATTGATACGTAATCTTCGCTATTATCCCATTGATAATTTTTAGTGACATCGTCTGCAAAAAAATATTTTTTCCCATTGTTTAAGACTGCTGATAATCCAGCAAAATCTCCATCTTTTGGATGTGCTTGTTTTCCTTTGCCTCTTTTTGTTTTGTCTACATCAGCATCCAAGCTTAGAATTGGTTCGTTTTCGTCATATCGCCAGTTTCTATTCAGATCTATGAATGTGTATGCTTGCCCGGAGGGATCTTCTGCGTAAAGGCCACCGTACTCTCCGTACACATCGGTTTGTTGGATTGATCCGATTCCTTCATCGGCATCCCCATCAAAGGTTTCTCCATTGTCAAATATCCAATTTTCATCTACATTATCTTGAAAGAGGAAGGCTTCTGCATATTCTTCGGTTTCGGTGATATACCATTCCCATCGGACAATGTTGATGTCACCAGGGTGGCTGGAAAGGCTGCCATCAAGGATGATGACCTCCTCCCAATCTGACGCACTGGCGTTCCAGATGGTATCGACTTGGATGTTGGCAACAGCAGTTGGTGGTAAAAAACTATGTTTAAATTCTTTGGTTAGGGTGGTAAAAATGCTTATGATCAGTGGTTGGTTTTCCTTTATATTACCAGTTGGGAATGCAGCTGATGTGTTTGTGATTTTAATTTGGGCATGTTCTTGAGGAAGGATATGAATTCGTTCACTCTGTGTCGTATCGGTTCTGTTGTATTCACCCGTGGAATAATTCATCTCCCAATGTTCTTGGCTGAGATTATAACGAACAAAGGTGAAATTTTCAACAAGGTAGTCGTTTATCCGCACAGCAGTTATAATGGATTTGCGAGAGTTGGTATTTGCAATAGAGAGTTCCATTGTTTCTAATTGCTCAGTTAGATCATTGTATCCAAGGTTTTGAAAACCAAGGATTTGAATGTTTTCTTGGTCGCGAATGAGCTCTCTGTTTTGTGCTGCTTGTATTGTTCTTTGTCTATCTGCGACAAAAAGCGAAAAGGTGGTTGCAGCACTTACCACTATGAGTGTGAGAAGAAGTGTTCCGATCACAACAGATACCGCTTTATTGTGTTGAGTAATGAGTCTCATATTTGAATCATTATATGGTACTTTTTTGAATGTATTAAAACTAGTGCATATAGTCTACTATGTCTATATAATTCTATATATTTTATTCTTATATATGGATAATTTGGGATGGTTATTTATCGGATAAATATTTATGGAAGATGACTTCGTCGTAGATGGTGTCTTCGGTATCATGAAGAGATAGTTCATGGTAGTGATTTGCGCGATGATAGGTAGTGATGCTGGTGGTGTCAACCACTAAAGTGTTTTGTTGTCCCGGCTGTATCACTTGTGAATCTGCAGAGCCTAAGAAAGAAAGAATGTAGGTGTCTTCAAGGTTTAAATTGAGGGAAATATAATCTGGGTAAAACGGTAGATCACCACTGTTCCGGCAGGAAATCTTTATAAATTCAAGATCTTCCCTGTGGTTGTGATTGTTGTAATTCCATTTGACTTCCATGTTTTCAATAGTGATAGTTGGTCCGTTATGATGATGTGTTTCTTGAAGAATTTCATAGTTGTGTGCTGTAACATAGACGGTGTAATACATATTTTCGTAGTTGTGCCAGTAGTTTCCAATGTCAATGATGATGTTGTTTTGATCTGAGGTGACAGTTTGTTGGGCAAGTGGTCGTCTGCTTCGATCTAAAATGTAGATGTTTGCCGGGGTGTTAGTGTTGAAATGAAGCAGAACTGCAAGTCGTCCTTGGTGATCGATGACGCCATTGCCGTGGAGGTCAAAGCGGTATTGATCTTGAGGAGAGTTGTGGATTGTGTTGGTGAATGCATCGGAATTTGCATAGGCATGTACACCTGTTATTAAGGCAAGAATAAGGATTACGGTGAGACTGGCGCCGATGATTTTCCAGGGTTTCCATCCCCATGATTTTTCAAGGTTGATGGGTTCGGGTTTGATTGGTCGTCCACAATCAGGGCAATAATGTGGCTTATGGGCATGAATTGCGCCGCATGAAGGACATACAAATGGTCTTTTCTTTTTTTCTTGTCCATTGAGATAATTTGAGCAGAAGGGGCATTGTATTGAGTCTGAGGGAATAAGATGATCACAGTTGGGGCAGCGTTTTTTTGGAAGGGTGGAGTGTTTGAATTCCTGCAAAGATCTTCGATAGCATCGTTTGCAGAGAAATTCTGCTCCTCCGGGTAGTGGGTAGAGTTTGACTTCGGAAAAACTTCCGATTTTTCCGCATCGAGAGCATTCAGCTGCAGAGATGGGTTTCTCCCCCTTGTGGTATGCGCATTACTCATTCCTCAACTAGGGTGTTTGGTTGGATTTTGATAAAAAATCCATGTCTTTGTGTTAAAAGATTATGATTATACATTATATAGTCTATATATACCATGAAATGGTGATTTTTTTTTTAAAGGTGTTTGTATCCCGAGGATGGTTGTTTACTTGACTGTTTTTTTGGTTTTGGAAGTGGAGTTGCTTGAGAGGGTTGGGGGTTTTCTTGCGGTGCTTGTTGTGGTGTTTTTTTATGTTTTGTTTTCGATAAGAGACTTGGTTTCCAGGTGATTGCTGTTTGAGCTGTTTGTTTTTGTTCTTTTTGTGTTTTTTTGTTGATATATAGCGAGATAGGTGTCATGATGAGAGCGATGATGATAATGCCGATGATGATGTAGAGAAGGGGTATTCCCTCTGCTTCTTCTTTAAGTACAGTTGTTTTTTCTTCAATCATGATGGTATGGCTGGTTTCTGATTCAAAGCCCTCTTCGTTGATGGCGGTGATGGTGATGGTATACCATCCGTCATCTTGCCAGATATGGGTCATGGTTACGGTTTGTCCTGATGCAAGGTAGTCTGAGGTATCAGTGGTGCCATCATCCCAGTCAAATTCGTATTTGATATTGCGATTGGCGGGATCATTTGCTCGTGCGGTGAAGGTGATTTCTTCGGATTGGTTGCCGAAGGTATCTGCAGATATGATGGGTGTGTCTGGTTTTTTGGGTTGGGTGATGGTGGCGTTTGTGGTGTTGGTGTCAGTAAGACCTGCGTTGTCGGTTATGATAAGGGTGACGTTGTAGGTTCCGGCGGTAGTATATTTATGGGTAGTTATTTCTGCGGTTCCGTTGGTTCCGTCGCCGTAATCCCAATGGTAGGTGGTGATGTTGTCTTCTGGGTCAGTGCTCTCTGATGCGTCGAATTGGATGTTTTGGTTGATAATTCCTTCGTAGGGTCCGCCGTGATGGGCGTGGGGTGGTTGGTTGTCTCCAGGATCGTTAATCACAAGTGTTTCGGTGTCATATGAGGACCAGCGGCTGCCGTTGTCTTGGACTCTGAATCTGATGGTGTAGGTTCTGGGGTTTGTGTAGGTGTGGGTGATGGTTTGTCCTGTTTTGGTGGTCCCATCGTCGAGTTTCCATTGATACTGCTGGATGGTTCCATCACTGTCGGTTCCGGTGCCTTCGAAGGTGATTTCTTGGTTGGGGTAGCCCGGACTTGGTGTGATGGAGGTAATTTCTGCGGTTGGTTTGCTGTTGGTGAAGTCTTCGATGGTGAGGTCAATGATGTAGCCGATGTCTGATCCAATGTCGATGTAGGGGTTGTCGAGGGGTACTTCTTCTGCGGTGGTGATGTAAAAGTATCCGCGTTTTCCTTCGTAACCGGGTGGAAGACCTATAATGTAGTTGTGAACGTCCCATGGGATGGTTTCTGTTTCAAAGGTTTCTCCATCGATTTCAAGTGTTACGAGGGTGCCTTCTGGTGCGATTTCCCCATCGATGTAGACGGTTCCGTAGATTGATTTTGGTTCTCCAATTGCGGTGATTGTAAGACTACTAAAGAGTATCAGCAGGATAATTCCAATTGATTGGGTGATGTGCTTCTTCATAATGTTCCTCTCATATTTTTTCTATTCTACATCTGTTCCGTCGATATGGAAGCGTGCTTCAGTGTTTTCCATGTGGACCCAGTACCAGACGCCGGCTTTGATGGTGGTCAAGCTATTGATCGGTCGTCCTGTGAGGTAGTTGTTCCAGGTGTCCACTTCAAAAATCCAGTTGAAGGAATCTGAAATGGAGTAAAAGATGTTTTCAACACCGTTGTTGTCCCCAAGGGTTGGGAGGTTGATGATGTTCCAGCCGTCATGCATCCATTGATCAAAGACAATGTTGCTTTGTACTTTGCAGCTTATTGGGATGCTGATGACGGTGTTGTAGTTGCTGTCTGTTACGTATGCTTTGAGTTGGAGGATGCTACCGTCGGTGTAGTTTTTGATGCTGAGATTATAGATATAGAGGTCTTGTGTGTCATTGTAGGTCGCATGGTAGGTAAATGGTGGATCGTTTTGGCGGTTCACCTCAATAGTAACTGTGAGATCGCCTGGTTGTGTTTCAGTGTCAGATGCTTCAATGTGTATGGGCAGAATGCTTTGATGGATGCTGTTTGGTTCTGGGCTGATCATGTTGATGCTTGGTGGTGATCCAGTAATTTGTTGTGTGAGATCAACGAGTAGGGTTTGTTGCCCCGTGTTTCCCGCGCGATCCAGTATTTGTATGGTTAAGGGTATTTCTTCCTCAGTGGGGAAATATGAGGGTATGGGGACGCTTCCCTCGCAGCCATTGATTGCGGGGTTATACAGAAGAGAGCCGAGGGGTATTCCCTTTAAATAGATTTGACAGGGCGTTCCTGCTTTAAGACCGGAGAGTGCATCGGTTGCTTCTGCTTTGATGAAGACTTCGCCGGGTCCTATGTCTGATCCTCCTCCAAGATTAGTGATGGTGATTATTGGTGGAGTGTTATCCATACCTATCCAGACGATTTGGTTATCATCTAAAAGTGATGTGATGAGTTTTTTGAAGCTGGTTTCATCTCCTTCTGCCTGCTCGTAGAGGCTGTGGAGATGTTCGATGAGTTCATCTTGTCCGTTTCCAAGGTCATCAGTGATATCGGGAACAAAAAGGATTGATCCATCGGAAAGACCTGTGGTCTCTGGAATAATGAGATTTCCAATGAATTGATTGACCTGGGTGCTGTAGAGGAAGTTTTTGGGATCAAGTCGAATGATGTCAAAATCGGGGAAGACATCAATGAGAGCGGCTGCACCATGGCTGCTGTCGGTCATTCCAACGGCGAGATGGTCATCACAGGGTGTATCCGGGTTCGGATGATCAACGGCATCAATAATAGAAGGAATACTGGTCCCATCAGAGTACCAGCCATCAGTTGGTTTGATGATTTCAAATTCGGGTGGTGTATCATCGACTGAGAATCGATCGATGTCTTCTGCGATGTTATATAATGGATCCCATGCGCGTATCTCAAGCTCGTAGATACATTCATCGGGGAGGGTGAAGTTGTAGGGGAGCTGATGAAAGATATAGTTCCAATGTCCTCTGTTGAGACGATACATGACTGAAAAATAGGGGCAGAGTCCCTTGTTTTCGGTATCGATTTTGATGATAGTGCTTTTATTTATCCAGTAGTCAGAATCAAGTGAACTGTCTTGTGTATGCGGATAATATATCGATTTTTCAATCTCGGGTGCATCGTTGTCGACAAAAAACTTTTGGTAATGCATTTCCTCCTTGTTTCCAAGTTTATCCACCGCATAGTACCGTAGTTCATATCGACTGTCATTTTTGAGATAGAAGGTGGCATCATCAAAGCTGGTTTCATCTTTACTATGAACTAGTGTTTCGATGTCGCAATCGCCGTGTTGATCCTCCCATATTTCGTAGTGGATATAGTCGGTTCCAACGGCGCATCGTGGATCATCTTCTGCTTGAAGTGTAATCGGTGTATTTGAGGTGAGATAGATGAGTAGTTCTTTTGTGTCACCATGATCAATCCATTGATGCATTCGTGGGGCACCTGTGATGTTTTTAGTTTTTGGGGGGACGCTGTCGACTCGGACATATTCTTCATGCCCTTTGCTGGGGATGTCAAAGTTGTCTACTGCTTGATAAAAAATGTAATGCTCACAGTCGTTTTCCATGGTGAGGTTTATGGTGATGGTTCCTTGTCCGTCATAGTCTGGTTTGAGGTTGATGAGGTGATCTGACTTGTTGTCATAGAGATGATTATCATTGGTGTCATTGAACAGAAATCCTTCACCATGGTCGTCAAATGCGTAGAGTCCTCCACGTTGTCCATCTTGTGGATAGGCGACATAGGCTAGGTAGTCGCAGTCATGATGGTAGAATCCGTCACCATCGGGATCATAGTTGAGGATCCAGTCTCCTTGGTCATAGTTGAGTTTTCCATCGGTGTTGTTGTCGATGAAAAGATAGGGCTCATTTTTTTGATCAAGTGCATAGAGGCCTCCATAGTTACCATAAAAGGGAAGCGCTTTGAGTCCGTCGCCGTCTGGATCGAGATGAAGGATGGGCTCATCAATATCAAGAGACCAGTTTCCGTTTATATCCTGGAACACATACGGGCGGGATAGCCAACCAAGTGCGTAGATGCCTCCCTGGTTTTCTTGTTGAGGATTGGCGGGTGTTCCGTCTGTGTCGTTAAGATCGTTATCATATACGACACCCTTTTGTGTGATCACCCATTCTTGGCCGATTTTTTCTTCTACATCCCAATAGATATGATGGACGCCGACGCCTGAGATGGTACATCCATGGTCTTTTGCGGTGATGATTTTTTGAGTGCTATTGGTAATCCAGGTGAATCCATGCGTGTAGGAGGGTCCTTCGTAGTGAGTGGTAATGGTTGGCTGTGAGGCGTCTACAACAAAAGTATTCCTCAGTGTGGAACCGGGTGTGGGATAGACATTTCCGAAGATGTCGGTACACCAGTATCGAATCTGATGCCAGCAGCTTTCATGTGCATGTATTTCAACGGCGATTTGTCCCTTTATTCCGTTGAGATCAGGCCACTGATTGTCGGTAACGGTTTTTCGATACAGAAGGGTCCACTCTCCGAATTGTTCTCCATTGTAGATTTCATAGGTGAGTGTTCTGAGTTTTTTATCCTTGTAGCCGCCCGTGTGAAGGGATTTTATTTTCATTGGTGTTTCCGGTCCGATGCGGGTATACCATTTGTTTTGTTGGGTGTGCTTGATAATATCTCGCGGTGCTCCGTAGGAGAGATGAAGTGGTGCGGTTCCAAGGCAAGTGGTCTCAGTGACATGCGACGTACTTGTTTCTATGCTGGATGCCATGGCGTAGTTGCTGATGGTGCTTTGTACCTCTGCATCATGGTTGACTTCGACGAGCAGCCAGACGGTTTTGTTGCCCTTGGCAGGTATAGAGTCAAACTGCCAGTGAACTGTATGATATTCATGGGTTGCTTCGTCTGATGCCTCGAGATAATCTACCTCGTAGGGGAGAAAATCATAGAGCATGACTTGTGTGACCGGTTGATCATTTGGATTCTCAATGCGCAGGGTGTAGTTGATGACTCCTCCAGGGTGTGCCCATTCTGAGTCTGGGATGTTGTCGTCTTTAGTGAGTGTGAGTGGTTGGAGTTGTGGTTCGATGATGACTCCAACGGTCGCACTTGAGAGAATGACCAGCATACTTACCAAGGCAATTATGATACTTTGTAGTGGTTTTATCATTGAATTGTACCCCCATTGTGTTTGCTCCCAACCAATGAAAATGAATCCTGTGTCTTTCCTCTCCGGGTTAGGTGGCTGGACAATGGCCAAAAGAAGAATTTTGATTTTTTTATTTAAATATAATGAAAATAGATTACACGGCCGTCATATTTCTATATAGAAATGCTCGTTCACTATAGATTATATTCAATATGATTAAATATTATTTTTTGCTATGTGATAAAAATCAGAGATAATTGGTTTTGTTTCTATGGGGATTCCAATCGTTATTCCAGGGTTAAATGAATTCGTGCAAGAAATTGAGCAGGGTAATTTAATTCTTGTGGAAGGAAGTATTGATCCGATTAGTTCGATTTTTGTGCAGAATCTTGCCATGGCTGCTCAGCAGCATGAAAAAGATGTCCGGTACATTACGTCTCGTGCTAAAGAGGAGGTTGCTGAGCAGATTTCGTTGTGGAGCCGCAAGGAGGTTCCTTTTTCTATTGTAGAGGAGCGATCTCATGGGCATTGGAAGGATTATATTTGTGATAACGGCGTATTGGTGTTGGATTCGTTTTCGTATCTTATCATTATTAAAACCATTCATGAGGTGTTAGATATTGTTGAGGAGTTTCTGAAGCTGTGTAAGCAGAAAAACGCGGTGGTTCTTCTCACTATGGAGCGGGGTATGATTGAGGAAAAAACTGCGATTACGGTGTCACATCTTGCTGATGGTATCTTTCAGTTTCTGTCAAAGGACACCCAGATGGGTGTGGCCCGGTATATACGAATTCCAAAATGGATGAACGGGCAGTCGTTTGATGAAAATATCTACTACACTTTTGATGGGAAACGTATTAATGTTGATCTTCGCGCTCGGGTTCGATAAAATGGATGGGATGTAATACGTATGCAGATGGATGGCTTTGAACGGTTCGGACTTCGAAAGGATCCCTTTTCTACAGTTTCTAGTGAGATGATTCCAGCAATTGAGGAGGTCCATGTCTCCTTGGCTTTTGATGATCATCTTGGTAAAATTAAGGAAATCGTATTTGGTATGCAGCAGCAGGCTATGGTTCTTCTCCTTGGCGATCATGGTGCGGGTAAAACTGAAAAACTAATGGTTGCAGCAAAGGAAGCTGAGATGAACAATGTGCTTTCGGTGATGTTTTCTCTTTCTAATACCCCCAAGGGTGGTATCGCAGGTCTCATTGATCAGGTTCTCATAAGTGCGGAAAATAACTCTATTGGTGGTTTTTTTAAATCCTCTGATTACCTTAAGTATCTTAAAAAAGTCCAAAAAAATGGGGTGACAGACCCGGGTACTATTGGTCAGGCAATTGCGGGGTTGTTAAATGATCATCGCCCCTCGTTTTTATTATTGGATGATTTGGATAATATCTCAGAGATGATTGATGGTCAACCCTTTTTTAGCATGTTGACAACGTTGCTTCAGCAGCTACAGCCAGGGGTGTTGGTCTTGATGACCGCGCGCCCTTCGTTTACTAATCAGGCGGCAGCACAAAATCCATCGTTTCCAAACCTAATTACTCATACCCTTACCATTCCACTGCTTTCAGAACAAGATGCTGAGGCGATAATAACTCGTCGTATCGCAGAAAGCCGTATGGTGGATGATATTGGGCCGTTGTACCCGTTTTCATCTGAAGCTGTGCAGGTAATGGTACAGAAATCAAGAGGAAATCCCGGGCAGCTCTTAAAGAATGCTCATGAGCTTTTAATGGCAGGACTACAGCAGCAGTCCATAATGATTGATGAATCCATCGCAGGTCTTGTCTTTTCGCAGGTCGCAATGGATGGTTCCATCACATCAACTTCTGATTCCTCTGATCTACCATCGAAGATGCAGCCCTCCGCTGAAGTATGGGCGTCTGAAGAAACAGAGGAGGAAACAGCTCGGTTTGAACCAGAAGTCATACCTCTCCCTAAGACGCATTCAACTAGTGAGCAGACGACTCATCTCCAACAAAACGAAGAACAACCCATTATTACCCCTCCTTCTCATTCAGAGGAGGAGATTTCCAAACAATTACCTGATTATGAACAATATGAACCCGTTGAAGAACCAGAAGAGATTGTTGAAGAACCAGAAGAGGTTGAAAAGTTTGAAGAAGATAATGATGATGAATGGGATGAAGAAGATCTAGGAATTATTGAGATCTCTGAAGCATATGATGAACCGAAGACTTCTCAATCCACCTCAAATCCTGCAACAAAGACTAACTTATCAGATCAACAATATCCTAAAACTCATAACTTTGTTTTTGACACACAAACATGGGATACACAACAATTACTTTTATTTTCCTCATTTAATAATAAAAAAACTCCAAAAGCATCATCATCTAAGGACTTCTCATCATCTAAAAAGAACCAAGCTACACCAGCTGCAACGGATACATCAAGGGTAAATAAGAAGAAAGCATCCTCAAAGAAATCTTCTCCAAAGAAAGGGCAGAAATCATCCCCGACCAGACCAAAAACATCTTTAAAAATAGATAAGAAAACACCATCCTCAAAAAAAACTACACCGAAAAAATCACCTCCAAAGAAGAAGTCATCTCCATCAAAAAAAGAGTCAAAACCTTCTCTAAAAAAGAAGAAACAACAAAAAAAGCAGCCGCAAGTATCAGCCAAACAGGTAAGTGTCTCCGAAGAGGTAAATGTTCAAACCTTTCCATCATCTGAAGCGCCATCTAAACACCGATATAGCTCTGAAGAAAATGTGTTGCATTCGAATTCTATGAAAGGAAAGTTATCACAGTTGACTTCTCGCATTCGTCTATCCCCTGGTACCGGACCGGAGCATGCGCTTGATTATGCAGATAAGGTTCGATTGCTCTGTCCGGAGTGTAAGAGTACCTTTGTCATTCAAGTATCTGACATGACCGAACTCATTCATTGTCCTCATTGTAAGTTTATCAGTACAATTACCTGAGAAAAATGAAAAATACCCTTAGCAATATCATTTTATTATCTGATATAGCATTTGATTTTTTTATATAACTAGGAGTATAAAGAAGATTACTGAGACGGCAAGCAGAATCAGAGAATGCACAAGTCCATATTTGAAATGTCCTTCGATAAAGGCACCGATCACAGTTCCTGTGCCAATTGAATTGATAATGAGAAGATCAAGGAAGCGTCGTTTGATGGTGATTACGCCCATGCGAAGGTAATCTGTTGAGGTTGGTCCTCCTTCCTCAAAGGTTGTTTGGGTGAGAAGGGATATGTCGATGGTTGCCAGATCAGGGAAGATGGTGATGAGTTGATAGAGGGTGATGAGCAGAACAAAAAAGGCGATGTAGATGACGGTTACTTGTGTAGTGAGCTGTCGGCGCCGTTCGCTGCTGATTTTGATGAAATCATCCATGTCTTTTGCTGCGCGGTGTACGACCTGGGAGGGTTCTCCGCCGAGGCGCGATGTTTCTCCGATGAGTTTTGTATATCGTTTGACTAGATCACTGTCGATTTGTTTGCTCATCGCATCCATGACTTCGTTGAAGGGTCTTCCAAGTTTGATGTTGTCTGCGGCGATTTTGATTTGTGGCTTCAGTATACTGGTGTCTGTTTTGGCAAGCTCAATGACTGCTTTTGTGGGGTCAAGTCCGCCACGCATGGCATCGGCGATTTCAAAGAGGAATTGTGAAAACGCTCGTTCGTATTGCTCACGTCGTCGTTTTTCAAGAAGGGAGTCTACAGCATAAGGAGATATTCCCATGAAAAGACCGATGACAATAACATATTCTATGGAAAAGGTGGTAATCGTTGGATCTCTTGAGACGTAGGCAAGAGAAAGAAAGATAAAGAGAAAGGCTAAGATGAAGGGGATGTATAAGACGTAGACACTTTTTTGAATAGGGTGTTGTACAAAGAATTTTTCGAAGGTAAATCCTTTGGTTTTTTTCAGGTAGAGGATGTAGATGCCAAGGCCGAGAAAGATAAGAGCGGTGATGATGAGGATGATGAGGACGATGGTAAAGACGTCTAGTCCTTCTTCTGCTTCTCCTTCGGTGATGGTGGTGTCGACAAAAAACGTCCAGGTTTCGGTGGCGGTGTTTCCTTCGGTGTCTGCCACACGTACTTGAATGGTGTGATTGCCATCCTCCAGGGTGAACAGGGTGGGTGTGTAGGTGACTGCGTTTGCTGTAACGGTGGTTTCTTCCCAATCAGTGACATCGATGCGGTCGACGATGAGGGTGACTGATTGTGTCTCGATGCCGGAGATGTCGTAGTATTCGACTTTGATTACTGGTCGTATTTCGGAGATGGTCTGCCATTGTTGTGGTGAGATGATGGTTATGACTGGTGGTGATTCATCTTGAGCTACTGCTAAGGGTGCTGCTACTGTTAGAAGCAGAAGGACGATGAGTGGGATGAGTTTTTTTCTGTTCATGGTGTTCAGACCGTTTTTGAGTATGACATTGAGACTAGAACGTTGAAGACAACAATTGCAAAGGGTATGAAGAGGAAGGTGAGAAGCAGTAGGATGGATTCTGCGTTAAAGCCTGCAAGGTCGGTTGCCATGGCGTCAAGGAGGAATGCGGCGATGGAGAGAAACAGGACTCCGACGAGGACGGTGGTGATGTAGATTTCTGAGTACATGCCGAGTTTTTCGATGAATTCTTTTTGGATGTCTCGTTTGAGCTGCATTGTGGTGTCTGCTTTGTTTCGTAGGTAAACGTCGAGGTCTCCGCCTTGATGGATCATGTTTGCCAGATCCCAGAGTGTTTCGCGGAATTTTTCGGAGGGTGTTTCTTGGGCGGTTTCGCTGATGGCGGTGATGATGTCTTTTCCGTCGATGTCGATTTTGTAGATGACGCGTTTGAATTCTAGGTTCATTGCTGTGGTTTCTTTTTTTTGTGCCATGTTCCGAAAGATTTTGATAGGGGTGAGTCCTGTGGCGGCAAGGATGGAAAGTTCGCTGAGTATGAAGGGTATTTCACGGTCGATTTGTTGTCGTCGGTTTGATATTTTTGAGGAAACGATTAAGGGCAGGAAGGCAAAGGCGATGCCACCGGTGAGGCAGGTGAGGCCAATGACGTAGAGCGGCCAGCTGGGTGCTTTGATGATAATGTTGAAGAGAACAAAGAATCCGATGAATGAAGTAAGGGTGACAAACAGGCCGCTGACGATGATAAGAGAGAAGTAGACGGCAGGGGTTAGTTGCATGTTTGCTTTTTTGAGTTTGTCGGCAAGACCTTGGAATTTGTCTTCGTATTTGATGAGAAATTTGCCAATGAGCCGGTAGGAAAATGATTTGTACCAGTCTGCGATTGATTTCCATTGCAATTTGGATTGTTTTTGTTTGTCTTTTTTCTCCTTCTTTTTTTGCATGATTGGTTCGCCTTATGATGCTTTGTTTTGTTGCAGTTGTTCAAAGGCATGGTTGGGGTCTACGTAGTAGAGGTTTATAGCGCGGCTGACGTCTTTGTAATAGGTTACGTTTTTTTGATCCATCAGGGTGATATACTGTTGTCGCCGTTGAAGTTCATCGAGGATGTCTTGGATGTCTTTGCCGGTGTCGTGTGCGATGCGTTCGAGCACGAAGCTGCGTCCTTTGTATTTGAAGCTGTCATCTTTGGGATCCCATCGGAAGGCTTGGTTGGTGAGCATGTTGTTGGTTTCGGCTTCTAGTTCGAGGACTTCGATGACGTTTTTGAGCCGTCGTACTCTGTTTCCTTGGTAGGTGACTTGTCCGACGAAGTTGACAGCATCAATGCTTGAGAAGAGGACACGCGGGATGTTCATGGGTTGGCTTTCGATGCGGTGGAGGAGTTCTGAGATGCTTCCTGCATGAACGGTACTCATGGATGCGTGTCCTACTGCGATTGCTTGAAAGAGGGTGAATGCTTCGCGTCCGCGTATTTCGCCGACGATGATGTATTCGGGTCGTTGTCTGAGTGCGGCGACGAGCAGGTCAAACATGTCGACAGCTCCAGGTCCGGAGACTGATGAGATGCCGCTGACGCCTGAGATGCCGCTGATGCCGCTGACGCCTGAGGATTTGCCGTAACCTTTTCGTGAGACGGATTGGATCCAGTTTTCATGATCAATATAAATTTCTGGTGTATCTTCGATGGAGACGATTTTGTCTTCTGGTCGGATGAACATGGAAAGGGCGTTGAGCATGGTTGTTTTACCGCTTGCTGTTCCACCTGAGAGAAGTATTGATTTTTTGTGTTCGATAAGCAGCCAGAAATAGGCTAGTTGCATAGCGGAAAGTGATTTAAAACGCAGGAGATCAATGGGTGAGATGGGGTCGTGGGAGAATTTTCTGATGGTGAAGGTGGATCCTTTTCTGGTGACTTCTGATCCGAGAGTGAGGTTGATTCTGCTGCCGTCAGAGAGGACGGCGTCGAGGATGGGTTGGTAGACGGAGATGTGTTTTCCAGAGATTTGGGCGAGTTTGAGGATGAATTTGTTGAGTTCAAGCTCGTCGGGGTAGATGATGTTGGTTTTCATAGATCCGAAGACCCGGTGGTACAGATACAGAGGTATGCGTGGTCCGTTGCAGCCGATATCTTCGACGTAGGGATCTTTGATGATGCTGTCGGCATGTCCGAGTCCGAGGAGGTCTCGTTCGAGGTAGAAGAGGAGGATGGGTTGTCGTTTTTCGGTGATCTTCATGTCGTAGAGGTCGATGGTTTTGAGAAACCGTCGTTTGAGGTAGTGTTGGAGTTCTTCTGATTTTCCGAAGGTGAAGCCTTCATCGATGGGTATTTCTTCCTGATCCATGGTGGCTTCGATTTTTTCTTTGAGTGATTCGAGAAGATCAGGTTCGTCGTCTTTGAGTGGTGGTTCTTTGATGGCGTAGTTGAATTCGCCGTTTTCTTTGTCAAAGAAGATGTTGACAAAGGCATAGGGTGGGTTGACAGGGTAGGTGAGATTGAGGTTGAGTTTGTTGTCGGTGAGTTGTTTTCTCATGTAGTTGAGTTGGTTTTGATAGATTGCTTTGTCGGAGAAGATTTTTTGTCGGGCTTTTTGTTGTTGGGTTTGTTGTTCCTGTGTGGTTATTGTTTCGGTGTGTGCCTGCAGAGGGCTTGCGGAATTGTTGTGTATTTTTTTTGATGTATTATTATTTTTATAATTAGTTGTGTTGTTTGTATTGTTTTTATTACCCTCTTTTTTGAATAGGAAAGAAAGCATGCTTATTTCTATTTTTTGCAGTCTATATTTTGTATTAAAATCTGGTGTATAGAGAATGTATAGACTATATGGGTTCTATACAATAGTATAGATTCTGTGGTGGTGTGGTGGGGTATGGTGTTTCGTATATGGCTATGGTTTTTTGGGTGGTCTATGTATATTATTTGTGCAAATTTATTAATCAAAGGCTTTGATTTTGGGGCTGAGCATCATGGCGATGCTTCTGTGGAATCCAGCTGATTCCGGTGGGATCAGAAGATGGGTACTGCAGTATCAAAAGAGGTAAAACCAAAATAGAAATGTTTTGGAGGAAAACACCAATGAATATGAAAAAAGCAACCAAAAAGCTAGCGAAGAACGTCTACGCGGTTTCGCCAGTTGTAGCTACACTCACCTTAGTTCTCGCATCCGTGGGAACTGCTGGTGCATTGTACGTCTGGCAGACCGGTTGGCAAATTGATATAACTGACAAAATTGGTACCGGCAATGTCCAAGCAAATCTGAAAGTCGGTGGCAGCTCCACTGTGTATGAGTTCTCTGCTGTTGCAAAAGAGATCTTCGAAGCACAGAACCCAAATTACAAGATTGAATTGCAGAAAGGCGGTAGCGGATCTGGTATCGCTGGTGCAGGTATGGGTCTTGTCGATATTGGCGCAGCATCCAAAGATGCATCCACAGATTCAAGCTGGGGAGATTACCCAGATTTGAACCGAGATGGCAAAAAAGATCTTGGTCTTGAGATGGTTCAGCATCTTGTTGGATATGATGGTGTCGTCGTCATTGTTGATGCAGACAATACACATGGTCTTGCTGATATCAACGAAGACACTCTAATTAACATCTATGAGGCAGTCTACGATGGTACCCCAATGACCTGGGGCGAGGTACCTACCACGCATGTTGAAGTTGGAACTGTTGGAGGTACACCAACAACTCCATGTAATTCAGATGATCCAGCTGAAGAAGTTGATACTTATGATCGATCAGATCACTCCGGAACCGAGGAATGCTTCTGCGAAAAACTTTTAAGCAAAGGACTCAAAGATGCAGCAAAACAAATGGATGCTGGTTACACCACATTCAGCTATCAAGGTAACCAAGACCTTGTCGCAGCTCTCGCACAAGATCCAGATGGTATTGGTTTCACTGCAAAAGGAATCGCAGATAACTCCCCCGGAGTTAGAGTGATCCCATTCGCTGATGAAGATGGCTCAGGTGGTCTTGCAACTGGTGATGGTCTTCCATCCAACTCCGAAATCAAATCCGGAGACTGGCCAGGATCCCGTCCACTCAACTTCATCACTGTTGGACAACCAACTGGTGCTGCAAAAGTCTTCATCGACTTCTGCTTGAACACTGAGATGAACCAAGACATCTGCGAACTGTCTGACTACGTCAGCATCTACGCATAAACACACACAACATTGTTTGAGGGATTTCTCAGCCTGAGAAGTCCTTCAACTCATCTTTTTTTATAATATTTAACACATCATTTGTATAAAGATACTGTGAAAATTATATACCCTATAGAGATTACCAGGATAGGACATATTAACCGATAACAAATCCCACACATACAACGATGCAACCACTACCTGATCAATCATCAAAACAATACATACCTTTTATTCTGCAGTTTATTTTTTTTCTGTTGATTTTCTTTTCCTTTATCATTAACGTATTTACCATTCTTGAGATGATTTTTTTCATCTTTCTTCAAATCTTTAGTTACACACCATTATTATTTAACAAATCAATGAAATACTCCTATCTTTTCTGGGTCATACAGTTTGCAATTATTTGCTATCTTGCTATTCTTTTCAACTTCGAACTGGCCTTTCAAGTACGCGCTCCTTCACTATTTCTGCGAGGGTTTTTTTTAGGGGCAATAACTCTCGTTGTTGTTCTTGCAGCATTATATATTATTTTTGAAGAACGAATCGTAAAAACCATCCTGTTTGCTCTGGCAAGTTCAACAACGCTTATTGTCGCGCTCATTATCATCTTTATTGTCATGGAGGGAGCACCTGCCTTTCAAGAAAACAACCCTGTTGACTTTCTCACCGGAACCGAATTCCGGTCGTATTATCAGAGAACCATAACATACCCCGTTGAGCTCACCAGTCATATAGATCCTTATAATGTATCACTAATCCTAAATTCTTCTAATTTCCTTCTTCCTCCTAATAGTTATATAGATACCACTTTTACTCTTATCAACCATGGTGGAATGCCGGCTTCAATAATTCTTAATACAGAAACCAGCTCAGATATGATACTGCTTGATTTGGAAAAAAAGTATGTACATCTTCCGGCATATCAAGAACAACAAATCACTCTTTCTATTAGGACGAGGCAGACTGAAGACCAAACCATAACGCTTTCGGCAACCATCAATGAAACAAACCAGCACATCAAGAAAACAATTGACTGCATCATCTCAGAACATGTCTTCTGCCTACGCCCAAATACAGTATATTTTGAGGCACGTGAATACGCTCAAAATATTGTCGAAGAATACACGTTAGAAAACTATGCAAATTCAACAAATACCATCACGGTGAGTATCGAAGAAAATGATCGATTTCGACCATATATCAGGTCCGCTGAATGGAATCATTCGACACAGAGTGCCACATTTATTCTGAACCCTCAGGAGATACGAACCTTTGAACTGGATGCAAACTTGGTTCAAATCATAGAAGGCACACACATCCTCAACATTACCGCCCAGTCACAACAAGACCCAAATCTAGTGACAACAAATACATTCAACCTCTACTATGAAGAGCAAACCACAATTCTTGTGCCTCACAAAACCAAACATTTGTTAACAAATACCTCAGCTCGCTATCCATTTCAACTGAACGAAGGAGTAACCGAACAACTCGGCATCAAAATCACCGGACCACCAACCGGGTGGACTATTAAACTACTAAACGAAACAAATCACGCGCTGCTAAACCACTATGGAACGGTTAATATCACTGTAAATAAAACCAACGCACCGCTCACGCACTATCTACAGATAACACCTGTAAAGCAGGAGAACTACACCACTGCAACCTTCCAAATGCAAATCATAAACTGGGGATCCGAACCAGAATTAGGTATCCTCACCTTTATCGTCGGAACACTTATTACCACCATTATTGCGGTACTGATCGCTGCACCACTTGGTCTTGGATGCGCCATTTTTCTAGCGGAATTCTGCCCAAAAAAAATCAGACACATCCTCCGCCCAATCTATGAGCTCCTCGCAGGAATACCCTCAGTAATCTATGGTCTCTGGGGAGTGTTTACCCTCAGTCCTATCCTCCGCAATCAAATCTACCCCGCAATTGCAGATACCATCGGACAAGTCATACCCATCTTTACCCCCACAAGTGCCATGGGGCGAGATATTCTTACCGCCTCTGTGATTCTTTCGATAATGATTCTTCCCATCATCATCACCCTCTCCGAAGACTCCATACGATCCGTACGACGAGAACTCAAAGAAGGATCCCTTGCCCTTGGCACCACACGCTGGCAGACCATCTCACGTATCATTCTTCCACAGGCAAAATCCGGAGTCACCGCATCCATCATCCTCGGAACCGGTCGCGCTATCGGCGAAACCATGGCCGTTCTCATGATCATGGGCCTTGCCGTCCGCATCCCCACCTCTCTTTTTGATTCATCAAGCACCATGACAAGTATCATCGCTGATGCATTCGTATGGGCATTTGCCGATGATCTCATCCGACACGCTCTTTTTGCAGTCGCACTTATTCTCTTTATCATGGTGTTTGTATTAAATATCATCATTTTCAAAATCGAACAACCACCACCAAAAAAACAACAAGGGCAACAAAAAGGAATCCTACAGCGAGTATTTTTGCATTTAAAATATCGTATTACTCCCCCAGAAAAAAAACAAAAAAAATTTACCGTACTCCCAACAATATCTGATGAGAAAAAAACATTTACACTGTTAAATCATTCAACAAAAAAAACACAAGAGCACACCCGTTCTGAGACAAGAGAAAAACTCTTCACCGATCTGAAAAAACCACTACTAAAACCTATGGCGGTCCAACGAATCGTCATATCAATTCTTGTTATCATCGCATGCTTTGTCACCTTTTTTGTCTTCTACATTCTCAGCGATGTCATCATCACCGGTGCACCTGCATTGCGTCTTGAATATTTCACAGAAATCGAACGCATGGCCGGAATCGAAGGCGGCTTTCTTAACGCAATCATTGGATCACTCTATCTTGTAGGTATCGCCCTTGCAGTTGCAACACCTCTATCGATTGGATCAGCAATCTACATCCAAGAATATGCAAAAAAATCCAATCTCTTCACCCGTATCATCATGTTTGCATCCGACACTCTGGCAAGTACTCCTTCGATCGTCTACGGTGCCTTCGGCTTTATGTTTTTTGTCATCACCCTTGGCTTTCAATGGTCCCTTCTCGCCGGTGGCCTTACCCTTGGAATTATGATCATACCTCTCATGCTTCGAAGCTCGATTGAAGCACTGAAAACTGTCACGGATGATCTACGGGAGGGAAGCTATGCGGTTGGTGCTACCCAATGGCAGACCATACTTAAAATCGTCCTCCCCGCTGCCATTGTGGGGGTTATCAGTGGTGTGATTCTCTCTGTTGGAAGAGCAATAGGTGAAACCGCAGCGGTGCTTCTCACCGCGGGATACGCAATGGAAATACCCGGCTCCCTTCTCCATCAGGCAGCATCACTACCCAATATGATCTACAACTACTTTCAGTTTGCAGCCAAACGACCGATACTTATGGACAAACTCTACGCTGTTGCACTCGTCCTCATCATCATCGTGCTTCTCTTAAATGGCATCGCACGTCTCTTTGGTTACCGTTATT
>CAZTFR010000015.1:0-36570 GCA_964612945.1 uncultured Thermoplasmatales archaeon
CTGGCGGTCATTCGACCGTCACGGGGGAAGAAAGTCCTTGAGGAAATCCTCGGCACCGATTTCCAAGGAGCAATGGTAACGGATGGGTATCGAAGCTACAAGTATCTTCTTCTCGTCCTTTAATATAGAAAAATGTTTTACTCTTATATTGGGCTGAAAGAATCATGGAAAATGTTTCTGAAGACTGGTTGTCGTACTGACCACAAAGTCGTTAATATGGTAACCATCCTCAATAAACCATTGGAGAGTTTCCGACGAACCATTAAATAATATCATCGTATGCTGGACTGCGATGTCACCACTGCTCTATCAGACAATTCTCCCCTTTCTCTTCTCAGCAATCATTGTTATTATCATCACTGTTGTCGCAGAAAAATATGGAACAAAAGTAGGAGGAATTTTGGGAACTCTTCCCTCTACGATCGTTGTCGCCTTTGTCTTTATCGCCATCAACCAAGATGTTTTTTTTGCCAGTCAATCCGCCGCAGTGGTACCCGCAGAATTAGGTATCAACCTGTTATTTTTGTTTTGCTTTGCCCTGTTTGCCAAACGATCACCGCTACTTGCGTTTATCATCTCTTTTGGTGTCTGGGGCCTCAGCTCGTATCTATTATTTGTTGGAAATCTCACCAATATCTTTGTCTCATGGATTCTTTATTTATCCATTTTTGCCATTGCCTTTGGCCTACTCGAGTATAAAATAAAAATCCCTTCAATTCCAAAAGCAGTGGTGCATTATACACCACAGAAAATACTCTTACGCGGAATTCTTGCAGGAATCATCATCGCAATTGCAGTGATGCTCTCTAATATCAACGCAGTGCTCAGCGGTATCTTTTCAGTATTTCCCGCGATTCTCAGCTCCACCATGTTTATCTTTGTCCGCGAGCAAGGACCTCAGTTTGCTGCAGGAATGGCAAAATCGATGATGTTTGGAATCAGTAGTGTCGCTGTCTATGCAACAGTGATCCATTTTTTGTTTCCATCGATTGGCGTTGCATTTGGATCTGCTGTTGCTTATGTGTGTGCATTTATTGTAACTATGCTTCTTTTTTCGGTGCGGAAAAAATTGAAATAAATAAAAAAAGGTAGCTAGTAGAGTGGTATAAGCTGTGATCCGAGAAGAAACGCATCCATTGTTTTTGTTACTTTTCCACCATTGGTAGGATCAGCAGTAACAGTGATATGAACTGGTCCCAGCCCAATCCGTGGAATAAATTCGTATGCTTTATTATCAGGTGCAAGGGTGTCGATGGTACCAGAATAATAATCATCCATTTGATCAAA
The DNA here is from genome assembly GCA_964612945.1 of uncultured Thermoplasmatales archaeon. GTDB lineage: Archaea > Thermoplasmatota > E2 > DHVEG-1 > DHVEG-1 > CAZTFR01. The sequence continues at coordinate 1,288 of CAZTFR010000015.1, forward strand.
GAAGCCTCCCTTCATAGAAAAGGTCCACCGGATTCTGTTGAGTGGTTCTGAATGAGCGTTTGTAAATTTCAATCGAATCCCAAGTCCGCCACCGTTAACGGTAATCTGAGTTTTTACAGGGTAGTCCACATAACAAGCGGCATACCCAATGCGGGCGCTATCATAACAAATATTCATATAGCCATTTTCACCCCACCCAGGTCCCCAGGAGTTTCTCATAAACCAGACGCCATAGGTTTCCCCGTTCCATTCATAATCATCATCCCACCCGACTAATACAACTGCGTGATTAATTCGGTCGTAGGTATGATTAAACACGCCTTCTGTGTACGCTCCAAAAGCAGAGTCAACGGCCACTGCGGAGCTTACGGGGCCGTAGTCCATAATCGCTTGTTTAATTGATTCTTCAGAGGGAGATCCAACGCCAAATCCAATTAAGCGCCAAGAATCAATTCGATAGGGATGATCATAGGGTCCATTACAGGGAACATTTTGTGCTTGGTAGGGAAAATCTTCTTCAAGAACGGCACCGGTTCCATTGAAAGAATCTGTTTTCCATTGGAAATAATCATGGGCCCACCAACCTCCTTGGCAGCCCCATCCATCCTGATTACAGCTTACCAGCCATTGTTCGGCAAGATCCACTTCTACTCCATCATGAATGAGAATGTTACATTCCAAGGGGCCTACCGTTCCAAATGCCCAGCAACTCCCACAGGATGCTTGATTTTTTACAGGGGTTACGCCCCTTTGTTCTCGCCAATCAAATCGGGTGGGAAGCTCATCAACGGGGATACAGGGATCAAAGGGGGCAGTTGTCCACCATCTTTCCGGCATATTAAATCCGCACAGTTGATCAAGAGAATAGGAGGTTACTGCATTTTCTCCCACTGAAAAACTCCATGATTCTTCTTGTGCTTGTTGCTGAAGCTCTGGTACCATTTGGATAAGAGGTGTACCGGTATAGTGTGGTTCAACGATCGTATTTGATTCACAATCACAGCCACTTAAAACAAGTGGCATTGATACGGTTAAAAGTAGGCAGATGAGTACAACTATGATCTTCTTCATGTAACGTTCCCCTACGTCTACTTATGTAACTAATGTACAGGTTCCATATAAAGGTATCTCATACTGGGGGAATAATATAAAACAGCTATTCCAATAATTATTGTTTATATCGATATTCAATGTTGCAGCTGCCCTCTGAACTTACCATACACGGGCCAACGGGATGACTCGGTGTGCAAGTGGATCCAAAGAGCGGGCACTGTTGTGAGGAACAAATTCCCCGCAACACCTCGCCACATTTGCACCCTGCCGGTTCAGAAAATACTCGTCCTTGTAGCTCATCTAAGAGATCTTCAAACTTTTTCCGTGCGTTGAAATGCTCAAAAGAAGCTTTAAGTTCTAGACCGGACTGGGCAATCGAAGGAAAACCACGCCATTTCACGTCAATGGGATGAAACACCTCATCAATAGCTTCACGTGCTTTTTTATTTCCCTGGGGATGAACAACCCGCGAATATTCATTTTCAACGACTGCATCGCCACGCTGAATCTGCTGCACTAACATCCATACTGCCATTAACACATCGAGTGGCTCAAATCCAGCTACAACCTGCGGGATATGATATGATTTAGACAGAAAATCATAAGGTGTAGTCCCGATAATGGTAGAGACATGCCCTGGTTCGATAAATCCATCAAGCTTTACCTCCCCCGTCTTCATAATGGCATCTAGACCCGGTGGAATCAGCCGATGACAACATAGTACAGAGAAATTTTCCGGCGGGTTTGCATGCACTACCGCCGCAGTTGAAGGCGCCGTGGTTTCAAAACCGACAGCCATAAACACGACCTCCTGATTGGGATTACGACGGGCAATCTCCACTGCATCTTCGATACTGTACACCATATGAACTGATGCGCCCTGGGCCTTTACACTCTGTAGCGACTCGGTTTCGCCAGGGACACGCAGCATATCCCCATATGATGCAACCATCATTCCTTTTTTTGCAAGAAGCATCATCTCTTCAATCTCTCTTGGTGTGGTCACGCATACCGGACATCCGGGGCCTTGACTGATGACGACACCGCACTTTCTAAAGAGGGTATCAAGACCATTTTTTACGAGGGTATCCTGATGAGTCCCACAAACATGCATGAAACGAAACGAACCATCGATCTTCTGTAATTTGGCTATTATTTGATCTGCAAGCTTTTTCTCCCGAAGTTCAAACACCTATGTTTCCTCCCCTAAGGAAAGCATCTCACGAAACAATTTCAGCGTCTCTTTTGCCTCTTTTTCATCGATGACTTGAATGGCAAAACCAGCATGAACGAGAACATACTCGCCAACTTTAACATCCACTAGAGAAATATTCGCCTGTCGTTTGGTTCCGTCACCATAGTCGACAGTAGCATGATCTTTCTTTTGATTGATTTCAACAACTTTACCCGGGATTGCAACACACACGGAGCCTTGTATACAAGCATCTCCAATATAAAATTAACCGACGACATCTAGGTCCGCTTGAAGAACAGAAAATGTACACATTTATCTCTGAATCTCAGCGAGTTTTTTCTTTAAATAAAAAAAATCTTTTTGTAACGTCGTACGAAGATTTGGGTTATAGATTGCTGCGGCAGGATGATACATAGGAAATACAAACACTGAGGTATCGTTTTTGTGAATGGAGATTAACCGACCATGGAGTTCTCCGATAGAGGTGAACATTTTTCCATATTTTTCACAAACAAAACGGGTTGCAAACGTTCCTAAGGGAACCAGTACTGTTGGCGTGATACAGTTTATCTGTGCATCTAAATAGGGCGTACATTTGGTGATTTCAGCTGTTTTAGGGTTTCGATTTTTTGGTGGTCTACATTTGATAATATTTGTGATGAACACGGTTTCTCTTGTTAGATCTATTGATTGTAGTAGTTCATCTAATAATTTTCCTGCGCGACCGACAAAGGGGCGACCTTGCAAATCCTCATTGCGGCCGGGAGCTTCTCCGATAAACAGAATATCGGCATCAGAGCATCCTTCACCGCTTACTGCGTTGGTGCGGGTTTTTGAGAGTGCACATTTGGTACATGTTTGAATTTGTTCTTTGATAGCAGCACAGTTCATTGTCTTCATCTACAGATATTGTTTAATCTTTGTAGGGTATCAGACAGAGAAAACGAAGGAGGCTGTCGCTAGTGTTTACAAATTGATGCCATTCCATTGGTGGTACAAAAATGACATCACCAGTTTTAAACAAACGCTCTTCTTCTTTGTTTCGCGTCATACCTGTTCCTTCAACGATAAATACTTCATGTTCCCAGTCATGTTGATGCAGGGGTGTATGTCCACCTGGTTGAATTTCAAAGAGTCTCATTGCAAAATTTTCTGCGTTATCCTTTTTTGATATCAGCCATCGAACTTTCACGTCTTTTATGTCTTTTTCAGTGGGTGTTTCCAGATCAACTTTTGTGTAATGAACGTGTTTCATTTTTTGATCACAACTCATTCGGCAATACACTACCTGTTAATTACTATTTGCAAGAATACATACAAATAACATTGAAATAAGAGTGATAATATTACTGGGTATATCTTGGTGAAACTGTGAAGAAGTCAGATATCAGAGTGGGCGTTCTTCGGATTGAGGGAACCAACTGTGAGCAGGAATCTTTTGAGGCGTTTCGTCGTCTGGGTACACAACCAGAGCTTGTACATCTAAAACAGCTGCTTGGAATTGATTGCGATGCATCTGAGAAGCGATCGGTGTTTGATTATCAGTGTTTAATGATACCGGGTGGTTTTTCTGCAGGTGATTACATTCGTGCAGGGGCGATTTTTGCTGCTCGTATGAAGAGTAAACTCTCCAAGGACCTACAGGAGTTTGTCACACAGGAATTTCCGCTGCTTGGCATTTGTAATGGATTTCAGGTGCTCACGGAGCTTGGATTTCTGCCGGGCATAGACGGCGTGATGCAGACGGTTCCTGATGCATGTCTGTATGTAAATGATTCTGATCGGTTTGAATGTCGTCCAACATTATTGAAGCATGAAAACAGAGGTACTTGTGTGTTTACCTCACGGTTGCACTCTGGTGAGATTCGTTTGATACCAAGTGCGCATGCGGAGGGAAAATTGTTATTTCCTCTAAAAGATCAAAAGAGATATTTGAAAACATTGGAAAAAAATGATCAGATTGTCTTTCGCTATGTTGATCCTGACGGGAACTATGCAGGTTATCCCTGGAATCCAAATGGGTCGGTTGATAATATTGCAGGTATCTGTAACCCCGGGGGTAATGTGTTTGGGATGATGCCGCATCCGGAACGTTCGTTTTTTACTCATCAACATCCAAACTGGTCACGTCATACAGCTTCCTCTGCTTTTGGGGATGGCAGAGCCATTTTTGAATCCGTCATTGAGTATTTGATGAAACGGTTTTGATTGTCATGCCTCATGTGGTTACGTGTGTGCTGGAGCATAATAAAAAAATTCTGGTGTTAAAGAGAAGTAAAAAGGTGCGCACATATCAAGGGCTCTGGGGTGGCGTGGCTGGGTATGTGGAGCCCAAGGAAGATCCCTATGATACAGCGTTGAAGGAAATTGCTGAAGAGGTCGGATTGTCAGGAAATGATGTGTCGCTTATACGAAGAGGAGATCCGCTATCATTTACCGATTATGATAACAACAAACGCTACGATTGGGTAGTGCATCCGTTTCTCTTTCATGTTGCTGATATTGATCGTATTCGTTTAGATTGGGAACACGAGGAACTGCGTTGGATTGATCCCAAAGAGGTTTCTACACTTTCGTTGGTTCCTCGCTTTGATGATGTGGTGAAAAGTTTATTATGAAGTAGAGTAAGGGATGGGGAAGCGTGGAGGAGGTGGTTTGGAGAGGAGAGAAAAAATTTGTGAATTCCCCATCCATTGCTTATTATAATTGAATTATAAGTATTTAAACTTTTTTATAATAAATAAAAATAAAATTATAATTCTGCATTATCGAGACTATCCAAGACAGCCTCAATATCTGACCATGTATCATCAATCGACTGATTGGTATCAATAACAAACCACCCTTCCAAGAGATTTAAGGCCTTGGAGCGCACGCGCACCAACGCATCATAGGTTTCAAACATCTCCACTTTCTCACGACGATGCAACCGATCCAAGAGCACCTCTGGCTGCGCATCTAAAAAAAACATATGCTCCGACAAGGGCACAAAATGCGAAAGCACCGAATACCCAATACGGTACAACGAGGTCGGAAGATATGCGGTCCCCATTAAATACCGCACCATAATAAGCGTATCACAGCGAGCACCTCGATAATACAACCGCACTGAACGCAACACGTCCAACGCATAAAAAACAGATGCTTCTAGCCGCTTCAATTTCCCAGATCCCAACAACGCCTCTTTAGCACGTCGTCCATAATAATTATCTGCGGTCGGATGCGAACGCACCACCACCGATTCACCCTTTTGTTCATACCGCTGTCTCATAAACAGCGCATGGGTATCTTTTCCTACCCCATCCAGACCATCTAGAATAATCAAACGCAGGAATCCATCACCTCAGAAGCAACAGCCAATACAAACCTGCAGCAACAAACGGAACCGAAAGATTATCCAAACCACGCGGTGTTGCACCCTCTGCCACTGCAGCAATAGCAGCAATACCAAGCAATATAAAAAACACATCGGTTGAAAGCAGCTCACCATAATAGAGCACCGCAAGAATCATTACCACAAACGTTGCAAGAAACATGGTCACCGAACCAGAAACACTTTTTACATCGGTAAACACTCGATATAGCCGACCGGGATAACGAAGACCTACAAGCGATGCACAACCATCACCATAGGACATGGCAAGAATCGCAATCGCAATCACCACTTGTCGATCAAAAAACAAAAACGCAAGCACCGTCCATGTGATCGCATAATACACCAAACCAAGCCCATGACCCGCCTGCGACGTCTTCCCCCGAATCTTTTCAATCGGTGAATACGGACTCATCAAAAACGTCAACACAATAAACGGACCTGCTGCAAGAAATGCCATCACCCACCGCGTCTCAAAAACCGGCAAAAGAAACGCAATATTTCCCACCAAAATATGCAGTGCTTTTCGACTTCCCACAGGATACCGCTTCGAAAACACTTTTTCGGTCACCACTAACAATACTGCCACATACCCATAGACAAACACAAGGCCCAACACATCCCCGGAAACCGACATCATCACACCTCTACCCAACAAACACGCCCAAAAGAAACGCGATCAAACCAACAAACAACGCACCAAGTGTCACCTGACGCAACCGTCTCGCATCCACACCACGCCGATGAACCAAACGATACACTACAAAAAGGAATAGCACATCAGCAACCACAACCACCAACAGATACACATAATTCTGATAAAAAAGCGAAAAATCAACGACAACAAAAGGAACAAAACTCAACACAATCGCAACACCATAAAACAACGCGGCAAGCACCTGCGTACCATACACACCAAGAACCATCGGAAAAGATTTCACCCCCTGCACACGATCACCTTCGACATCCATAACATCCTTCATCATCTCACGACCCGATCCAGCAAAAAATGCAATCAACGAAAGCACAAACACAACCAATGGAATACCATATGAGAGATCACCTGTGGGAAGCACCGCAGCAGCGCCAAATAAAAACGGAACTGCCATCGTATAGGCAATAAAAAAATTACCCACCATCTTTATCTTCTTTAACACCACATCATATACAATAGCAAACAAAGCTGTGATAAGTGCAATAACAAAACAGGTCTCATTGACAAAAAAAGATGCAACAATACCAAGAGGAAATAACACAAAAAAAACAACCAATGCAGCACGTGGAGAAAGATCACCACGAACAAGCGGACGATCCCTTCGTCTATTCATCTTATCAATCTCTACATCAAAATAATCATTTAAGGCAAACGTACTTGCCTCTAAAAACAGTGCAGTACAAAACGTCAATACAAGAGTGGTAAGAGGAGGAAGACCGGTATATTCAAAAAGAACCCTCTGAGTAATAAGTGATCCAATTACAATGGCAATAAAAATCATTACGCCATGTTCAAGACGCATCAATTCCCAAATTGCTTTTACATGTTTCATAAAGCATACAGAGATTTGTTTCTCTCATTTAAAACTTTTAATGCGTGTACAGTAAAAACAAAAAGATTTATCTGGACTTTTTCTATGTGTTCTATACACCTTATTGTAGGGAGGAGATCAATAAATGAAATATAACATCACTGGAGATAATTTACAACTTGTAACACTTGAAATTGAACCTAATGAAAAAATCTATGCAGAAGCCGGTACGCTTGTCTACATGAGCAACAACATAAATATGGAAGCGAAAATGAGGGGAGGATTTCTGAAAGGTCTGGGCAGAACCCTTGCTGGTGAAAGTCTCTTTTTAACAGAATTTACCTCAGCAGGAGGATCCGGCCTTATCTCTTTTGGAGGAAGAGCCCCGGGAACCATCAAACCGGTGGAACTCTCTGGTGGCAGGGAATTTTTATGCCAAAAAGATGCTTTCCTTGTAGCAGAAGATGCGGTTGATATGAGCATAGCCTTTCAAAGACGACTTGGCTCAGCTTTTTTCGGCGGAGAGGGATTTATCCTGGAAAAACTTACGGGAACCGGTACTGTTTTTGTCCATGCTTGTGGTGATTTTGTAGAATTTGATCTAAAAGACAATCAAGTATTGAAAGTCGACACCGGCAGTGTCGTTGGATGGGATAGCACCGTAAGCTATGATATCGAACGAGTGAAAGGTATCAAAACCATGTTTTTTGGAGGTGAGGGATTATTTCTCACAACACTCAAAGGGCCAGGACATGTCATGATTCAATCTATGGATCTTGGTAATTTAGCATCAGCACTCAGACCCTTTCTTCCATCAAGTCGAGGGTCATCAGGATCAAGCGGTGTTGGCGAACTCATTGGTGGTCTCACCCGATGATAAAGGGATTTCTCGCCATCATTGCTGCAGCTATACTGATAACACTCATTGTGTTTGGACTCTTCTATTTCATCGGAATTATTGCGTGGCTTGCAGCAGTGCTAGTTGTTGGCGCTATTATCGCTGCTGTTATCATTGCATTCGTGGTTTTTGTCATCGCGGTTGTATTGTTTTTTGCCGTATTTTACTATCTTGCTGAAAAAAAACCAACAATAGAACCTGGAGAGTACCGATTAGAGGAGGGGAAAGGAAAACACGAATAATCTTCTTTATTTATTCGGTTCGATGATTACTTTCACGCTGTTGTGAGCCTGTGCGACCAACTTGAATCCCTCTGCAGTTTTGCTGAGCGGTAGCTTATGTGTGATTAAATCTGTGACAGCAAGTTTCTTTGTGGAAATTAACTCAATTGCTTCTGTTATATCCTTGGGGCTTCCTGCATAGGTTGAAACCATAGTTACTCCTTTATTCCATAGGTCAAACAGGGGAAAGGGAATGTCTACACCAGGCTGTGTTGGTGCAAAAAAAAGAATGGTCCCACCAGAAGTTACCGATTCAATCGCCTGAGTGACAGCCGCAGGAACACCAGTACAGGTTACGACAAGATCTGCACCCATTCCATCCGTGTGTTCTTTAACTTGTTTTTTCACGTCCTCTTTGGCGTTAATAGCAACATCAGCACCAGCTTTCTTTGCCATTTCCAATCGAAATAAATCGATATCGGTTGCAATCACTTGTTTGGCCTTCATTGCTTGTGCAAGCTTTATGTGCAGTAGCCCTGAGATTCCACTGCCCAGAATCAAGACTGTTTTTCCTGCAGCCATCTGTGCGATATGCATTCCTCTTACGACGCAGGCAAGTGGTTCGATAAACACCCCTTCATCATAGGACATTGCGTCCGGGAGCACAAAGACACCGCGGTCGACATTGATTTTTGGAATACGAATATATTCTGCAAAGCCACCGGGGTCAAAATTGGTGGAATGCAGGGTATGACAGAGAGTATGCTGGCCCTTTTTACAGAAATGACAGGTATTGCAGGGGACGTGATGTGAGACAAACACTCGATCGCCCACCGTATAGCTGTGGACGTTTTTTCCCACCTTAACGATGCCACCTGCGATCTCATGGCCGAGCACTCGTGGTGCTTTTTTGATGCGATACCATTCCATGACATCGCTACCGCAGATGCCGCTTGCGTGGACTTTTACCAACAGTTCCTCATCATTGATTTGCGGAACTGGCATTTGTTCAATCCGGACATCGTTGTTGTTGTAGTACATTGCAACATTCATTGTTTTGTGTACCATGATTTCCTCTGTTTCGTGCATCTTTTCATAATTTAATACGTTTTGGTTGACATAGTAGAAAACGGGTTTAATAAACAACTTCTTGTTATCTGTTACCTATGAATTTTCGATTCATAAAAACAATGGGGGCCTTTCGTTCCGTACAGGTGTTACTTCTTGCAAATGTGTTTCCTCTTTTTGGTGTACTTTTTTTAGGCTACACTATCTTGAATGTTTTTCTTATTTACTGGTTAGAAAGTGCGATCGTTGGTTTTTTTAGTATTCTTAAAGTTCTATTATCAAAAACGGATACAAAAAACGGCATTGGTTTTTCTCTCTCACTACGGGCGAAAAAACTTGGCTCAATCTTCTTTTTTATCATACATTTTGGAATATTTATGATGGTTCATCTGCTTTTTATCCTGGCTTTTTTCTCAACTCAACAATACCCAATTCATCTGTCGTCACCGTTTGCGTTACCCTTTTCTTTGTTGCGTCCCGTCTTTCTGTCTGCTCAGCAGATTTGGATTGCTGTTCTGCTGCTGTTTTGTAGCCATGGGTACTCGTTTTATACCAATTACTATGCTGGCCGGGAGGCTGCGCGGTTTACGACAAAATCTTTGATGGTTCAACCCTACCGGCGGGTTATCGTGATGCATCTATCTCTTCTTTTTGGAGGGTTTTTCTATATAAGTAGTGGTCAACCCTTTGCGATTCTTTTGTTGTTGATTGTGGTGAAAATTAGTTTTGATATCTTCTTTCATCTTATGGAGCGGAAGAACTATCAATAAAAAGTATGGGGGGTGTGTGGGTGTTCTTCTACGAAGAAAATGCGAGTGTGTCCCGTCTTTTTTTTTTATTTTTTTGCTTGTTGAAAGATTTCATATGCCTCTTGTGGTGTGGCTTTTTTATGGACCACTGCTTGAACTGCTTTCATCATACCCACAGGATTGCTACTTTGGAAGATGTTTCGTCCCATGTCAACACCAATCGCACCTGCTTGAAGGGCGTTAGAGGCCATGGTGAGGGCGTCTTTTTCTGGTACTTTTTTGCCACCAGCGATCACAATGGGTACGGGGCAGGTATCCACTACTTTTTCAAAGTCTTTGCAGAAGTAGGTTTTTACGATACTTGCACCAAGTTCTGCAGCCATCCGTGAGGCAAGTGAGAGGTATTTGGCATCTTTACCCAGCCCTCGTCCGACAGCGGTTACCGCAAGTACCGGTATGCCGTAGCGGTTTGCTTTATCGATGATTTCTGTAAAACCAAGCAAGGTGTCTCGTTCGAAGGGCTGGCCGATAAGAATAGAGAAGGCAACAGCAGATACATTGAGTCTGATGGCATCCTCCATGGAGCAGACAATTCCTTCGTGAAGGAGATTTTTTTCATTTAGGATACTTGTTCCACCGGATACTCGCAGACAGATAGGTATATCAGTATCTGGTGTAATGTAGTTTCTTAGTCCACCACGGGTGGGCATTAGCACATCTGCATAGGGAAGTAATGGTTTGACCATTTCTCCAAGGTGTTCAAGACCTGTTGTTGGTCCCATAAAATAGCCGTGATCAACAGCGAGCATAACGGTGTGTCCATCTTTTTGGATGATTCGTGACAGGCGGTTTTTCATTCCCCAATCCATAGTGATATGGCCTCCATTTTTTTCGAAGAATACGGTATATCTTAAATAAAGCTTCCCTTTCCTATAACTTCGACCGATTTTTTAAGCAAACCTTTTTTATAAAGCGTGTATGTTACCCGTGCTGCCTTATATGGGAGGTGTACTACGTTTATGTCAGCAATCGATGGACTTGAACCAAAGCTTGTATGGAAACATTTTGAAAACATTAGCGCTATTCCTCGGTGTTCAAAGCATGAAGAAAAAATCCGAGACTACATTATATCTTTTGCAAAACAACAAAAGCTCACTGTAAAAACTGATAAACCGGGAAATGTCGTGGTGAAAAAACCCGCTACCTCAGGGATGGAAAAGACACCAACGGTTGTTCTGCAGGGCCATATGGATATGGTCTGTGAGAAAAACAGTGATGTCGACCATGATTTTTTAAAGGATCCACTGAAACTTCAAAAGAAGGGAGATGCTCTTTCTGCCACAGGTACCACGCTGGGGGCAGATAATGGCATTGGTGTGTCTGTCATGCTTGCTCTACTTGAAGATACTCAGGCAACACATGGACCTCTTGAGACCTTGTTTACCGTTGATGAAGAAACCGGGCTTACCGGTGCTTTTGCCCTTGGCACAGATATGCTTACCGGCAAAACGCTTTTAAATCTGGACAGTGAAGAATTTGGTGTTATTACGGTCGGTTGTGCCGGCGGTGGTGATTCGATTGTAAAGCTTCCCATTAACATGCAGGATGCTCCCTACGGTATGAAAGGTCTTCATATAAAAGTCCATGGACTGCGCGGTGGACACTCTGGAGTAAACGTCAATGAACAACGAGGTAACGCAGTTAAGATCCTCAACCGGTTGCTCTGGAAAGCCAAACAACACCATAGCTTTTCATTGGCATCATTTACCGGTGGCGATAAACACAATGCGATACCACGGGAGGCATCGGCACTTATTGTCTGTGTTCCTAATGACAAACAAAAAATCAGCACTACCATCAAAGATGAAGCACAGGATATCCTTGAAGAAATCAAACCCATTGATCCCGAGTTTTCTGTCTCCTTTGAAGAAGATGCTGCACCACAAAAGGTGATCACCGATGACGCTCTTCAAAACCTGCTAAATCTCATCTATGCTCTTCCCCATGGGGTCATTAAAATGAGTTATGACATTCCCGATCTTGTACAAACCTCTACAAATCTTGCTACTGTTCATTTCAAAGAAAATCACGTAGAAATGATGCTCAGCAGTCGAAGCTCTATTATGTCAGAGCTTGAATCATTACGTGATCATATTCATTCCATAGCTACACTCTGCAAGGCAGACGTTGAACAAAATGAACCCTACCCGGGATGGAAACCAGATCTCAACTCAGATATTCTTGCCCTTGCCAAAAAAATCTACAAAAAACGTTACGGTGAAGATCCAAAAGTAGAAGCTGTTCATGCAGGTCTTGAATGTGGCATAATTGGAGAAAAATACGCGGGAATGGACATGATCTCTATTGGACCTAGCATTGAATACATGCATTCACCACAGGAAGAAGTCGATATCAAAAGCGTCCAAAAATTCTACAACTTTGTCTGTGCTATCCTCGAAGAACTCTAATGTGTTATAGGATACCAAAAAATACTTCTACTCTCTTGCTTTGCTTGAGAATATCCAAGTACTTGAGGAGATATTGAGGACATGCCTACTGCCTATGAGCTAAAGCGGTATAAAAAAGGTTTCAAGAAATCAGACTTTTCATCCTATGTGCTTGGAGCGGATGTTGGGGGAACTGCCACCCGGTTTGGTCTTGCAGGTGTGCAAAATACCTCGGTCACTCTTTTGCTCTCCTTAACTTTTCATTCTCAACAGCTTCCCGCTCTTCTTCCCGCACTCACCGAGACTCTAAAATATATAGAATCCACCTATCAGCTCACACCGGATGCTACCTGTATTGCAGCACCAGGTGTCATCTCCGCAGATAAAACCTCTGCTGCGCTTCCCAACATCACCTGGGATATTGATCTTTCCGGGTTGCAGGAACACACCGTGCTTGAAGACATCGCGCTTATCAATGATTTTCAGGCAGTAGGATATGGTCTAAATCTTCTAAACGAAGAAGATCCTAACGACTTCGTAACCATAGCCAAGGGGAAATCCCGCTTGGATGGTCATCTCCCCAAAGCCGCTATTGGAGCAGGAACCGGACTGGGAAAGACACTGCTTCTCCACCAGGAACATAACGATGCTTATCTTCCGCACCCCAGTGAAGGAGGACACAGTGAGATTCCCGTTTATGATATGAATGAACTCGGGCTGCTTCGATATATTCAACGAACAAAAAACATTAGCTACCCGATTTATTACGATGAAGTTGTCTCCGGGCCAGGTATTGCAAATATTTACCGCTATCTCAGAAATCAAAAAAACATTCGACCCACACGGTATACCGCCGAAATTGACCGGGCAGCAGATCCTACACCGCTCATCGCTAGATATCGAAAGGTCGATAACACCTGCAGTGAAACCTTTCATCTTTTCACCCGGTTTTATGCACGATGCGCAAAAAACTTCATCTTGGACACACTTGCAGTGGGAGGGTTATACATCGCAGGAGGCATTGCTGCAAAAAACCCAGATATCTTTCAAACAGCTGAGTTTCTCTACGAGTTCACCAACTCCCCCTATCAAAAGGAGGTTCTCAGCAAACCGCCGATTAAGGTTGTCATCAACACTACTGTAGGGCTGCTTGGTGCATGCTTTGCTGCACAGTATCATCACTAGATCTGTAGCATAGATAGAATCTATTGCTCTTTGTAATGCATAAATATTAAATGAGAGATATCGGTTCATACATCCAACCCATTTGGGGAGGTAGAGAATCCATGAAGATATTTGTAGATACGGCTCATGTAGATGAAATCAAAGAAGCCTACAGCTTTGGTGTTGCTGATGGCGTCACCACCAACCCCTCACTTTTGAAAAAGGCAGTCACCCATCTTCAAGATCAGGGCGCAGATATCACGATAGAACAATACCTTAAAGACATCCTAGAAACCGCAAAAGGAACACCGGTTAGCCTTGAGGTCACCGAAAACACCTATGATAACATGGTTGCACAAGCAAAATCACTCTACAAACAATTTAATCATGTCGCAAAAAACGTGTGGATTAAAATACCTGTGAACACCAGTTTTCAAGACAACACCGGAAAGGATTTTGACGGACTGAAAACCATAAAAACGCTTTCCTCTGCAGGAATCCCCGTTAACTGCACACTTATCTTTACCCCCGAACAGGCTCTACTGGCCGCAAAGGCAGGCGCACAAGCAGTAAGCCCCTTTGCAGGAAGAATCGATGATTACATCCGCAGTCAACATAACATATCCTTTCAAAAATCAGATTACTTCCCTATGGATGGATGGTACCAGGGAGATGAAATCTATGAAGATAACGGAGTTGTCTCCGGAATTGATCTGGTGGGACAAATCGTGGATATTTTCACCATCTACAACATGAAAACAGAAGTCATCGCTGCCTCCATGAGAAACACCCGACAAGTCCGCGAGGCAGCACTTGTTGGCGCTCACATCGCAACCTGCCCATATTCGGTTATCAAAGAGCTTTTGACCCATTACAAAACAAGGGAAGGCATGAAAAAATTCACCGCTGATGTCGTCCCTGAATATGCAGCCTTAACCCAGGAAAAAGAAGATGACATTAAAGCCCGAGTTCGCATCAAATAAGAAACGATTTCGCGTCGCAATTTTTGGTTCTGCACGGATCACAAAAAATGATCCCATCTACGATCAAGTCTATAATCTTGCAAAACTCATCGCCGGAAAACACTTTGATGTGGTCACCGGTGGTGGACCCGGTCTTATGGATGCTGCAAGTAAAGGACATAAAGACGGACGCACAGGAAATGACAGCTACTCTATTGGATTAAACATTAAACTCCCGCATGAACAAAAACCCAACTGGCATCTCGACATCAAACAGGAATACAACCGCTTTTCTACCAGACTTGACACCTTTATGTCGCTTTCCAATGCAATTGTTGTTGCACCCGGTGGAGTAGGCACCCTTCTCGAGTTTGTCTACACCTGGCAGCTTGTCCAAGTCGAACATATCTGCGATACACCCATCATTCTTCTTGGCGATCAATGGCAGGCCTTTCTTGAATGGGTAGAAAACCATCTGCTGAAACACAACTTTCTAGACAAAAAAGACCTCAACGATATCTTTCTGGCAAAGGACTACAACGACGCCTTTAACATCATCACCCACTGCTTTCAAGCCTATCAACAAGGCGAAGAAAACATCTGTTTAAACCTGCAGCAATATAAAAAAAACTATTACGTTGAGGCACCCAAATGAAAGAACTCACCTTCAGCTATGATGCCAGCACCATTAGCACCAAAGAACTCCAGCGTATTGGAGAACTGCTGCAGCCAGAAATAGAGCAGATGAATCATGCCCTCAAAGAAGGGTATCAAAACGATCGTGCCTCAATCTGTCTCTGTGATGATCATCAACAGATGCGCACCATTCAAAAAGTAGTTGCTGAAAAAAAGGCACTCAAGCCTGAATACCTCATTGTGGTGGGCATTGGAGGAAGCAACCTGGGAACCATCGCTGTTCAAGAAGCACTCTTCGGAAAACGATATAACCCCCTCCGCCCGTCCCTTAAAATACTCTACGCAGACACTGTTGATCCGCAGCTCATACAAGACATCATAGCAATTATTGAACCTGTACTCAAACAAGGTAAGAATGTTCTCATCAATGCGATCAGCAAATCCGGCGGAACCACAGAGACCCTTGCAAATTTTCAGGTCCTGCTCAATGTATTAAAAAAATATAAAAAACACCATGAATCTTATGTCGTTCTTACCACCGATAAAAACTCTGCATTATGGTCTTTTGCTCAAAAACATCAGTATTCGGTGTTAGAAATACCCAAAAAAGTAGGAGGGCGCTACTCTGTTTTTTCACCTGTAGGATTATTTCCTCTGGGCATGATCGGTGTGAACATCGCAGATGTGCTCGCTGGTGTCCACCTGATGCGTGACCGCTGTCTTTCCACTAATATACTCCAAAATGCTGCAGCATTAAGTGCAGCTCTGCTGTATCTCCACAAACAACAAGGAAAAACCATCCATAACCTGTTTTTGTTCAGCACGGATCTTGAATCTGTAGGAAAATGGTATCGTCAACTTATGAGCGAAAGTATCGGAAAACAATACAACCGCAACGGAGACCAAGTCTTTGAAGGCATCACTCCACTTGTCTCTATTGGTCCAACAGATCTACATTCCACCCTTCAACTCTATCTCGGAGGACCGAATGATAAATTTACCACCTTTGTACGAATCAAGCGTATGCAACCAAACGTGCCCATTCCACCAGACTCTGATGTTTCACCCTTACTTCCCGTCATCCAGACAAAGACCCTTGCAGAAATCATGAACGCCATTCTACAGGGAGTTCAAGCATCCTACAAGAAGGCTCACCGCCCCTTTGTAGAAATCAACCTCCCCGATTGTTCCGAGCAATCTATCGGTCAACTCCTTCAGATGAAAATGATGGAAATGATGTATCTAGGCTATCTTTTACAAGTCAATCCGTTTGATCAACCCAATGTAGAAGACTACAAAATGGAAACCAAAAAAAACCTGAAGGTATAAATCCTTGAACACTTCTGAAAGGCATATGGTTCCTATGGCAGAAATCATCTGCAAACCACATACAATCCCGCAGCACACCGCACAGCTCCTCTCTGATTTGCTTACAGATATTGCTACCTCACAAAACACTATCTTATTTGGAATCGCAGGTGGACAATCAATACAACAGGTCCTTCCCCATCTAAAACATCATTCAGTTCCATGGGAATGCATCCATCTCTTTTTGATCGATGAACGCATGGTTCCCCTCAATCATCCAGACAGTAATTACCGATTAATTCGAGAATGTCTATCGCCGTTTGTTTCTCCATTGCATCTCCATGCTTTTCCCACGGAATCTTCTGGTCTATCACATGCAGTAGAACAATACAACCGAGAACTCAAAGAATATGGCTCTGCTTTTGATATCGTACTAGCTAGTGCTGGAAAAGACGGCCATATCGCCTCTTTATTTCCCCAACACCCCTCGATTGATGATCCTTCACCAGGATTTATTGCAGTAACTCATGCTCCAAAACCGCCACCTACTCGAATGAGTATCTCAAAACAACTGCTGCAGCAGACAAAAAAAGGGATGCTCCTCTTTTGTGGACAACACAAAATCAACGCATTCAATCGATTTCTCGATGCCGACATTGATGAATATCAATGTCCCACAAAACTAATAAAACACATTGCACAGTCTTATGTATTAACTGACATAGTTAGTAAAAAAACAATAATATGATAGAAATGCTACGAAATCTTCTCTTTTCACAGAACTCTCGCTTTTCTCTTTTTTCTAAAAACAAATCCCTCTGGAGGTATATCTAACATATGCAAGCATTTCTTGTCGCTCTGCTTCTTGCCTTGATTCTTACATTTCTCCAATTTTTTGGCGAACAAATTTATTCAGTCTGCGGATCGTATTATACCCATATCCTTTCTTTATCTGCAGGAATTTCTATTACATATCTTTTCCTTGATCTAATCCCACAGTTCAGCGATGCGGTCATATCCATTAATCGTTTTCTTTTTCTTTCGTTACTTATCGGATTTGTTGTCATTCATCTCATCGAAAAATATATCTATCAACATTCATCCAAACAACAGGTACAAAGCCGCCTTGGTGTTGAAAACCAAATCACCTCTTTTACCTATCATTTCATACTGGGAATGATTCTCTTTGAATTTGCCACACAAAGTCTGCAAGAAACTCTGTTATTGTTTGTACCTATCGCTATTTTCACCGCTGTCAGCACACTTCCCGTCCATCGCCACCCCTCCGCTTACATTCATGCCATTGTCTCCTCATCAACGGTCCTTGGTGTTCTTGTTGTATCACTTCTGTTCACCCATATTGATGGAAGCATTCAAACGGCTCTTCTAGGATTTATCATCGGTGGATTGCTGTTTTCCATCATCAGACATTCTCTTCCCTTTGGCACCGCTGGGAAACCATTTTATTTTCTCCTTGGTATCATCATATATGCACCCATTGTAATTATAACGAGTTGGATATTATGAAGTTAGAAAAAATAGTAATTCCTGCAATTATTGCAAAAAACCAGGCCGAGCTTAATGAAAAGCTGCATACTATCGCCCTATTTTCCAAGCTCATACAGCTTGATGTAATGGACAATCAGTTTGTTCCCAATCAATCGTTAGATTTTGATCTTAAGCTTCCCAAGGTATCTGCACAATACGAGGCACATCTCATGGTTGCTGATCCGCTGGAATGGATTCACCATCATGGACATAAGGTCCAACGCATCCTCATCCATTATGAATCATGCACAAAATTAGACACTGCTCTTGATGCGGTTCATCGAATAGGAAAGGAAGCAGGGCTTGTCCTCAACCCAGATACTTCTGTTGCTGTTCTCAACGACTATATAGATACGATTGAACAAGTCCTTATCATGACTGTGAACCCCGGATTTTACGGAAGCCCGTTTTTACCTGAAATGCTTGAAAAAATACAAACGCTACGAGAACAATATCCGCAGTTAAACATTGAAGTTGACGGTGGTGTTACTGCTGATACTATCAGATCCCTTGATAAAGCTGGAGCAAACATGTTTGTCTCCGGATCGTTCATCGTAAAATCCTCCCATCCTCGGCAGGCTATGCAGGAATTGTATCATTTAATAGGGGATGCAAAGGCTTTTTTGGATTCTGATGACTAACCTCTTTTAACGGTCAACGATTTGTGTTCATGCTCTTCGTTTTTGTAGTCATTTTTTAGATTTTGGTTACAAATATTGTTGAGTTTTTTATTGGATAACCTGTTATTCACCTCTCTATTATTCTTCAATGATTTCGTAGGAGGAGGTAATCTTTACAGATGCTCGCAGCATCTCTGTGATCGGGCAATATTTGTTTTGTGAGAGTTCTATTGCTCGTTCGAGATGGTTTTTGTTGAGGTTTTTTCCGGTGAAAATATAGGTGATGTGGATGGATTTAAACACTTTTGGATGGTGTTCTGCTACCTCTGCAGTGAGCTTGAGTTCAAACTGTTGGAGTGATACTTTTTTCTTGGCAAGAATGGATGCTACATCGCTGCCCGTGCAGCTTCCCAGAGAAAGAAGGAGGAGTTCTTTTGGTCGGGGGGCGGCTTCTGATCCATTGAAGACTTTTGGCCCATCGATTGTGATCCAATGTTCGGTGTCTGCTTTTCCAACAAAACTGATGCCTTTGATCTGTTTAAGATATGCCTGCATAGTACGTTCCTCTTGTCTGATATAGGTGATGATGGAGGTGCCTTATTAAAAATTATTTGATTGATATTCTTTTCCTCTATGTTTTGGTAAGTGAGATGCACTGCTCTAATTGATAGGGGATTTCTTTAATAGCTTGTGCCGTCTTTTTGAAATCTTAGTCATTTTCTTGTTTTTTTATCTGATACGTAATTTTTATAGAAAATTATATATATAATTAAATCCAAAGTTACATATAACTCTCTTCAGAATTATGAGATAGGGGGATATATAAATGAAAGAAACGAAAAGAAGCACTATATTTTGCGTAAAGGCTGTTGTTCTTGCACTTGCGTTGCTGTTAGGTACTACTGCAACGCTTACTCATGCAGCACCACAAACTAACCCAACTTTTCAGCTAATACATACTGAAAATCCGCTGGATATCTCGTCGTTATATGATCCTGATGCATTAGCAGATGAAACACTTATTGGGTTCTATGATGAAGAAACCCTTGCTTCAAGTGCTATTGGTCTTGGAGATAACGACCCTGAAGCACCAGAAGAGTTTACCTGGGAAGCCGCTATTCGACTTACCGCTGATGAACTCGGTGCTTTTGCCGGTTTTAATCTTTCTGCAGCTCGCTTTTTTCACTATAATGACCTTCAGCATGAGGGAACGTTAAAGATTTATTCGAAGGGAACTGCAACAAGTCCAGGTACTCTTCTCACCTCAGAACCATACACTGCTTCTGCGCAGGAATGGGTTCGCGTAGATCTATCCACCTCTGTTGACATAGCAGAAGACAGTGAGCTTTGGGTGTCATTTGAAATCACCAGTCAAAACATCGCTCTTGTAGATGATTATCCCATGTCCGTCGATGGCGGTCCTGCTGTCGATGGCAAAGGTGATTGGGCTTCATTAGACGGAGGAGAAACTTGGCTTGAGCTACAGACTATTGAAACTGCTCCAGGTGAATTTCTTGACATTAATTGGTGTATTGATGCTATCGTCGAAGGTGAAGCCGCAGAGCTTGAGATCGCAGACATCTCAGGGGGACTTGGGGTCACTGCGGTAGTAAACAACATTGGTCAAGCTGATGCGATCAATGCAAAAGCAACTCTCAAAGTTACCGGTGGAATACTCAATAAGATTGATGTGAATGAAACCGAAGAAGTCGCAACGTTGCCTCCTGGAAAATCAAGCGAACTTGTCGTAAAATCAGGCGTGTTCTTTGGGTTGTTATCCTGTGATATCGAGGTTACTGCTTCAGCGGATAATGCACCTGAAGTCTCAGCGAGTAAAACAGCGACCATGTTCGGTCCTTTTGTCTTAAATGTAAAATAATTTTTCCCCTTTTTTTTCTTTTTTTTATTGGTTGCTTTGATGGACAGTGATACTTTTTCATTATGGAAAAAAACCGAGATATCTTTTAATAGAATCATTTTGCAAATAATGGATGAGCATGAGGTGGACGGGTTTATGAATCCGTGGCTAAAAACTATTGGATATGGTATTGGAAGTATCCTTATCATTGGATCGTTAACTTTTACCTTTTTGGCATTGTTAGGTTCGACTGATGCTGCCTTCATGCAGGAGTTGGCATATCAAAAGGGCGTTTTGTTACAGGAAATGTACTGGAGCGTGTATCTTGGTATTGTATTTTTTGTGCTTCCTTTTCTTATTGCGGGTATTGCTATTGTTATGACGGTTTATCGTCGGCAAAAACGTGATCTGGATCGGCAGCGTTGGGAGGAGTATAATAAAACAGTTCTACCCGAGCTTCCTGGTGTGTATTCTCAGGGGTATCGCTATGATATTGGTGGTGCTCGGATCTATGAGGGTTTTGCTATCCTTTGTGCAGTGATTGCATTCTTTTTTTCCTATCTTTTGTTTTTGCTTGCGTTTGTTCTTGCTATTGTTACCATCTTTAAAGGTGAGGTGCGTCTTGGGTTTATGACACTTTTTGTGTGTGGGATGTTTTTCTTTGTCGGAATTGTTTTTACAGCCATACTGTAGGGTTTTTTTAGAACTCGTAGAGTTCTGTTTTTTCCTGGACCTTGTAGAGACATTCGTAGCAGTATCCTGCGGGTTCTTCGTCAGCAGATAGTAGTTTGTTGCATTTTTTGCATCGCACGGTCTTCACTTTGTCTACAATAGGTGATGGTTCTTATATCTTTTTACCCTGAGATTCCAGGGTTGATGAATACTTTCAGATACCCCTGTTTTAGGTATATAATGGTGGTCTGCTGTTTGGGGTGGTAATGATGACGTGGACGTATACTATCAAAGGAGGCGTGGGCACCATTCTTACCCGGGACCCACGTGTTGCAGAGCAGAAAAGCAGACATGGATATATGGTGTTCTGTAAGCGAGAACATACCATTCCTCGGTTTCGTCCTTAACCGATGAAGGTATTCGTGTCAGTTTTTTTTTGTTTTGCTCTTCGGTGTGTTTTCCGTCTGTTGTTATCGTTACTGTAAAGGAGGCAGACTTTTTGGGTCGTACGGTACCAACCTTTCGCATGATTATCGAGCAATTCGGCTGGGAATGGCATGAGTTCAAGCGGGCGCTTCGTGGTCTTGATAAGGAGCTTTTTGAGGCGTTGCTGGATCATGCCCGTCGTCATGCCACCGCTGGTCATAACATGCCCAATCCGAATCCCTTTGAGCCGATTGTGCTTTCTATTTTAGTGGAACATGAAAAAGAGATTCGCAGGCTTCGCGGGCAGCTGCATGCTGCTGAGACGCCCTCTGGGGAGCTGAAGACCTGTGCTCGCTGTGGTGGACGTAACCCGGTGGAGTCCTACTATAAAAATGGAAACAAAGAGGAAGGAATGCATGTGTTATGTGAGGATTGTCGTCATGGCTTGTTTTTCCATTAGACAATGGTGATCCAGAGATGGGTTTCCCGGTAGGCGTTGTTGAGTTTGTCTTCAGCGTCTGCTGCGTAGTTAACAGAAGGTTGATAGGATGCTGTTTCATTTCTGTACAGAAGAAACGCGAGTTTGTACTGTCCTGTTTTATTTGTTGAAAATGAATAATTGTATTCCCATTGCGCAGTCCAAGGTTCTTCAATGTTAATCTCGGTATGGTTCAGTGTGGTAGAAAGCGAGTCAAGATACCAGAATTCATGATAGGTTATCTGTGTTTCATTGGTGGTGTTATCTGTGGTCGCGGTCTGATTGACCAGCCAGATTTCTACGGTGTAGTTGATGGGTTCATATTCATGGTTTGCAATACCAATGATGATCTGCGCGGTTTGGTTTTGTTGCAGCGTGGAGGGATAGTCATCTGCGATACCCTCGGGTCCAAGTAGGTAAAACTCTGTGAATCGCTCCCCGATTTTAGGGGTGACAATCACATAGATAAGTGCGCTAATGGCAAGAATGATGGTGATTGCAAGAATGATGGTGAGCGCGGCATCTAGTCTGCTTTGTTGTTTTGGAAAAGTGAGCTGAAATGCGAGAACAAAACGGCCCTCTGTAGGCGTGTTGTACCATCGGTAGATACCGATGATGCCCATCAAGAGGTTAAAGGCAAACAGAGAGAGAAGAATGGGCTCTAGACGGATACCCCAGGGCGTATAGTTTAACCCGAGACCAATGAGGGGGACAACGGCGATGGAAAGACCAAAGCTGAGTGCGATACGTTCGATGATGTCAATGCCTTTCTCTGTTTTTTTTGTGGGAAACAAGGCAAAGATAAGAAGATATCCTGGGATAAATAAAATAAATGGAAGCCCCAAAATTATTCTGATTGCTCCTTCTATATTTAACAATGCTACCGGAAGTAGAATGATACTGAGCAGAAGGCAAACAAGGACATCAACCGGGTATGTGGGAAACGCAAGTTTCATATATCGTGGGTGATGCAATTTTCCAGGTGTATAAGAATTTTTGCGTAGAAAGCTCCTCCTCGCAGTGTTACAAGCTTTTAGGTGTTATCGCCCAGCTCGATAATATTTCTAAAAAAAGTATTGGGGGTTCGGAATTTAAAAACAGACATAGCTCCCTCTAATGGGATAATGTTACCCCACATGTCTGACCGTTCTGCAATCTTGTTAAAACCACTGGCATCTGCAAGGTCTATAGTGAGATAGACATGATCTCCTCTTGTAAGAATTGGTTGTGAGGATGAAATTGAATCATCGGTGTCTTCGATGATGATTGCAGAAAAGGATATTGCTTGAAGGTTGTCAAAATTAGCTGAATTAAAAAAATCACCGTCAATGTCGTCTTCGTCCACAAGTAGTTGTCCGGTGAAATTCAGGACAATTTTTTTGTTGGTATCTGATATTTCTAGTATAGTATCATTAAGATCAATTTCGGTGGATCCACACCGTGGTCGCACAGAGAGTGCAAGATAGGAGATGTCATCATTTGTGTTTGCCCAGGCGCAGATATCTTCGATTTCTATACCAGTAGCAACTTCAGACGTGGTTTCCCTGCCGGTTGCCATCGCCCGGGTTTCCAGGGTTCCACTGGTTTGAATGAGGACCGATGCTGCAATCCCGGCGACCAAAACCATGGCTATGAATACGATCATGGCGCCAATACCTATTGCAGCATGCCCGTCTCTTTCTCTCTTTTGCTGCTGGTATCCCATCCAGTTTTTCTCCTTAGTTTTGGGAACAGGGGCATGTTTTTTTTTTATATTTAAAGATACGTGGTGAAAATTCCATTTTGACATTTTGTCATTTTGGCATTATGTCAATTGTATCCTCTATGGTTGATAAAAATGGGTTGATGTTATGTTATTCCCAGGATAGAAAGTATTTTTTGGCTGACAATGCCGATGAAGATCAAGAGAAAGATGTAGATGAAGGTGTTCATGCGTTCTTTTAAGTTTGTGGTGGTGATAAGATCGCTGAGTTCTCTGATAATCAGAATGCCGATGAAGATGAGGATGAAAAAGATTTCCAGAGCGCTATCTGGTGTGAGCAGAAAGGCGATAAGAATCCAGATGGTAAAGATGAGGGTTATTTTTTCTGACATCAGCATAGATTAGCCCTCTGCTTTGAAGTATATGGTTGTTTTTTTGCCGGCGTTTTCTGCGTTTGTGACAGAGAGTTTTTTTTGTGTGGAGCGGGTGATTGCGGTAAGAATGGCGCTACACGTTGGGCAGGGGTATTGTGTGCAAAACGTCGTATTGTGGGTGCAGAAGAGGGGGCTGGTGAGTTCAAGTTTCCAGCTGTTGTCTTTCTGTTTGGTAAGTGAGAGTGATTGGAGGAGGTTGTGTCCGATGAAGCGTTGCAGGTGTTCTTCGATGGTGTCAAGGGTGGCTGTGGGGAAGGGATTGTCTTTTTGGATTTCATTGAGCAGGGGGAGTCCTGCTGGGGGCAGTGCAAGGCCGAGGCTGGTTCCGTCTGATCCAGTGGCAAAGACAAGATCGGTATCGATTTCTGGGAGTGCGTCGGTTGTTTTTTCGAGGGGGATGAAGATGCGTTCTTCAGTGCGAAGCGAGGAGGTGGGCAGATAGATGCTGTTTCCTTTCAGGTTGAGTTCGTCGATGATGGTTCTGATACTGTTGAGGCTTCCTTTGATGTGTGCATGGCTGAGCGTGGTGGGTGTGGTTTTTTCTGTGATGGTGAAGATGGTGAAGAGGCCGATGAGAAGTGTTGCAAACGCGATTTTGATTGAGAGTGTGGTTGCTAGTGCAAGCAGGATGATGCCAACGATGATCAGGGGTATTCCTAGTAGTTTTGCACGCATATGTGGTTGGCGTAGTCTGTTTTTTATCGTCACGTCTGTATGATCCTCCTCAGGGGGTATGTTGCAGTGGGAAATGACCAAAATGATTTAAATCATTTCCTGGTTTGTGGATGGTGATGTGGCGGAGGCTTTGCTGGGGATTGCTTGTGCTTGTCGTGGGTAGTGCGCTTGTGGTTTCTGGTGTGCCCTCGCATGTGTATTTTGATACAGCAGAGGAGGATATATCTTCTATTGTTTCGTTTCTTTCTGATACCAAACAGGCTGCTGAGGCCTGTTTGCAGTCGTCTATTTTGGTAAATTATTCGATTGTGTTTGATGAGGATCTTGATGTGCGATACTCCTCCGATGATCTTATGCGTTCGTCAGAACATGCGGTTGCCTTGAAGCAGCAGCTGTCGTATTCTTCGGATGTGTTGGATGAGCTTGAGGATGCGGTTTCGAGTTATCAGTATGTAAAGGATGTGTTGAAGCCGCTGCGTTCGTTAGGGGCGAATATCTCTGATTTTGTAGTCTGTCATGAACAGATAGTTGAGAATTTTTCAGATGTTGTTGTTCATATCAATCAGCATAATACGTCATCGGAGATAATAGGTTCATTAGTGGCGGTGCAGTCGTTGTTGGTCGATGCAAAGCGTGATCTTGCCGGCGCACGCGTGCATGTAGCCCAATTAGATCAGCATTTTTCAACGGAGACCCTACTGGATTTTTTTACTACGCTTTCCGTTCTGCTAGACCGGTATACCGGGTATGTTGATGCGTTGCTTGCGTATGTTGATGCCGTTGAATCAGGTCTTTTTTTATCAGTGAAGGATACCTCCTTGTATCTTGATGAAATGGTAGCGGTGTATGGCTATTTTTTTTCCCAAGGAGGGTTTGTTTCAAATCAATCAGTTGAACTGTTCTGGAATGATATGGTTGTTCTAAATCTTACAACGGATGAGCAGGGGCGCTATGCGGGAAATATCACGTTCTCTGTTGATCAGCCCCCTGGTATTTTCAGAGTCCAAAGTCGCACTGTCTATGCTGATGTGGAGTATTTGTCTGATGAGATTGAACTTACAGTTGCACTGGCCCCTTCTCATCTGAGTCTGTCAGTGGATCGTAGGCATTATTATCTGAATGAAACCATTGGTTTTTTTGGGCGTCTTACCGATTATAACGGTCAGGGGATTTCTGACTCTGTGGTATTATCTGTTTTTGATGATTTTTTGCCGCTTGAAACTGATATATATGGATATTTTTCGTATGCGCACTCTGATTTCTTATCCTTTGGCCGCTATCAGGCATCGGTTTCCTTTTCCCCTGCAGCGGTGTATCAACCCTGTCGCTCTGAGATGGTGACCTTCTCTGTTGACACCCCTACCGTGCTGTCCCTTGTTCTTGAAAAAGACCAGTATACCATAGGGGAGACCATCACTCTTTCCGGTTTTTTACGCAGTGGTGTACATTCATCTGCTCTTGCTAATAGATCGGTAACACTGTTTTTCAATCATAAACCCGTGGGCATGGCAACCACCGATGAGAACGGGCGATATCAGCTTCTTCTTCAAACCGATCAACAAGAAACAGGTTTGTATCGGGTGTCTGCACGGTTTCAGTCTGAGGAGTATATGTGGAGAAGTAGTCGCTCTGACACCTATTCTCTTGTGTTGGTGATGAGTTTTTTTGATATTCTTGTTGGCCATAGTCTGCTTCTAGCAACAGCTGCCATGCTGGGTCTTCTTATTTTTTTCGTAGTCATCTATCACACCCGCATTCGAGCGTTGTTTTTCAAAACAAAAAAAGCTAGCGTGCCCCAAACACAGATGGATGTCCGAAGCACTTCAAAGACGGCTCCACTGGCAGAGAAGCACTCGGTGCATACTCTGTATGATTCCTCGGTAGCCACCGGTGAGAACAACGCAGGCAATGAAGCAATTCTCTCCCGGTATCAGTCGCTTCTTCGGGCGTTGTCAGCGGTGGGACTCTTATTTCAACCTGTACACACCCATCGCGATATCCATACCATCATGATTCATCAGGGAATACCCGCACATCTCTCTGAAAAGATACGGGACCTGTTTGAAGTCGCTCGCTATGCACCTGTGACTGCTACAACAGAGGATATCTCCCTGTTTGACCGTTACGCACGACGGATCCTTCAAAGCCTGGACGGTGATCGATAGATGATCAGCAGGATGATGAAACGGATCTATCAGATCCTCATCTTCTTTGGCATTGGTCTTCTGCTGTTTGTCCTCTCCCTGGGCAACCCCCTATTGCAGAACACCAGTGACTTTAGCATCTACAACACCGGGTGGAATGGCTGCAGTACTCTTGCCCTCCGAAGCTACGAGGCCGGAGTCTTTCAGCCCACCTTCTCCATAGAAAAACACACTCTGACTCTCTCGCACAAGTCCTTTACCACTCTTGAGCTGGAACCACAGAATACCACGTTGCTTCTCATCGGACCACAAGCACCCTTTACCGCCCTTGAGGGAACCTACATAGACGGCTTTCTCAGAGAAGGCGGAACCGTGTTTCTCGCCGATGACTTTGGAACGGGAAACACCCTGCTCGAACGCCTCAACACCAGCATCCGCTTTTCCACCAAGCTACTGCTTGATCTCTCCTTTGAAAAAAACGCCAGCTTTGTCGCTGTCTACAACTTCACCCAAGAGGATCATCCACTCACCGACAATGTCTCCTATCTCCTGCTCAACTATCCCACCGCGCTCTCCGTTGGAAAAAACACCACAGTTCTTGCCCGTTCCTCAGAGCTCAGCTGGCTTGATTTTATCGAAAATGGAAAAGAAGACCCCACCGAAAAATCCGGGCCCTTCCCGCTGCTTGCCACCATCGACTACGGACAAGGAGAACTGGTGATCTGCGCTGCACCCTCCATTCTGATCAACTCCATGAATCGCACCCTTGACAATCAACAGTTCCGCGATAACCTGTTTTCCTACCTCATAGCCGATCGATCCGCGGTGGTCTTTGATGAAAGCCATCGCAGCACCTCACTCCCCCTTCAAGTCTCCTACACCCTGCCCACTACGATCAGCGTGGAAGCAAAACTAGGCATTCTCTGTTTCGTAATCTTCTTATTTGTTGTCGGGTTTACCCGTATCCCACGTATCCTCATCATCAGGATTCTGCATGTGGTGTTTCATAGAAAAAAAACACCACCTCCACCATCATCAGATTCTCATATTGAGGAGCTCCTGAAGAAACATCCCACCTGGGACAAAAAGACATTAGCAAAGATTATTGAAAGGATTGAGAACACATGAAGGCACAAAAACCCCAACCCATTGATTTTTCCACCGTAAAAAAAACCTGCGATGCTATCAAAACTGAGGTGGCAAAGGTCGTGGTCGGCTATGAAGAAGTCGTCGATGATTTTTTAATCTGTCTGATCACCCAAGGCCATATGTTTATGCTTGGAGTCCCTGGTCTTGCCAAAACCACCCTTGCCAAAACATTTTCACAAATCACCGGACTCATCTGGAATCGGGTGCAATTTACCCAGGATTTGCTCCCTGCAGATATCATTGGTCATTATTTTTTTGATCAGAAAAAAAACACCTTTGAGCTGCGGAAGGGGCCGGTGTTTAGCGAAATTGTGCTTGCCGATGAAATCAATCGGGCGCCACCTAAGACGCAGTCTGCTTTAATTGAGGCGATGCAGGAGCGGCAGGTCACCATTGAAGGAACCACCTTAAATTTGCCTCGTCCGTTTCTTGTGATTGCTACAAAAAACCCGGTGGAAACTGAAGGAGTGTATCCACTGCCGGAGGCACAGTTGGATCGATTTTTGCTGCGGGTGATTATGGATTATCTGCCCCGTGAGCAGGAATTGAAGATGCTTGAGAACAAGCATCATCATAAACAGATCACTTTGCAGCCGGTTCCATCGTCTATGGTGCACACTCTTGTAGGTATGCATCATCAGGTGTACGCTGATGAGAGCATCTTTCGGTATATTATGGATATCGTTGATGAAACCCGAACAAGGTCGTCGCTGGTGGTAGGGGCGAGTCCTCGTGCTGGTGAGCATCTGTTGTATGCCTGTAAGGCATATGCGTTGATTCAGGGGAAGGAATATGTGATTCCTGATATGGTGAAACAGATGGTCCCGAAGGTGTTGTCTCATCGGGTGATTCTTTCTGCGGAATCTGAGCTGGAGGGGTTGTCCTCTGAAAAGGTGATTGATGATATTCTTGGTAGTGTGGCAGTGCCTGAAGTGATGACCCCTGAGGTTACGACGTAGGCTGCGTTCTTTTTTGTTTTATGAAAAAGGGTGCTGTCAGGGTGATGCTGAGGGCGGCAAGTAGAATGATTTGCCCTTCGATTTGCTCAGCGGTGAGAAGGTAACCCTCCCAGAGTTGTATGGTGAGAAGATAAAACAGAAGAAGGATAGCTGCTGTAAGGATGGTGCTGATGAGAAGTGGTCTTTTTGATATGGTTAAATCTTGAATGGTGAGCGGGTTGTTTTGTGAGAGGATACGTGCGGTGAGCGTTAGTGAAGGAATGAGAAAAAACAGGAGGATCAGGATGATTGTTAGGGTGTCTTGCATGGTTGTGAGAAGGTAGTGGGGGATGCTGAGAAGATAAAATGCGTAGAGTCCGATGAGTTGCAGCTTGTGATGGTTTATACTGATTGCAACTGCACATAGTAGCAGTGGTGTAAGGATGAGGAGAAGGCTTGTGGGTGTGTGTGTTGTTTGGGTGAGCAGGATGCTTGCAAGGTAGCTGATGAGAAGTAGAGTGAGGAGGCGTTGTCGGTATGTGTGTTTATTTTTTTCGTATGGTTTCAATGATTTTTCCTCCTTGTGTTTTTGGGGTGAGTTCGACAATGTTTATGTGTTTTCGTTTGAGTTTGGTGAGGGTGTGTTCTCGTTGTTTATGTAGCTGGTAGAGGTGTTCGAGTTGTTCGGTGGTGAGCTCTTCTTTGTCGAGGTGGTAGTAGGGGGTAAAAAAGGGGAGCAGCCAGATGGTGCGGTTTTTTTGGTGGGCGAGGAGTAGTGCATGGGTGAGGGCGCTGGTGTTGGTTTCCATGTCGGTGAGGATGATGAGATGTTTGCTTTTTTGTTTGATGAGGATGGTTCGTAGGGCTTCGTAGATGCCGCTTGCCTGTGCTGGTGTGTGTATGGTGCGTCTTCCTTGGGCGAGGAAGGGGTAGATTTTTTGGAGAAAGCGGTGTGGTGTGGGTGGTGTGGAGGTGGTGTGGGTGTGTTCTGGTATGGTGTATTGGGTGGTTGGTATGCTGGTGGGAAGGCTGGTGAGGGTGTTGTAGATCTGATGATGCGTGTAGGTGGGTTTGGTGGTGGTCAGTGTTTTGTATTCGTCGTAGGCGATAAGCCCAACTGGATGGCGGAGTGATTGGAGTATTTTGGTGAGATGGATGGCAAGGATGGTTGCGTGTTCGAGTTTGGAGGGTTTGCCGGTGGTGATGCGTCTCATGCTGCGTGCGCAGTCGATGAGTATTGTTGTTTCGGAGATTTCTTGTTTTTGGAAGAGTTTGGTCATGAGTTTTTGCAGTCGTGCGGTTGCTTTCCAGTCGATGTCTCGGAGGAGATCGCCGGGTGTGTAGGTGCGTATGCCGTCCATTTCGTAGTGTGTTTCGGTGCCGATCATGCTGGGGAGGGTGAGTTCGATGTGTTCGCGGGTGCTGATTTGTTTTGCTTTTTTGATCTCCTGAGGATCACTGTGGATCATAAGTGTGGTGGGATGCTTTTGTGTGGTCTGTGTGGTGTAGAGGTGGAAGGAGTCAGTAAGCTGCAGGGCTGTTGTTTTGATGGTGTGTCGTCCCCGGGTGGTGAAGCTGAGCTGGTAGGTGAGGGTGTGGGTTTGCCCTGCTTTGAAGAAGGTGTTGAGGGTGTTTGTTTCTGAGAGGAGCAGGGTGTCGTCGGGGAGCTGTTCGGTTGCAGAGATATGCAGTGGTCCACCCTGGTTTTGTATTTCTGTTTTGATGTTTAGGCTGTGATGGGCGAAATGGATGGGTTCGATGATGGATCGGTGTATGCTGAGGCTCTGGATGCTGTGTTCGAACTGTTCTTTTGCATAGATGAGGAAGATGAGTAGCATGGTTGCGGTAAGGGCGGGAAGGATGTTTTGGAAGAGATAGGCGATAAAGTAGAGAAGAATAGGGAGTAGAAAGATGGTTTTTCCAAGGGTGGTGAACTGTGTGGGCTGCATAGGTGTTTTCTGAGTGGTGGAAAAAGAGTTAGTGCATTTGAATATTGTGTTTATATTGGCATCTCTTTTCTTTATTATTTAAAGAAATAGCGTGTACTGTAATCGAAGTGATGTTTAAAATGGCGTGTTTTTGATGGAGGGATACAGTAAACCCAAGTTTAGTACGAGTTTGAACTCAATTAATTGACTTGAATCGAAATTATTAAATATATGTTTAAACATAAACATAATTATGAGTTTTAAAACAATCACCATTAAAAACAGCGTGTATAAAAAACTGCTTTTATTGAAGCAAAAAGATGAAAGCTTCAGCGATCTTTTTGAACGGTTAAGCAATAAAAATATCGCGGTATTACAAAACCTTCGTGGAAGTAACAGTTTTGAAAACAAAGATGAAATGCTCAAAGATATATACAGGAAACGAAGGGAAAAACGAACCTGGGAGAAACAATGATTGTAATCGATACCGATGTCTTAATTGAAATCATTGAAAAAAGATCAGAAAAGGGACAGCAAGCATTTACCGATATTAAACAATCTGGTGAAGATGTTGCGATTACCGCAATCACCTTTCATGAAACCTTCTATGGTCTCTTGAAGTTTGGGAAAAAAAAGATGAAGTATTTGGATAGTCTTGAAACAATTCCGTTTGATCAGAAAGATGCCGGTCTTGCTGCACAACTTGAACTACAGGCAGAAAAGCAGGGGCGGCCACTTTCGAGAACAGATGCAATGATTGCCGCGATTACTATCAATAACAATGCAAAGCTATTTACTTTTAATCGGAAACATTTTTCAAAAATTCCCTCTCTTACTTTATTTCCCGATTAATATCTATCTAGCTTGAAACCGTGATGTATTGTTCATTGATTTTTAAATGAATCAACACTATTTGTTCATGAAGTTACGCAAGGTTGTATTGTACTACGATCACATGAGCTAGTAATACTGTTAAATTCTCTGAATGATTTGAAGGAGTTCTTTGAGATATGGTACCTGATCATGCCAGTGTTTTTTTTGGGTTTTTTTGATCAATGTTCTTTGTGATTCAGTGGACTGGTGGTCAGTAGATCGTACTAAACGTTCTTCTGATGAGACGGGTTAAGTAGTTGTTTATTGTTAATTTGATTAGGAATCTATGACTACAGCACAAAACGCAGCTATCAACACATTCATACAAAAAGCAAAGGAGTTGTTGAAGAGTAATCTCTCTGATGTTATCGTATATGGGAGTGTTGCTCGTGGAACGGCTCGTAGTGATTCAGATATTGATCTTATTGTTGTAGTGAAGCGAGATGTGTTTCGGATGCAAATGAGACTTGCTGCTCTTGCTTTTGATATTCTGTTGGAAACAGGGCAATATATCTCTGTTCAAACAATGAAACCAAAAGATCTTAATCGAGATACGATTTTTTTATGTAATGTTCGAAGGGATGCGGCTCATGCCTTATAAGCAGTATCTTGATCAAGCAGAGGAAGAATCTATCCAAAAAGTCATAAGGGTGTTATTCAGAATTTTGGAGAAGCATTTATCAAACCCGGTCTTCTTGAGAAGAATAGGGGGTATGTGTTTACTCAGGCAGAATCAATACTTTAAACACGTCGTTATTAAAGGAGGAACAGCTCTGCGTCTCTTCTATGGAAACCCACGTTTTTCCGAAGAAATCGATCTCGTCCTCCAGCGCAAAACCGATACAATCAATTTCAAACCACTCTCCAAGAAAATTTCAAATCAAACCCTCCCTCTTCTGGGGGTTTTCACAAAAAAATACAATCGCACTGGCAGAACCTGAAAAAGCATTACTCGATCTCATCTATATCCGCTATGCACAAACACAAGAACTCACCCGTGACGTATTACACTCTCTTGTCGATGACATGGATTGGTCTCTTTTTAATAAACAGCGATTACAAAAGTATCGTAAAAAATATACCCCGCGCACGCAACAATTCCTCCACTCTATTTATCAATTTTAAAAAAAAGCCAGAAATAGCTCGTGATACAAAAATCAAAGAGAGGCCATCCATGATCCGGAGCACCATAACAGTGTGATATCTCATGTTGAGCAATGCACTCTTTTGAAAATATTGAGGATTCTTTTCCTATACCCTAAAATCCACCGCCCCAACCAGAGCCTTCGCTTCTATCACGAACCCATCCCATGATCACTTGGTTATTATCAGTTCGAATGGTGCCCTCACAATCTTCTTGAAGGCCATAATAGAACTCTATTAGTTTACCCGATGTGACATCACTTTCATCCCAATATCCATAAAATGAATTTTCTTCTGTTTCAACATCAAAAATATCAAATGAGTTATGACCAACGTATGTTTTAAATGATAAATAGGATGGGGTCCGTGGACGATGTTGTATTGTTCAGATACTACTGTGGTTGTTTTAGTTGTTGGTGGGTGGTAATGTTCACACCAAAAGTTTAATTAAATAGTATAACTATAGTAATACTTAATGGTTTGAATGATAGTGAAGGATGTATTAGCAAAAGGACAAATTGTAATCCCTAAGACCATTCGTGACCTCTTAGGGATCAACATTGGCGATAAACTAATTGTTGACGTGGAAAAGGAAAAGATAATTCTTTCTAAAAAAAAGGACATTGTACAAGAATTCGAAACAACAGCAAAAAAAGCCTCCGGAAGTATTTCAATGAAAAAAATCAAAAATGAGTTCACACGCAGATACGAGGAGGACTAATAGTTGTATATTGACTCCAATATTTTCATTTTTGCCGCAACAGATACCCATACACTAGGAAAAAATTGTAGAACAATCATAACCCTCATACAACATCACAAACTCCCTTGTGCCTCCTCCTTTCTCGTCATCGATGAAGTACTGTGGATTCTAAAGAAAAACGTGGGACGAAAGAGTGCACTTTCAATTACAAAAGCGATGCTTTCCCTGCCTATTAAATGGATTGAGCTGGACAAATCAATCATTATCAAAATGACAGATATCTTTGAAAAAACCACACTTGATCCACGAGATGCCGCTCACGTTGCATCTATGAAAGAGGTAGGATTATCATCAATACTCAGCGAGGATGCTGATTTCGATACGGTAGACGAAATAGAACGAGTTCCCGTAGCACAATACCTAAAGAGAACTCATTGATTGAATGCAAAAAAAAAAGAACTTTTCCTAAAGAAGGTATCCTATACGGTAAAGCAAGGGGTACTAGAGCTATATACAACGAAAAGTACGATTCTTTATTGGAAATCATGCACAGAGGACCATTGAAAATAAAAATTGTGTCACAGCATTTGTTTGTCTCTTCTGTCACCTGAAATACCTATAAAAAAAGAGACATACTGTTTGCAGAATGGCTACAGAATCTGCTGTAGTTTTCTTTTAAGGTTTTCGTTTGTTGTAAACGGTACTGCCTTCATACCTACCTTCTGCGCGCCTTTGATGTTTTCCCGTAGATCATCGACAAACACGGCTTGCTGTGGTTGCACGCTGAGTTTTTTGAGGATACGCTGGTAGAGCTCCGGGTGCGGCTTACGGAGTCCTTGCTCACAAGAAAACATGATGGCATCAAACACCGTGTAGGATTGTTCATAAAACAGTTCCACGCTCGGTGGCTCGGTGTTGGAGAGAAACCCGATCTTGTAGTCCTGTGTTTTCCACTCCTGAATACAGCTGAAGAGCTCCTGATTTTCCTGATATGCCTGTCTGAGAAACTGTTTCCAGAGAGGCTGCTGTGGCGGCGGACATCTGATACCCTGACAGAGGTGTTCCCAAAACTGGTGCTCGGAGAGCGCTCCGGTTTGAAATTTGCTTTTATGCAGGATGAATTGCTGGGTGATTGCTGCTTCGGAGACATTGAAATATGCTGCGGTTTGGGCGATAATTTTTGGTGTGGGACGCCGGACAAGAACGCCTCCCCAGTCAAAGATAAGTGCTTTGATCATGTTGACCTTCTGTTGATTGTTTAAGATGTTTTAAATGCTGCTCATGGGCAAGACTATATTTCTACTGATAAAGATCTGGATAGAGATACACCTGTGGATGTATCTGGGTGAAATTTGCATTGGTGCAGGTGCCATAGATGACACTGATGTCGTA
>CAZTFR010000016.1:0-29530 GCA_964612945.1 uncultured Thermoplasmatales archaeon
AATATAATAATACCTGCAAGCATCGCAACCATAAGATCAAAAAAAGTAATTATCAATGATGACTGCGGTATATTGGTTTTTTTATCAAGATAGCTTCCATACGTAATTAGAGTGCCAAATCCCACAGATAATGAAAAGAACGCTTGACCAAACGCGGCAATCCAGAGAATTGGATCTGAAAGCACTGAGAAATCTGGGCTTAGAAAGAAATTCAATCCTTCACCGAACCCTGGAAGAGTGATAGAAAATAATGCCAATATGATGAGTATGACAAAAGAAAACGGTACCAGAATTGTAACTACCCGCTCAATCCCTTTTTTTATTCCAAAAGAAACAACAATACCCGTTAGTAAAACAGAGATACCAAAATAGAGCAGAGGATAATACGATGAGGTGAAATCAGAAAACGTAATGTTGAGACCTCCAATTGATGAAACAACATACCCAAGCGTCCAGCCAGTTATTACCAAATAATAACTTAGAAGCGAAAATACTAAGATAAAGATAAGCCATCCAAAAAACCTGAAGTTCTTTTTAATCTTGCTAAACGCGGAGACGACATTGGTTTGAAAATGTCTTCCGATAGAAAGTTCAAGGATCATCAATGGAATCCCAAAGAGAATTACTGCAAGAAAATAAGGGATAAGATATGCCCCGCCACCATTTTGTCCTACCACTGAAGAAAATCTCCAGATATTGCCGATACCAACCGCAGATCCGACTGCTGCTAAAATAAAACCAAGTTTACTGTTCCAATGTTCTCGACTCTCCCCCATAATCATCTACCTTAAGTTTTTATTATATAAAATTTGTATCTAAATACAGCTTAAAAAATATTTGATACATAGGTGTTGTGAAAAAATAATTCACCGGTGAAACCGGGTTCAAATTCTGTCCCCTGCACTTTTTATTATTTTTTTAAAACTTGTACATTTGTATCAGAACTACTTAAAATATTTAACGTTATTTTCTCAACTCTCTTTTACACAGTACCCGGTTGAAGCAGTAGGTCCAAAAGTAGCAACCAACTACCAGAGAAAAATGGTTGAACTCTGAATGTGACTCCTAAGCAGGGTAAAAAGTAAGTACTTTTTGATATTATAAAGGTAAATGAATGAAGAGACAATACAAAAAAAGAGAGAAACCAAATATTTATTATTGCACTTTAAGTATTATTTGAATTTTTAAGCAATTATTCAGATTTTTGTTTTCTCTAATTTTTTTTATCAAAAGAGTAGTGAAAGGAAAAGAGGTGATTGCCAGTGGATTCTTTGAATTAGAGAGGTATCAAATAGAAACGGTTGAGGTGTTGTTAAAGAGATAGATATTATTTCTTGATCATTTAAATTGTCTGTGTTTTGAATGACTAATTCACCTGTAAAGGCTGTATCTCCCTGTGCAGGTGCAACAACGGTAACTTCTACAGTGATTGATCCCATATCTGGGGTGATATCTGTGCCGGATTGTGGTTGGAAGCTCCATGTGCCCCATTCAGGGTATGATTCGACAGTCCAATCAAGTTCAGAGTAGGGATCGCCTGTGTTTTGTAGAGTAAATGTATCGGTGACTGTTTCTTCGGGTTCTACCTCGGTCCATTGGAGGCTTCCCGTGCAGGATAACTGTGGTTGTGGTTCATAGGTATCAGATATTTGGAACCAGAGTTTGCCATTGTTGATTCCATCTCCGATGGTGACTTGGTATCCTTGGTTGACCTCTACTGAATCTCCGGTGAGTTGATTGGTTGCAAGGTTGTAGGTTCCATGGTAGATCGCAGAACGTTTATCAGAGATATTGTTATCTGCACCTCCCCCGGGTTCTGCGCTGATGTCAGCCAGATCATCATCAGTTAGGATATCATCATCCATGAGTTTAATAGTAAAATCTATCAGGGTATCATCGGTGAAAAAGCAGTGTTGTTGTTCCACAGTCCAGGTGTGCTCTGAGATCCATTGAAACATCCACCAGTCATCAAGATCACGGTTATAGCCAAAATGGTAGCGAGTATCTGTACTATCGTC
Source organism: uncultured Thermoplasmatales archaeon (assembly GCA_964612945.1). Lineage (GTDB taxonomy): Archaea > Thermoplasmatota > E2 > DHVEG-1 > DHVEG-1 > CAZTFR01. The sequence goes on from CAZTFR010000016.1 coordinate 2,019, forward strand.
AAAGCCAATGCGATAGTACCATTCAGGTTTCACGCCCCCTCGAAGATCTAACCATTGATCAATAGGGTCAAAACCCTCAGCAGGATCATTTGTTAATTTCTGAATAAAGATATCAACTTGTTTATCACCAAGAGGGAGGTAATTGACATAGCATGCTGAGTAGCCGATGTTGGAACATCCATAGGCAATACGCATATATCCATCTTCTCCCCATCCTCCTCCCCAAGAATTACGTAAAAACCACACACCATTTGATCCCTGGGTGTCATCCCAACCGACAAGGGTTACTGCATGATTTACCTGCTCTGAACTGCAATCATTAAAAATGCCCCCCGTATATGCCTGAAAAGCACTATTGACCGTGACGGCAACAGAGACAGGCCCATAATCGATAATTGCCTGTTTGATGGCATCAACCGTGGGAATATTGTATTCTGATCCGATAAACGACCAATCCTGTATCACATAACTATGAGGATAGGGGCAGTCGCAGCTGCTGTCAGATGCTGTATAAGGACAGTGTTGTTCTAATACCGCCCCTGTGTCTCCGCAAGGATCAGTTTTCCATTGATGATAATCATGAGCCCACCAGCCACCATTGCATCCCCAGCCATCTTGATTACAGCTCACCAACCATTGTTCTGAGAGATCAACGGTGCTTCCCTCCGTGTATTTAATGTTACATTCCAAGGGAGCTACGGTTGCAAATGCCCAGCAGCTTCCGCAGGATCCCTGATTTTTGATAGGAGTTGTATAATCAACACCACCAATGTCACGCCAGTCAAATTCATCAGGTAGATTTTGATGAACGGCGCAAGGATCAAAATCCGCCTCCTCCCACCAGTTATCAGGTACTTGAAAACCACATAATGACTCTAAATTATAATGAGTTGCAGAGGTTTTTCCAACGGTAAAAGTCCATCCTTCTGACTGTCCACTGATTTGCATTTGAGTAATATCTTTTACTGTTAGACCTGATTCTTGGTCGTCTACTTTCGATTGTTCTTCGACTGTTTGTTCGCAATCACATGCACCTGTTGATGGTGCTATCATCATCAAGAGTATACAAAAGCAGCTTAGTAGATAATAAGAATTTTTTTTCAATGTCTTGTTCCTCCCTATTATTTCGATCTCAATATTTTAATAACGATAATTTATTTAAACTTTTCCTATAAATGAGGAGAAAACAGGGTAAAAAATTGATATATTCTGTTGATTTCAGTTAGGTAATTTATATGAATATGTATAATCTAATATATTTGATAACAATAGAGAAATTTATGTTAGGGGCCGTTTCGGTGTTATTGCACGGGTATGTCCATATTCATCTGTTCTGCAAGTGCTTTGTAATGGTTTCGAATAGTAACCTCTGTAATTCCTGCAACCTTTGCAATGTGTTGTTGTGTGCGCCGATCTTCACAGAGTATAGATGCCATATAGATTACTGCTGCTGCAAGACCTGTTGGTCCTTTTCCGCTGGTGAGTTCTTCGTTAATAGCACGCTTAAGTATTTGTTGTGCTTTTTCTTGTACTTCATATCCAAGATCAAGTTTGTTGCAGAATCGGGGGAGGAAATCTAGTGGAGATGTAGGCAGTAATTTCAGGTTGAGTTGGTGGGCGAGATGGCGGTAGTTACGCCCGATTTCTTTACGAGATATGTCTGTTTTTTCAGTGATTTCGGTGAGGCTACGTGGTACATTGCATTGCCTGCAGGCTGCATAGATTGTCGCAGCTACAACACCATCAATGCTTCTGCCGCGTACAAGGTTTTGGGATGCTGCTTTTCGGTATATAACTGCTGCGTTTTCTCGAACGGTGCGAGGTAATTTGAGCATTGAAGTCATATGATTGAGAGTGTTTAATGCTGAAATGAGATTTCTGGCAAGTGAATCATTGATGGTTATTCGTCGATGCCATTTTCGCATCCGGTAGAGTTGTGCTCTATTTTTGCTGGGGATGCTTTTTCCTTGTGAATCACGATTTTTCCAGCTGATAGTAGTGGAGAGACCCTTGTCATGAAGAAGAGGCGTCATGGGTTGTCCCGTATGAGCTTTTTGGGTGTATTCTTCATAATCATATGCGCGCCAGTCTGGACTGTAATCAATCATCTCATCATTCAGAACAAGTCCACAATCATGGCAGACGAGTTCTGCTCTAGTATAATCCTTAATGAGCTCAGTACTGGAGCAGTTTGGACATTCGAGATTATATTTTCTTTTTTGAATAGTATGGGTTGTCATCTCTTCTCACAGGTGTATTTTTTTTGCACTTTCCGTTATACTCTTTTGTTGGAAGTAGTATATAAATATTTCTATTAACGTTAAACGATAAACATATTAACTACATCAAACATTAAATATATGTGGTAGAGCAGATGCCAATGAATATCATCATAAAAGAAATCGAAGGCCAAAGGGGTATTCTGCAAATTATTCTTTACTTGCAACAAAATGGAGAACAACGATATGGAAATCTCTACAATAACAAACCGCATCTAGAGATCAGTAATAATGAAACCGCAAAACGAGCACTTCTCATTCTTAAAAGACATCGTCTCATCAAATGTAAACATAGGAAAAACAATGCACTGTATTACTGTCTTACCGAAAAAGGACAGCGTTTTGCTCAATGTATCAATGACATTGAAAACCTTCTTACAAAGGTTTAGTTTCAAACAATGCTTTTTCTTCTGAGAAAGCAGCAGTATCCTTTAAATATAACCTCCCTATTCGTAAGTCTAATGGCGCTATGGCAAGGTAAATCAAAACGAAGTATCACTGGCAGACGTATTCGATATAGTCGTGGAAAAAGACAAACAGAAATTGGAAGTGAAGCACACCTCACCACCATAGGAGAAAACAAAAAGAAGCATTATCGGACCCGGGGAAATAACAAAAAAGTACGTGCTCTTACCACAAATACTGCCTATGTTGTTGATCCTAAAACGGGAAAGACACAAAAAACAGAGATTCTCTCCGTTGCAGAAAACAAAGCAAACATACACTACGTTCGTCGAAATATTATGAATAAAGGAGCAATTGTCGACACTAAGCTTGGCAAAGCAAAAATTACCACCCGACCAGGGCAAACTGGAACGATCAATGCCATTTTACTTGAGAAAAAATAAATACTATATGCCCTATTTTTTGTGATTATCTATGGCTTCGAAAGGAGACGACAAATACGTCGTATGGCCGATATATTTTGATAAAAAGGCATCGCGACTGCAAGGGCGTAAGATTCCAAAAAAGTATGCAGTTGAAAAGCCACGTCTTGAAGATATCGCAAAGGCTGCAAAGGCGCTTGGTCTTAATCCTGTACTGGAAAAAGATCGTGCTCATCCCTCTAATCATTGGAAAAAAAAGGGCAGGGTACTTGTTGATAAAAAACAAGGTAAGGCGGCTCTTCTTCGTCAAATCGCAAAGAAACTATAGATTTCTTTGTGTGTAGTTTTTTTGTAAATTTGATTGGTTTTAATTTTAGGAAAAATATAACTCAATATTAGTATTTTAAATTAAGCATTTATTTTGTATAGCATGTTAATTTATAGAATTAATTTTTTAAGGTTTAATTATAATTATAGTTATTCGTGTTAACATGGATCAATATATGCCCGTACAATATTGATAGAAAATATCTATCATGAACGGTTAATATATTGATATATAATATCTAGCACACACACAATGGAGACTATATATATCGAAAATAAAAGAGTAAATCACGTTAAAAAAGGGGGTTTTTCTCCTGTAGAAATAAAAAATATGCCCACCTTACCCAAAAATCATACGAAAAGGTAGGCTTTTTGATCGAAACATAACCTTACTACGTTTATTAGAAAAATATCAATGAAATATGCAGAAAGAAAAGAGTCGAAAACTGCCTTTTTGAAAAGTATACCATCAAATATGCATTGATTGATATTATATAGCACGTTAGTTTTTTAATTCACTGACTGTTTTATTATATTGGATGGACGCATCACACCAACGAGCTGCGCTTTATACTCGAGTATCAACAGAAGATCAAGCTAAAGAAGGATTTTCTCTACAGGCTCAACTTGACAAACTCAAATCGTATTGTAAAGCAAGAGATTGGATCGTTGCAAACCACTATGTTGATGATGGGTATTCAGGTAGAAACACACGTAGACCAGCATATTCACAAATGATGGAAGAAATCGAATCCTGGGACATTCTTTTAGTCATGAAAATGGATAGGATCCATCGAAACAGCAAAAATTTCATGCTCATGATGGAGCATCTCAAGAAACATCAAAAAGAATTTGTCTCCATGACCGAATCACTTGATACTTCCACTGCAATGGGACGATTCGTCATGGATATTATACAGCGTATTGCGCAATTAGAATCAGAACAAATTGGAGAACGCGTGTACTCTGGAATGGAGCAAAAAGCTCGTATCAACGGAGGAGTTCTTGGTTTCAATATCCCCTATGGATATGATTATACAGAAGGAAAACTCCAGATAAATACCCATGAGGCAGAACAGATCAAACGTATCTATCAGATGTATAAAGAGGGAAATAGTTTGAAAAAAATCGCTGATCAACTTAACCAGGAAAACATTCCTACGAAACAACAAAAAACATGGGGTAAGCAAACGGTTGCAATTATTTTAAAAAATCCATTATATTGTGGTTATCTTCATTGGGAAGAGTATCTAAATCCAGGTACACATGCTAAAATAATTGATCCAGAAACATTTAATGAAGTACAAGAACTGCGTCAGAAAAGAAGTACAAAACGAGCAGGGAGCGAGAAGATTTTTAAAATCCCCGACGTGTAATTTGAAAAAAATTGCAGCAAAACAACAACTGAATCGCTAAGAGTCTTATCTTATCGTCAATTTCGGACTACCGAAGTTGACAAACCTCTATAAGGAGAACAATCGAGTACTCTTTTCTAATCTCTCCTGATGAATGCTGAGAATTATTATTATGAGCAAAAAAGGACCTAGACTTGCAAACTTTTACAAAGAAAGGGCGGAAGAATCCTACGTTTTGTTTTTTTAACATGAAATTTATTTGCCAAAGAGATCCTATAAAGCTTGCTAGATTTTATCTTTCAATATTTTATTAATTTTGCAGTAAAAAATAATGTTACACATTAGCATGGAAAGATAATTTGCTATGAAAGCATTACAAATTACATATTGTACTGATACAATATTAATTTATTTAACGTATAAACTTAAATTTATAGTTTTTTAAAATTTGATACATAAAATAAAAAAAGAAATGAATTACGTGCAAAAATCTCAATTTATTTTTAAAAACCAACTTCAATACATAAAAAAAAAAATTGGTTAATTTAGAAGTTTACTAAAAAAATAAACAAAAGTTTTATTAGTAAATAGGATTTTACTCCGCCGGAACCGCAAGAATAATTCAGGAATTACTATGTACATTGTGATCGTAGGAGCAGGTGGGATTGGGAGACGGCTTACAGAACTCACTTTAAAAGAAGCGCGCCATAATGTTATTGTTATTGATAAAGACCAGGCAAGTTGTGAAGAAATTGCTCGGAAATATGATGCCGTTGCTATCAATGCAGATGCCACACAAGAAGAAACACTTGATGAATCTGAAATAAAGAAGGCAGATGTTTTGGTAGCTACAACAAATGATGATGCAGTTAATTTACTTGTGGTGTCTCTTGCTAAAAATATGGGGGTAAAACATCTTGTTTCTGTGGTGAATCAGGAAGAAAGCAAACCATTATACATGGAAAAGGGCGTAAAAATGGTGAAGAATCCTGATATCGTCATGGCCGAGCATTTGTTTAAATCAATTAAGCATCCTACAATTGAGGAATACATGAATGTGGGTGAATATGCAGAAATCTTTCGTTTACCAATTGCCGAGGGATCAAAGCTTTCTGGGCGGACAATAAAAAAAATTGGCCTACCGAAAAAAAGTCTTATCGTAGCAATTGAGCGTGATCAGAAATTTATCATTCCTACCGACGACGTGGAATTGTTTGCTGGTGATAAGGTTACAGTGCTAGCTCATAAAGATCAGGTAGATAAAGTTGCTAAAATATTTTCAGGGAAAATTAAGTAATAAAATTCTTTTTTTAACTACTCTGTGTAATTTTTCGGATTCGATGTTCAATATATAGTACTTCCATAAGAAGTCTCATTTCATTGAAGTCTTGTTGTGTTGTTAGATCGGTTGCCATGTTCATTTTTTCTCACCACCTACATGTTATACTTTGTAAAGTATTATATTTAAACTTTATTCGTAAGTATGTCAATTTGAGATTCTTATCTGACAATAGAATTTTTTAAAAAAATTATATATATAAGTAAATCATATATATATTTAACAACAGTATTTTCAAAGGTGAATACACATGAAAACCATAAAATATGTAGTACAGGCAGCACTTATTCTGGTATTATCTATAAGTCTTATATCTACCAGTACAGCAGTCAATCACTCAGCTACCAAAAGTGTTACCTCAGAGAATGTTAGAACAGGTGATATTCTATTTGCGGATGATTTTGAAAGCTATGATGATTTTGTTCTAGATTTTCCTCCTTGGACTCAGGTAGATTGTGATGGAGCAGAAACCTATGGAGCAGAATATGTAAACTTCACAAATGAGTTCTATGTCGGATCCTTTATTATCTTCAACGCCTCTGCATGTGACCCATCACAAGCAGGAGAAGTCTGGGATACCTATGAGGGTTATAAGGGCGCATACTGCTTTGCGGCACAACAAACAGTAAATGACGATTGGATGATTACCCCGCAAATCACCGGTGGAACTCAAGATTTCTATGTGGCTATTCATTGTGTCACCAATGATGGATTTGTCCTTATGATCGATAACTTTGCTGTTGAGGAAACTGAAACAGGCATTAGTATCTCGTTTTATGCAAAATCCATTACAGACGCATATCCGCTAGATCGCTTCCAAATTGGGGTTTCCACAACTGATGCAAACCCAGATAGCTTTGAAATCATCACCGACGAGCCCTATGTCGAAACATCTATTGAATGGGAATTATATGAGTATACCTACGAATTTGCCACACAACTTGAAGTCGAAGTCACCGGAGGATTCGGACTTACCGTATCAATTACAAATCCTGGGTCTATTGATGCAGAAGAAATTCCGGTGAATATAGTCACTGAGGGCGGTATAGTTATTTTAGGAGATAATACTACCAAACTCGTTGATGTTGCTGCAGGGGAAACCGTTGAAGTAAGTATCCTAATCATCGGAGTTGGCAAACCAACAATAACTGTAACTGTTGATGATGTAGAACCCATCGAAGTAAATCCTTTACTTCTAGTAGTTCTCCTCCTGAGCATAACCTAAATATTCCCACCCATCTCTACTCTTTTTTTTATTCTTTTTCAGAGATCCTTCTTCGATATCTATAAATAAATCATCTTTATTGTCTCAAAGGATTACAGGTATGAAAACTCCCCCTTATGATTATGTACAAATTGAACAGCATTGGCAGGATGAATGGTACACAAATAAGCTCTATCTTGCCACGAAAAAAAATAATAGGAAATTCTTCATCCATTTTGCCTATCCCGGCGTTTCAGGATATCTTCATGTAGGACATATGCGGGGGTTTACCTATTGTGATATTATCGCCCGGTACAAACGAATGACCGGTTTTGACGTCTTATTTCCCGCAGGATTTCACGCCTCAGGTATACCCTCAATCGGTTTTTCAAAAAAAGTAGAACGAAACGACCCCGCAACAATCGCTTTGTTGAAAAAAAATGGATGCTCCAACTCATTTATTCAAACACTCACAAATCCAACTCGTGCAGTAGACTATTTTAGCAAGGTGTATGTCGATGAATACTGGAAGCGTTTTGGCTTTTTTATTGACTATTCTCGCCTGATGAACACCATATCAGCAGGATACAAACGTCTTATCCAATGGCAGTTTCAAAAGTTAAACGAAAAAGCATTATTGGTGCAGAAACCTCACTTTGCACCATTTTGTCCAGGCTGTGGACCCGTTGCTGTAGACAAATCGGAAACCGATGTATCCCAAGGCGGATCTGCTGAAGTGCTGGAATTTACGATTTTAAAGTTTCGCCTACCTGATGGAACCATACTTCCCGCAGCAACACTACGTCCGGAGACAATTTTTGGGGTGACAAATATGTGGGTGCATCCCAACGTCATCTACGAAAAGGTTCAAATCAACGATGAAATATGGATCTGTTCTCGTGAATGCATCGAAAAACTATCCTATCAACTCGATTCAGTCAACCCTCTCTCAGAAAAAGTACCTGGAAAAGAATTAATAGGAAAAAAATGTGATGTTCCCTCCTTAAATCGATCGGTTCCCATTCTTGCAGGCGAATTTGCAGACCCACTCATTGCAACAGGAATAGTCATGTCTGTTCCCGCCCATGCCCCCTATGACTGGATAGCACTTGCTGAATCTAAGGAAAAAATTGATCCAATCACTATCATTGATGTAGCAGAATTCAAAACAATCCCTGCAAAAGAAGTAAGTGATGATCTCAACATAACAAGTCAGAAACAGACCGATCTCCTGGACCAAGCAACAGAGCGGGTATACAAAAAAGAGTTTCACACCGGTGTGCTAAATAAAAACTGTGGCACCTATGCAGGCATCCGCGTCTCCGATATCAAAGACACCGTAAAAGATGAAATGATTCAAAACCATCATGGAGAACTACTACGGGAATTTTCAGAGGAAGTCATCTGCCGGTGTAAAAAACGAGTAATGATCAAAAAAATCCCTGATCAATGGTTCATTAAATACAGTGACCATACATTGACCCAAACCACAAAAGAATACGTCCCTTCGATGAACATTTACCCCGATGAATATAAACAACAACTCCCGAAGGTGCTGGACTGGTATGATGATCGAGCAGTAATTCGCCGTGGATCATGGTTAGGAACCGAATTTCCTTTTAAAAAAGGATGGATCATTGAACCAATTTCTGATTCCACCCTCTACCCCATCTATTATCTAATTTCAAAGTACGTAAATGAAAAGAAAATCTCCGAAGAGGAACTCGATTTTTCATTCTTCGATTATATACTTCTTGGAGTTGGCAAACCAAAAAAAGAAATTTGGAAGACCATACAAGAAGATGTCCAATACTGGTACCCCGTCGATATCAATCTAGGGGGAAAAGAACACAAAACTGTTCATTTCCCCGTTTATCTCATGAATCATGTAGCAATTCTAAAACAGCAACAATGGCCACAAGGAATCTTTGTGCATTGGTGGGTCACCCAAAAAGGAAAAGAAAAAATAAGTAAATCCAAAGGAGGCGCCCAGCCCATCTTAGAGGCAGCAACGCAATATGGCGTGGACGCTATGCGTCTGTACTATACGCATGTCGGATCTGCCTTTGTTGATGTAGAATGGGATGCAGAAATTGTAACCAAATATAAAAACCGGCTGGCATCGATTTGGAAGCAGTTTCATGAGATTATTCATTTTGAATCAAAACAAAATAAAAACCTCGACAGCTGGTTACTCAGTCGACTGCAAAAGCACATCAAGCATATAACCGAGGCGTATGAGCTTTTTGATCTGAGAAATGCGGCTAATGAAACCTTCTTTGATCTTCCGAAAGAACTAAGTTGGTATCTAAAGCGCGGAGGCTGTAATACACAGACTTTATCTGTCTTTTTAAAGCAATGGGCGAATTGTATGGTTCCGGTAACGCCGCATCTTGCAGAACAACTGCATTTACTGCTGAATGGAAAGGATTTTCTTTCAAATTCAGCATTTCCCAAACCAAATAAAATTCTGATTTCTGATAAAGTGGAAGTTGGCGAATTTCTTTTAGAAAAAAGTATACAGGATACCAATGAAATCCTGAAAGTGACAAATATCACGCCAAAAAAGATCTGTTTGTATCTTGCTCCTGGCTGGAAAAAAGAACTCTATACGCTAGCGCTTGATCTTTCTGAACAAGAATCTCTTACCGTAGGAAATCTCATGAAGCAAGCCATGACTGATCCAAAATTGAAAGCTAAAGCAAAACAGGTTTCAAAGTATGCAGCAAAACTTCCAAATGAACTATTAAAGCTCAATGATGCAGATCGAAAAAGATATCGTATTCAATTTGATCCAGTTGCTTATCTGTCCCAGGCACAATCGTTTCTTCAAGAAATGTTCTCTTGTGAGGTGAAGATTTTCTCAGCAGATGATCCAAAGAGATATGATCCATCAAATAAATCGCAATTTGCTGTACCTCTGCGTCCCGCTATCTACATCGAATAAAGCAATTATAATCACAAAGGGTTATTTCTTTTGTTTTCTCAAGTAGAGAAGAGAGATAATTGCAAGGATGATGAGGATAATTGAGACAGCACCAAAAGCTGCAATTAATTCGGTAGGAAAACGAGTGATACCTGTCGATAGCACAGATGAGGTGACCACATTTCCTGCGTAATCTTCAACGACAAGCCTAAATTTATAGTATCCATCACCTTCTTTGGCTGTGAACGTAAAGTTATATGACTCTGCAGTCACGGTTTTATAGGTTTTCCAGGTTTCGTTTTCGAATATACCATCTTCTGAATAGTTATACTGAAGGGTCATTGATTTTATTCCACTGCCTTCCCCATCAAAGGAAAAACCGGTGATGGTAAAGTTGTCCTTGAAACTCCATTCCACTTCTTCGTCAAGTTCCAGGCTCACCTGTGGTGTTTCGACATCTTTTTTGAAGGGAAGACGTTCCGTATTGTCTGTGATGTAGGTATTACCGGCGCTGTCTGTGATGCGAAAGCTGAGATAGTATGTTTCGCCAATGTTGATCAAATCCCAATAGTCCTCTGTCAGACTCCATGTTTCATCGTAGGTTTTTGTGCTAAGGCCGGATGCTATCTTAACCCAAGCTGTGTCAAAATTGATTTGATACTCGATTTCTCTAAGGAGAAAATCATCTGAGAAACGAAGGGAGGAGATATTACTATTATTCAGCCAAATTGAACCATACTGATCATCGAGAGTAATCTCCGGTTCTTCTGGAGGTGTAGGATCAAAGAGAATAAAGGCATCGCCTTTCACATCGGAGGTGATGTCTTGCTCTGTATTTCCTGCATTGTCTACCGCATTTGAAAGAAACTCGTAGTATCCACTTTGTTCATCAACATTTCCATAACTAAACTCCCAAGAGTACGGTGAGGTAAAATCATCATCATAATACGTCCAATCACCTGAGAAGGAATCTGTTGTTGCATACCGATAGTAGAGTTCGACTTTCTCAATTCCACTAACATTTTCGCCACTATCTGCAGCAGTTGCAGGGATGATCACCGCTGAAGAGGTATAGCGTGGTTCTAACGCATCATCAGTTATCTGAGAGGTAGGGGTTTTGTTATCAAAGATAATATTAAATGTTTTAACAGCTGTGTTTCCAGCGAGATCCATAATTGAGATGGTAAGCGTGTTGATGTCAATGATGTCTTCATAGCCTTCAATCTTGGTGAGATCAATTGTGATTTCTTCAACATTAGTTGTTCCATCAGAGCCACTACAGTCAGCAGATAGGGTTTTTTCGTAGGTTCCTTCAATCGTTTCATAGTTGATCGTAAATTGTGCAGATCCGGTATCTAAACCGGTATAATTATCCTTAACATTGATAGAAAACAAATAGGTAAGATTAGTTAACCAGGGACCCGGCGTGAGCGTTTTTTCTTTCAACCAGGGGATATCTTTGTCTTCGTCGTAGGTTACCCGCCACCCGTAGAGTTCAGGATTCATGGAGAGATTCTCTGCTTCAAGTATGGCTTGTAAGCGTATAGTGCGGTACACCGTCTGATTTGCAAGATTGATACTCTCTCCTGAGGCGATGGTTTGCAGGATATTTTTGTCTTCGTCAAGGATCTGAAATGTTATTTTGCCCCCGTTTGATGTATTGTATTGAGCTGAGAATGTCTTCCACCATTTATTCTGCGGAAGGGAAATCGGGATGGACAGAAGACTACCGCTGAGTTTTTTTGTAGGCGTCCGATACGTACCGATACTATAGACAACTCCATTTGCATCACAGAAATAAATAAGACCATTGGAGATCACCGGTGAGGTCACAATAGGGGATGACTGATCGGTCTGAGATTCAAATACCTGCTTACCGGTATCTGCATTCAGGCCGTAGAGAAATCCATTTGAAAAACCAACATACACAATTCCCTCGGAATAGGCCGGAGAGACCGGTGTTTGATCGGTTCCAAAATGATAATCTTGTTTCCACAAGTTTTGCCCTTCATTAAGCAGATCAAGTGCGAGGAGGGTTCCTTTGTTGTTTGCGATAAATAATTTGTTATCGTAGACCGCAGGAGACGACTCAGTTGTTAGAGGCGTGGAAAGAGCGAATCGTTTTGTCCATAGTTTTGATCCATTGGTATAGTCAAAGGCATGCACCTTCATGATCCCCATGGAATGACTAGTTGCGTAGACAACATCATTGTAGACAACTGGAGAGGATCGACCGATCCGTCCAACGGAGGCATTCCATAGTTCTCTACCAGTTTCTGCATCTAATGCAAAAAAGTTGTTTCCAATTTCTTTGTCACATCCCGCAAAAACAATATCGTCATACACTGCTGGTGTTGAATAACTTTCTGCAGGAAGAGTAAACTCCCAGAGTAAATCATCTCGGTTTTGATCCACTGTTTTTGAGATATCTAGTGCAAGCACTTTGTTGTTGTCATATGCCGATGGGAAATTATCATCATAACACCAGGAGGTGATATACAGTACATCGTTATAGATAACCGGGGATGCCCAATAGACGATGTTTTCACCATAATCAAATTTCCATTCATATTTCGAATTCCATTGCAGATTGGAATTTCGATCATAGGCAAGAATTAAGTTACCTGCTTTTTCGGCATCATCCGGGTTTCTACCCGTTGCAACAAAAACATACTTGTCAGTGATTGCAGGAGAGTTTTCAAGATCAAGATCGTTGTATATCTCTAGGGCTTTATGTGAGAAGGGATACTGTTTGAAAAGGTCTGTTCCTTCAGTATGAATATCTTTAAAATAATATACTTTTGAATTGTCTGACCGCGCAATATATAGATCTTCATCAATGATAACTGGATCTCGTAATGGTTTACCCGCTTCGGTTTCTATATCTGGATGATACCAGTTTAATACATCACTAGTAGGCCCTTTTCCCTCTGTTGCACGAGTATTTTGTGGGTTATGGCCTGCTAGAGGCCAATCTCCAAAGATTGGCTTAATGGTTATTACTCCTTCTACTTCAGTATGATTAATCCTGGTTTTTTGATCAATACGCTGAGTGGAATTAAAGAAATCTTTCCACATATTCTCATTGGTTTGCCACGTGACTGTAAACCGATATACTTTAGGAGTGTACAGAGGAATATCGCTTGACAGAATGATTTTCATTCGGAGCTGTTTTATACTATTTGGAATAGCGGTGATATACTGCGGAGAATTGGTAAATCCTTCTTCATTTCCCTCAAGAATTGAGTCAGGAATTGGGATAAAACTCTTCTTAGGCTTGTATAAAAGCTGATATTTTACAGAGGTCCCCGCAGGTGTGGAATCCTCCCAAGCCATCTTTTCCCAATAAAATCCACCATTTTCTCCCTCTGGTGCAATGGATTGAGTTAGCTCAGCTTCTGCCGTACCCCGGTAGTATCCGGTCATTTGTGTGGTTATGTTGATAAAATCTGTGTTGAGCGTTCCTGATCCGGCTAATGTTTTTGTTACCGCGCAGAGATGAATATTATATGAATCATCAAGTGCATTTTCCAACTGATCTTTTTTGAATTCATAACTGAGCTCTCTCCTCCGGCCATCAGAACGAGCCAAATCAATAGATATCCATCGACCAACGTTTTTCGAATCGGTGTAATATCGATAATAATACAGGTGTATGTTTACGTCATTGGTTGCGCTTCCAAACCAGTTTACATCAAGATCACCGACAATATCAGCACCGCCGTCTAATTGGAAACGAAAATGATGAACGAGAGTGCGCTTCAAACCTTGACAACCGGAGCTTGCATACTTACCATCGAGTAAAAATAATTTCGGTTTTTGATATCGGCTGAACGTATGATCAAAAAACGACATAATAGAAGGAGGAAGAAATGTATTGAAAAAATAAGTAGAGTACCACCATGCTCCATGCTGATCCTCCTGAGTTAAATCATATGCTCCCGCATTTTTCGTTGAGTTTAACTCTAATGCATCTACCGTTGTATTAATCGTGCAATTCTCATCGCATCGTATAATACTAGGATCGTCGAAAGGATAATCCCAGATCCCATCGTTTTGATCATGAGGATCATCTGCAATAGATACAAAAGTACCTATATTAAGCATAAGAAGAAACGTAATGAACCAAATACATATTCTGAAGAGTGGAGGTTTCCGGGCCATTTTTTTATCTCCATATATTAATTGATATAGCAATATATAATTTATATATACTTAAAGATTATGAGGCACTTCATAGCTCATTTATCCTTTTCACACCTCTATTTTTATCATATGAGTTTATATATTACTTATGGAGCGGATTTTTGATTAATCATTCAATGCAGAGAAATCATCATTCGTCTCTGCAGTATGATAGAACTACTGCTGTAGTAAGCTCATCAGCATTCCCATCCTAGCAGTATTGAAATAGTTATGTATATAAAAATATAACCGAAAACTGCAATACCCCTCTGATTTACTGAATTAACACCTGAATATCCATCACATTTGTCCCTGTTGGACCGGTATAAATTGAATCATGAAGGTGTGAAAAAAAGGTAAAAGAATCATTATTATCCAAAAAAACTTGAGGTTTCAAGTGTTTTTCTCTGGCTCTTCGTAAGCTCTGAGAATCGGCAATTGCTCCTGCAGCATCTGAAAAGCCATCGATTCCATCGGTTGCAAATGATGAAAAAACAACATCTTCCATATCGCTTAGGGTTTCGATTGCTGAAAGAACCATCTCTTGATTTCTTCCGCCTTTTCCGTTTCCCTGTATGGTGACAGTTGATTCACCACCTGCAATGAGTACAATGTTGTGTTGATTTTTGTTTTGTTGTATCCTCTTGATCAGATACGGACCAAGTTCTTTTGCTTCTCCTTTCAGACGGGTATTTAATATGAAGGGAGTATAGCCAAGATCTTTGGCCTTATCAGCAGCAGCTGTACATGCGCGTTTGTTGTTGGCGACAATCGTATTAGAGACTTTTTTCTGATGAAATGCAGAAGCCTTTAATGTCTCCTCAATGTCTCCGTTCATCCCCTTTTGTAGAATTTGTTGCACAGAAGAAGGTACATCCTTCCAGATATCATACTTTTGAAGAACGCTATATGCATCGAAAAAAGTGGTGGAATCAGCCACGGTGGGTCCTGAGGCAATAAATTCCAATGGATCATCAATTATATCAGAGATAATAAACGAAAGAACAGGACACGTTACCTGATGGAGAAGCTGTCCACCTTTTACTTTTGAGAGATGTTTTCGAATGGTATTGATTTCATTGATATCAGCTCCACATTTCAGAAGAAGCGTGGTCAGTTTTTGCAGATCATCCAGGGGAAGCCTCGGATGACATAGCAA
Organism: uncultured Thermoplasmatales archaeon; assembly: GCA_964612945.1. Taxonomy (GTDB): domain Archaea; phylum Thermoplasmatota; class E2; order DHVEG-1; family DHVEG-1; genus CAZTFR01. Next base: position 17,620 of record CAZTFR010000016.1, read on the forward strand.
AGCAGAACCTCCTCCAGAGATTAAAACAAGAAGAATATCCTGCTCTGAGCATTGATTGATAAGATCAAGAATCGCCTGAGCACCGGTGACACTCCCCTGATTGGGAAGAGGATGGCCGCCTACGTAAACTGATATAGCATCATTTTGTATTTGCGCAGAAGCATCATTGGTAATTACTACCCCTTTATGAACAGAGAGATGGCCAGATGCCGCACGAACCATGCCCACGCTTGCTTTTCCAAAACCAACGACGTAGATATGCTGATACTCAGAAAAATCAACAGGTTTGTCTCCAATAGATAGAGTGGTGTCATGCAGTGCATGTGACACAGAGGTATAGGGATCTACTGCCTGCAACGCTGCGGCAAGAATCTCAAGAGAATCCGCACGTTTTTGTTTCAGAGAATTTGTGGCTCCATTTGCAATGAGTCTCTCTTGGTTTTGAAATAGCATGTTTTATCAAGATGAAATCAGTTTTTTTATTTGCCAAATTCAAGCTGCCGCATAAGGTTTTTTCTCATTTTTCGATTGCTTGAAAAGCCTTTCATCATTCGCTTGGTCATATTGTAATATTTTAACAGTTCTTTGACATGTTTATTTTCAACACCAGCACCTCGGGCGATACGACGGACACGTGAGGAACGAATAAGATCTGGTTTTTCTCGTTCTTCTTCAGTCATGGAATCCATGATGATGCGGAATCGCTGCAGTTTGTGTTGCGTGTCATCCATGTCGACGTCTTTCATCTTCCCAGACATACCGAAGGGAAGCATTTCTGCTACTTTTGAAAGTGGTCCCATGCCTGAGAGCATGTCCATTTGATCATACATGTCGTTGAGGTTGAATTTTCCGGACATGAGTCTACGGGCGGTTTTTTCTGCATCTTTCCCTTTGAGGCTTTCTTCTGCCCGCTCTAAGAGTGATTTGATGTCTCCCATTCCAAGGAGTCGGGAGATGAACCCTGCCGGGTCAAATTTTTCCAAATCAGTGGCATGCTCACCAGTTCCCACAAAGACGATGGGTGCACCAACCTCAGCAGCAGCGCTGAGTGCACCTCCACCCTTTGCGGTGCCATCAAGTTTGGTAAGCACTATACCAGTAATACCGATGGCATCGTTGAAGGCTTTGGCCTGTGGTCCGGCCTGCTGGCCCATGGCAGCATCCATCACCAGGAGTTTTTCATCGGGTTTGGCGACGTTGAAAATTTCTTTCATTTCATCGATGAGATCATCTTCAAGTTTGTGCCTTCCAGAGGTATCAACGATGATGACATCGCCGCTTCTCTTGAATTTTTCAAGACCATCTTTGACGACTTTTACCGCGTTTTTTTGTTTTTTATCTCCATAGAAGGGAACTTCGACTTGTTCTGCGATTTGTTTGAGTTGTTCGTATGCTGCGGGTCGGTGGACATCACCTGCGATGAGGGCAGGTCGTAGTCCTTTTTTCTTGAAGTGGGTGGCTAATTTTCCACATGAGGTAGTCTTTCCTTGGCCATAGAGTCCGACCATCATGATGATTTGTTTTTTAATGGGGAGTTCTCGTGTGTCTCCAAGAAGGGCAACAAGTTCGTCGTAGACGATTCTTATGACATGTTCCCGGTTGCTCATGCCTGCAGGGGGTTTTTCCTCAAGTGCGCGTTGTTCGATTTTTTTGGAGAGTTGTACGACGAGTTTTACGTTGACATCTGCCTGCAGAAGTGCTCGTTGTATGTCTTTGACGACTTCTTTGACGAGTTTTGCATCAATATGTGTTGCGTTGGCGATTTTTTTTATGGTTCGTTTAAGTGAGTCGCCTAAGTTATCAAGGGCCATAGGTTTTCATCTCCTGATGGAGAATGTAGCATTTAAAACTTATCGATATATTAGTTATTGTATATACGGTTTAAGCAAGGGGATGAGTGTGGTGAGGTCTTTTTCTTCTATGACGAAATCTGCCGCGTTTCGGACGCATTGATCTTCTGGTTGAAAGGCAATACCAAGGGCGGTTGTTTCAAACATGGGAATGTCAAAGCAGCTGTTTCCAACAGAAGCCGTGTGTTGTAGTGGTACGGTTTGCGATGCAGCTACTTTTTTGATAACCTCGTCTTTTTGTTTCAAACGAACTTGAAGGATTCCTTCTCCAGTGAGTTGGTGGTTCTGGCCAAAGACAACACCGTTTGCTTTGACTAGCGGGATATGAAGCTTGGTTGCTACCTTTTTGGCGAGGAGATCGATTCCTGCACTGATGATGCAGGTTTTAATTTTATGTTGATGAAGGTAGCTGAAGAGTTCTTGTGCCCCTGGTGTGAGGGTGATTTTTCCAAGTATTTCGAGGAGTTTTTCTCTGGTGATGAATTGTTTGTTTTCTTTCCATAAGCTGATGTCTCTTCTTATAAATTCTTTATCACTGATTTCTCCGTTGAGGTAGGCATGAACGGAGTGATCATTGGAGACGCCGAAGTAGTCATGGATATGTTTCCATGAGCTATGTGTCTGAGTGAGTACGCCATCCATATCAAAAAAGATGAGCTGTAATTGTTGTAGAGAGGCAATTTGAGGTGATTGTTTTTTTTGGATGGTTTGATAGCAGGGTAAGAGGCAATCTGGGTCCATTAGGTTTTTCACCATGAAAGATCTCCTATAAATAGCTTTATCTGCTAATAACTCCTCCTGAATTATTCTCCTTTGTTGTCAGCAATACATTTATTAGCAGAGAAATATACTATTGTCTTGGGATATCAATATGAAGAAAGTCATCTTTCAGAAATCTAATTTTTTACTTATTATTAGCTTTTTAGTTTTACAGCTTGTGGTTGTTCCTTGGATTGGTGCTCGTCCTAATCCTGTTTTTTCGTCTGAGGATACCTCCTTTTTAGGCTTTGATTCTGATAGTTATGATCTGCTTATTCTTTCTCCTAAAAAGTTTTCATCTGATCTTTTGCCCTTTGTTAAGCATAAGCAGAATGTGGGTATTGCTACACGGTTGGTGACGCTTGATGAGGTGTATGATCAGATGTATTGGCAGGGTCGTGATAAGCCAGAAAAAATTAAGTATTTTATTAAAAATGCGTTTGATTTCTGGAATATAACCTATGTGTTGCTGGTGGGTGATTTTCGGTTGATGCCTATTCGGTATGTGCATAATGCAGATGTCGAAGGCTATTATGAGCCGTTTTTTATCTCAGAACTATATTATGCTGATATCTATGATGCCAATGGCAGTTTTTCGAGTTGGGATACCAACAATAATGGCGTGTTTGGCGAATGGATAGAGGACAATGCTGAGGATGCTGATATCGATCTGTATCCTGATGTCTACGTGGGAAGGCTTGCTTGTGCTAATCGACTTGAAGTGCGCATTATGGTATCTAAAATTATTTCCTATGAAACCTCTACCTTTGGTGCTGAATGGTTTGATCGAATTGTTGTAGTCGCAGGAGATACCTATCCTGAGGTGTTAAATGCAAATTGGACGGGGAATGAAGGTGAACAAAACACTCTTCAGGTCCTTGAGAATATGACGGAGTTTGAGGCGACTAAGCTTTGGACCTCGGATCAGAGTTTCTCTGGTCCACGGGACGTCCGACGGGAAATTAACAAGGGATGTGGGTTTTTGTATTTTGATGGACATGGAAGTCCATTTACTTGGAGTACTCATCCAACAAATGATCCGGATACATGGATTGATGGACTGAATGTGCTGTCCATGAGTCGTCTGCGGAATCGAAAAATGCTACCGGTATGTGTGGTTGGCGGCTGTCATAATCTCCAGTTCGATGTTCATCTTGGCAAGCTGCGTGATGACCGGTTTTTTTATTACACCTGGATTCCTGAATGCTGGGGATGGAAGTTGACTCGGGCGATTCGTGGTGGATCAATTGCAACGATTGGCTGCACTGGTTTGGGGATGACCAAGGAGGATAAAGATTCTTTCAGCGGTGCAGGTGATTTTTTAGAGCCCTCGTTTTTCCATGAATATGATCCAGAAGAAAACAACATTTTAGGCAAGATCTGGGGGGATACCTTATCGTTGTATCTTGACCAGTATCCCATTGATTGGAATACTCCGGCTGCCTGGGACTTTGCAATTGATGCAAAAACCGTGCAACAGTGGGCATTACTTGGTGATCCCAGTCTACGCATTGGTGGTTATCCATCAGCCCATTAATAGATTGAGGGGAAAAACATTTATTAGCTCAGATTACTATTAGTATCATAAGGGGAATATTTATATGAAGAAATCCATCAATCATCTTAGCATCATACTGACGGTGTTTATTCTATTGATCGCTGCTATTGCTGCACCGCTTCTTGCAAAGTCACCCGTTCAAAAAGTAGATCATAGTATTCAGTGTAACGATTCCTGTGTAGCCGGTAGTTCTTATCCTGAGCTTGTAATCCTTGCCCCTTCTTATTTTAAAGCACCACTAACTACGTTGGTACATCATAAGGAGCAGATGGGAATTCCAACTGCACTAATCACTCTTGATTCAGTCTATGAACAGATGTATTGGCAGGGGCGTGATCAGGCGGAAAAAATCAAATATTTTATCAAATCTGCTGTTGAAGAATGGAATGTTTCCTACATTCTACTGATAGGAGGAATGAAGGGACAACGATTACAATGGCACTGCCCCGTTCGGTATGTCCAGATGGGCTGTGACTGGGAATCACAATACATCAGTGATCTGTACTATGCAGATCTCTATGATGCCAATGGCAGTTTTTCGAGTTGGGATACCGATCATGATGGCTTGTATGGGGAATGGTATTATGAAGAAACAGCAGAAGATTACCCGCTTGATTTAACGCCTGATGTAGCGGTTGGTCGTCTTCCCTGCCGGAATGTGTTTGAGCTGCGGATGATTGTTGATAAAATCATCTCCTACGAAAAGTATAGTTATGGGATGGATTGGTTCAACCGATTTGTCATCGCCGCAGGTGACACCTATCCTGAAACCCAAAATCCACTCTGGAAGGGATATGAAGGAGAAGTGTATGGTGATCGAGCCATCGAAAACCTGAGTAAATTTACCCCAATCAGACTCTACACGTCTGAGGATACGTTTACTAATCCCCAAGATCTCAGACGGCAGATAAACAAGGGGTGTGGTTTTCTCTATCTTGTCGGGCATGGAAGCCCAAAAAAATGGGGAAACAATATGCCAAATGGTTCCGAGTTTATCGACGGGTTAAACACCATCAACAGTCATCTTCTTAAAAATAGGAATAGATATCCTGTCTGTGTCCTGAGCGGGTGTCATAATCTTCAATTCGATGTTTCCATTCTTCGATCATTTGATCCTACCGCATGGTATCATCAAGAAAACATCCTTGAATGTCTCGGTTGGCAGCTGACCTGGAACAAAGCAGGAGGATCTATTGCAACACTGGGAACCACCGCACTTGGGTTCACCAAAGAAGATAAAGACTCATTTACCGGTGGCATCAACGAAATTGAAGTTGAATTCTTTAAACAATACGGGCAAAATAATAAAACAATTTTAGGGGATGCCTGGAAGGCTGCAGTTGAATGGTACACAACCACCTATCAAGTAAATTGGAACACGATATCAACGGATGATTCATGGATTGACGTCCAGGTACCGCAAACATGGATTTTATTTGGCGATCCCAGCCTTCAAATTGGTGGATACCCACAAAAAGACACTTATATTGTTTAATAAGGAGGAATACTTTTAAAAAGGACTGCCACTTACCCTGTCACATGGCACTACCATTAGATACACTTGAAAAATCATTGAATCAGAAACTCAGTCTTCTGCTTAAAGATGGACGAACCGTGGAAGGGAAACTTCTTGGATTTGACGAGTATATGAATCTTGTTCTTGATGAAGTTGAAGAAATCAAAGATGATCAAAAACGACGTCTTGGCCGTATTATTCTTCGAGGAAGTAACGTCGTAAGCATTGCTAGTACATAAAGCGAAAAACATATATATAGGTAAACACTATTGGTACGTGGAAGGAATTGGGCTGGTAGTTGTTGTTTTTGTTAGAGTGCATCCCATCCCCTCCTAGTGAGGCCAGCCATCCTTCCCTTTTCTGATTACGATTATAAAAAAATTCGCCAATGGCAGTTTTAACATATTTTTACAAAAAAAATTGCTCTTCGTAGGACTTTGTTGCATAAATCCTTTCGATAGTGGAATTTGGATAATATTTGTTTTTTTGAATAATGTTTAAGTAGAGAGTTTCGTATTTTCCTCTGATTTTCATGGGGAGAACAATCACTGCAACCAAGGGATTATCGTTACGCTGTAAAGGTTGGAAGCAAGAAGCAATACTGCGTATGCTGGAAAATAATTTAGAAAATGCTGAGCTTCCTGATGAGCTGATTATCTATGGTGGAACCGGGAAAGCAGCACGGAATTGGGAGTGCTATGATGCAATTGTTGATACCTTAAAGCAGTTAGAAGATGATGAAACCATGGTGGTTCAATCAGGTAAACCTGTTGCGGTGTTTCGTACATGGTCTACGGCACCACGGGTGATCATGGCGAATGCAAATTTGGTGCCTCGTTGGAGTACCTGGGAGTATTTTCGAAAAGTCGACCAGCTTGGTCTTACGATGTATGGGCAGATGACAGCTGGTTCCTGGTGTTATATTGGCACGCAAGGTATTATTCAGGGAACCTATGAGACCTTTGCAGCGGTTGCACAGAAACATTTCAATAGTGATCTATCCGGAAAAATCGTACTCACAGGTGGTCTCGGAGGCATGGGTGGTGCTCAACCTCTTGCGGTGACGATGAATAAGGGTGTTTGTTTTGCGGTGGAATGTGATGAAAAACGGATTGACCGACGGATCAAGGCGGGTTTCTGCCAGACGAAAGTGTATGATATTGATGAGGCAGTGGAAGTGGTCTCTGATGCGAAGAAAAACAAGCAGGCTGTGTCGGTGGGTCTTTTGGGTAATTGCGCTGATGTGATGCCACTGCTTGTACAACAGGGGTTTCTCCCAGATGTTGTTACCGATCAAACTTCAGCTCATGATGAGCTTCATGGCTATGTCCCCGCTGGTTTCTTTGGAACAACCCTATCAAAGGCCGAGGAACTGCGAAAAAAAGAGCCGGAGGAATACAAAAAACAGGCGTTTTCGAGTATGAAACGGCATTGTGAGGCGTTAGTCACTTATCATAAGAAGGGTGTAGCTGTCTTTGATTATGGAAATAATCTCCGTGGTCAGGCTGAACAAGCAGGACTAAAAGAAGCCTTTATCTATCCGGGGTTTATTCCCGCGTACGTACGGCCACTGTTATGTGTCGGTCGTGGTCCCTTCCGATGGCTTGCACTCACCGGCAACCCTGAGGATATTGTAAAAACAGATGAAAAAGTCCTTCAATTATTCCCTGAAAACAAGGTTCTCACGAACTGGATAAATCTTGCCGAAAAACATCTTCCCTGGGAGGGCCTTCCCGCCCGTGTCTGCTGGCTTGGCTATGGTGAACGCAAACATTTTGCCCTAGCTCTAAACAAAATGGTACGAAAAGACACCATCGGGCCAATAGCCATTACCCGTGATCATCTTGATACAGGAAGTGTGGCCTCACCATATAGAGAGACAGAACGTATGAAAGATGGAAGCGACGCCATTGCAGATTGGCCGCTTCTCAATGCCCTTTTGAACTGTGCCGCAGGAGCAGATAGCGTTCAGATTCACAATGGCGGAGGTGTAGGGATTGGGCTGTCCACCCATGCAGGTATGGTGGTTGTTTGTGATGGCACCATAGAAACTGATGAACGAATCAAACGTGTATTTTCAACAGACCCCGGACTTGGAGTTATCCGGCATGCAGATGCTGGGTATCAAGAGGCAAAAGAGATGATTAAAAAGACAGATATTTACATGCCTATGATGAAAAAAGAAGAATAGTTAATCAAGGCTTCCTATTTCTTTTTCAACCTCTTCTAAGATTTCACAGGATTGTACCAGTTCTTTCATCTTAGTATGATCAGGATACAACGGACGGTCAATATCTAAAAAGTCAACATATTTTCTGATAACCTCTTTTGCCCTTGCAACTCCCTTTCCCAGAGTGTAGTTTCTATAATCAAGGGCTTGTGCTGCAGCCATCAATTCAATACCAAGAATACCAAAGGCATTATCAAGAATCTGAAAGTTTTTCAGAGCTGTATTCATCCCCATGGAGACAAAATCTTCTTGATCTGCAGCTGCAGGAATCGATTGAATAGACGCAGGGGCAGAAAGAATCCTCTGTTCCACAAGTAAGGAATCAGCGGTATATTGGCTCAGCATCAGCCCTGAAAACATCCCGGCTCCTTTGGAAAGAAAAGGAGGAAGCCCTTGGCTGAGCGCGGGATTATTGAGTCGGTTCATCCGCCGTTCAGACATCACACAGACCATCGTGATAGCAGCACCGGCCATATCCATTGGAAGCGACACAGGTGTCCCTTGGAAATTTGCTCCAGACAACTGTAGCTCTTCATCAGGAAAAAAAACAGGGTTGTCACCTACGCCGTTAAGTTCAATTTCTACCTGTGATCGGGCATACAAAAGGACATCTCGAGCAGCACCAATCACCTGTGGTGTCGATCTCATGGAATATGCATCTTGTACCTTTGTCTGTAGAGTCCCTTTCTGAAGGTCTCCACCCGATATACATTTCTGAATCGTTTTTGCACTTCGTACCGCACCCGGAAAACCCCGTGCTTGATGAAGCTTTGGTGTATATGGCCGCATATTTGCCTTTAATGCTTCCAGAGACATTGCTGCAGCAATCTCTGCCTGTTTTAACCATTTGAAGGCATCATAGAGAAAAATTGCACTCATGCCAGTAAGAAAATTTGATCCGTTAATAATCGAGAGGCCATCTCTAGCATGAAGGCCAGGTATGGTAATATTTGCCTGCTGCATCGCCTGTTTTCCAGGGGAAAGTTTTCCTTTGTAGTAGGCTTTCCCTTCCCCCATCATTAAAAGAGCGATCTGTGCCATCGGTGCCAAATCACCGCAGGCACCAACAGATCCTTTTTGACACACAAAAGGTGTGACTTTTTTATTGAGCATCTCGATAAGTGTCTGTGTTATCTGCAGGCGACATCCAGACTGTCCGTGAGCATGAACATTGATACGGCTGGCCATTGCAGCACGAACATATTCAATCGGTGCAGGATCACCAATTCCTGCAGCATGATTATAGATAAGATATTTCTGAAATTCTTGAACTTGATCATCAGTAAGAATCACCTCTGAAAACTCGCCAATACCTGTGTTGACACCATACATGATTTCTCGTGCGTTGATCTTTTTCTCCAGCATCACACGGCATTTTTGTATTCGTTTTTTAGCCTCAGAATGTAATGTGACCGGTTCATGATGACGAGCGATTTGAACAAGCTGCTCAATGGTGAGATCATCACCTGTTAACTCTATTGTCATGCAAGGTCCTCCACCACACAGAAAACCAGATCTGTGCATACAGTATTAGATGGAAAGCAGGTAAGCAAATAGGCATGTATTAATGTTGCTTCTAAATATGTATCACGAAAGTAAAATAGAATGCTACTAGTATAGGTGTCTGTTGAATGAATGATCACTTTCAAAAAGCGCGTGAAACATGGGAGCAAATTGCATATAGTTTTGATAAAACGCGGAAAAAACCCTGGGAGTTTGTGAAAAACTTTGTCCAAAAGGTACCCACAGATAGTGTGGTGGGTGATTTTGGGTGTGGTAATGGACGACATTCACTTATTTGTGCGCCCTATTGCAGAAACGTGATTGGTATTGATTTTTCCTGCAACCTGTTAGAACATGCAAAACAAAACACTGCGTCTGTTGCAAATGTTGATTTCGTCCAGGCCAATCTGATCACCGTTCCCCTTCAAAACGAATCACTCGACAACATTTTGTATATCGCAGCACTTCATAATATCAAAAAAAGAGTGTTGCGGCAGCAATCACTTAAGGAAGTAAGAAGAGTTTTAAAACCGCAGGGCAGGGCTCTAATTAGTGTGTGGTCTCAGGAACAGGATCGATTTAGAAACATACCATCAATAGATGATTCATCGTCTGATTTTGAGCGGGGAGATAGGATGGTGTGGTGGAACCAACATGGATTGTCCATTCCTCGGTTCTACCATCTCTACACTAAAAAAGAATTTCGAGAGGATCTTGCCGCGGCACACCTAATAGTCGATTCCTTCAGTTCTCTTAAGATTCGTTCTCAGCAGTATCCGGATAACTATGTCGCACAGGTTGTAAGAAAGTAAGTATTATTAGCAACGTTCTCTTTGCAGATGTACCTGGCAAGGATTGGTGATTCATTCGTCTCACATAATAACCACTGATAATTTAACAAAAAAATTCGGAAAATTAACCGCAGTCGATCATGTATCTTTCTCGATAATGCCGGGAGAGATTTTTGGATTTCTCGGTCCAAACGGCGCAGGAAAAACAACCACCATTAAAATGCTGACCACGTTGTTGTTTCCTACAGAGGGAACCGCAGAGGTTGCAGGATACAATATATTAAAACAACGAGATATGGTCCGAAAACATATTGGGGTTGTTTTTCAGGAACCAGCATTAGATACAGAGCTTACGGGCAGAGAAAACCTTGATTTTCACGCTCGAATGTATGGCCTTACACGATCACAACGTATGAAACGAGTCTCCGAGGTCCTTGAATTGGTAGATTTAGAGGATAAAAAAAAGGTGCTGGTAAAGAATTATTCAGGGGGAATGAAACGTCGACTAGAGATTGCGCGAGGTCTCATGCATTCCCCAACTGTTCTTTTTTTAGATGAACCAACTTTAGGGTTAGACGCTCAGACCAGACGGGCAATATGGGACTATATAAAGCAGTTAAATAAGAATATGAATACGACTATTTTTTTGACGACGCATTACATGGATGAGGCCAACGCATTATGTGATCGAATTGGCATTATTGACAAAGGAAAAATAATGGTTATTAACACGCCATCGTATCTTAAAAATGTCGTTGGAAAGGATGTGATAACACTTATCTGCTCAGATCTGAACCGGCTAAAAGAGCTGTTTGATAAGGAAGATTGGGTTATTCATCTGAAATTGTATGATTCAAAGATGACTCTGAGTGTTGATCAAGGTGAAGAAAAAATTCCTTTGATAATGGAAATTGCACAAAAAGCTGGGGTTCGTATTAAATCGATTTCTCTTCATAAACCTACACTTGATGATGTCTTTTTGCATTATACGGGTCGCTCGATTCGAGAGGAAGCACCGGAGAGCTCCCTGAAGCAAATCGCACGGATGCATCAAGGGAGGAGATAGCGGTGTTCCCACGACGAATGGAGCTGCAGGCAATCTATGTCATGTGGTTACGGGAGATGATCCGTTTTACGCGAGCAAGAAGCCGTATTTTGGCAAGTATTATTCAGCCCTTGTTTTTTTTAGTCATCTTTGGATTTGGGTTTTCATCAGCTACCTTTTCAGGTATCGCTCAGGGGCATTACATCTATTTTTTAGCACCAGGTATTATAACGATGGCGATCATGTTTTCGTCTATGTTTACGGGTGTATCTGTTTTATGGGATAAACAGTTTGGATTTCTTCAGGAGGTTTTGGTTGCACCGGTGAGTCGAATTGCTATTATTATGGGCCGGACGTTTGGAGGGGCAACAACAGCGTTATTTCAAGGGTTTATTATTCTCATCATCGCAATTGTCTTAGGAGCTGCAATCACCGGACCCTCTGGGCTTGTATTGACGATTGTTATGATGATTCTTGTCTCTTTTACCTCGGTTGGTTTTGGGTTGATTCTAGCCTCAAAAATGAATGATTTTCAGGGGTTCCAGTTGATTATGAATCTGGTTATTATGCCGCTGCTTTTTTTATCCTCAGCTTTTTTTCCTGTAGAAGAATCACTCCCGGTATGGCTTCGAGCGGTTGTATATGTCAATCCCTTGTTT
>CAZTFR010000016.1:29540-32977 GCA_964612945.1 uncultured Thermoplasmatales archaeon
AGCATCCGGCATGGCGGGGTCGATGAAATTGCCTATATGGTTGATGGTATGAGAGGGAGTCTTACAGGTATTCAGAATGTGTTTTCTCCCTGGGTTAATATCGGAGTTGTCTTTGTGGTGTGTATTGTAATGATGAGCCTGGGTGTCTATTTTTTCAGCAAAAGTGAGGTTTAAGGACGGTTGTTGTCGCAGGTGAGCTGATAGGTTGTGAGCATGTTCTTGAGAGCGCAGGCAATCGTTACTGGGCCTACACCTCCGGGGACTGGTGTGATAGCTGCTGCTTTTTCTTTGACTGCATCGTAGTCAACATCACCAGTGATTCCTTGAGGTGTTTTGGTGATTCCGACATCGATGATGATGCTGTCTTGTTGTATCATTTTGGGGGTAATAAATCTGGGGAGTCCGGTGGCGGTAATAAGGATATCTGCGGTTTGTGTATATTTGATGAGATTGGTGGTGTATTCATGACAGACGGTAACTGTTGCATTTCGGTTGAGTAGTAATACTGCAAGGGGTTTTCCCACAATGGTGCTATGATTGATAATGGTGATGTTTTTGCCTTTGAGAGGTAGAGAGAGCGACTTGAGAATGGTGAGGACTGCCTGTGGTGTACAGGGAATTAGACGTTCATCACCTATGAGTGTTCGTCCAAGGTTTGCAGGATGGAGTCCTTCAACGTCTTTAGTGGGATGTATCGCCTCCATGAGGGTTGTTTGGGAGAGATGCGCGGGCGGTGGGTACTGAATGAGGATGCCATGTATACCGGGGTCTTGGTTGAGCGTATGTATGGTGGTAAGGATCTGTTTTTGTGTTACCTCATCTTTAAAGTGGATGGGGTGTGAGTTGATTCCCACCTCATCGCAGGCTTTGGTTCGTAGTTTTTGATAGAGTTCACTGGAGGGGTCATGGCCGATGAGAATAGTTGCAATGCGTGGTGGAAGGGTGTTTCGGGTCAGCTTTTGTATGGTGTTGGCAAGATCTGAGCGTATGGACCGGGCAATTGATCGTCCATCAATTTTTTCTGCAGTCATTTTATCGTGCCTCTTTTGATTTGTCAATTTTTCTTCCAATGGCATAGAATTGAGGGAAAAAGTTGAGCTGCACACTGTCATCCAATGATTTCAGATATTCATATTCCCATTGATCGATTTCTTTTTGGGAGAGTCCTGCATCACGCATGACCTTTATGTAAAAATCGCGGCTGTGCAGGTAATATTGTTTGTCTTCCTCGCAGGACCAGATACGATTGTTTCCAATGCCGATACGGGTGGTAAGACCAGCGGTGACAAACAGCATGCGCAGCTTTCGTCCGATATGAGGGTCTCCACCTTTTTTTTGTATCGCCTCACCGGCAAATAGGCGATCGACGGTTGTATTTTCCGGCCAATGTATTTTTCCCCCATAATCAGGTTCAAGAGATGCAAGAACAATCCCTTGTGATTTAGTCACCCGAGTCATCTCATTGACTACCTGTTGGGGATCATGGGCCCACATGAGCAAGAGATTGCAGGTAACGATATCAAAGGTGCCTGTTTGAAAGGGTAACTTGTGTGCATCTCCACGGAACAAACAGATATTGTTATGATGGCAAAGCACCTTTCGGGCAACCTCCAGCAGCTCCGGTGATCCATCAAGACCGATGACGTTTCCACGGCTGAGTTGAGCGATATCACGGGTGACAAACCCAGATCCACAGCCTACATCAAGAATCAAATGTGCTTCTTTGATCCCTACTTCTAAGTAGAGAGGGAGGCGTTCTTCTGCGGTCTCCAAGGACTGTAGTTCAAGTTTTTTTACAAAGTCATCAAGTTCATCGTCGGAGCGTTTAGGGAAATTATAATAGGATGCGTGTTTCATCAAAGACAGCACTGATCATCGTGTAATCGCTCTATAACATTTACGATGTACATAAAAAAAAAAATGTGGTGGTGTTGAATTTTGAGAGGGTCTCGAGGAATAGAAGAGGTGATCGGAAAACCAATTCCTCTAGACCCTCAAACCAACCCAGCAGTGAGACCAGCCATACAGAGCAGTTTATTTATCTGTAAGATCCGTTTTTTTGCCGACAAATACGTAGCCATCGGTTGTTTTTCTGATGAGCCCTTCGCTTACCATCATATCAAAGACTTTATCGGAAACTTGGATTAACTTTGGTTTTAACTTAGAAGGCGATGCCTTCGGGGTTTCTGATTTTTCATCAAAGAGATACTCCAAACCAATTTCATACAGGATGTTTACCTTTTGCATACCACATTCCCTCTCCTATGGTTTTTTTTTTGTTTCACTTGTATGTCTACTGTTTTGAGATGATTGTATTTATATCTATGTGGAGAATTCGTCAAAGTGATAACCCGTCTCTTCTGTGAAAATTACAGTGGTAACAAACCCTGTATTCTCCTGGATAGGAGGGTAAATGAATATACACCTACATGTTCACGTACACTAAACATTTATATAAACGCCTCCAGTTTGTATCATAAAAAAACAATAGGAGAGATGGAGAGAAAATGACAAAATGGTTAAAAACAATAGGAAGTTGGCTTTTCCTTATCGGTATACTGGTAGCAGTCATCGTCGGTCTCATCGCAGGATTTGGAACTATTACGACTGAGTCGCCAGCCTACAGCTACGTGACAGTACTCTTAGCAGTACTCGGTTTCATCGTTGGTGTTCTATCATTCTTTGCTGTCGGCTCGATCACCAAAGAACGCGTCCCTACCTTTCTCATTGCAGCACTCATGCTTGTGGGAATTGGTGCGGCATTAAACCAGAATTTCTTTGGACAGATTGAATACATCGGACCCTTCTTTTCAAATATTGCAGCGATGATCGCAATATTTGTCTCGCCTGCCGCCGGACTTCTTGCTATTCGAGCAATTTGGGATGCAGGGAAAACAGAAGAAATCGAGAAAGTTATTCCAAAAATACCAATCACAGATAAGAAATAGAGGAACAACCGTTTTCCTCTCTCATCTTTTTTTCTTTTTTTTGTAACGCTATTACCATCTTTTTTGTGTATATTCTCCGTTCTGCAGTTGTATTTATGTGACATTAATACGCAGTATCTGAAAGTATGATGACTGCAATTATTCGTCTTTCATAGAAAAGTACAGAGGTGAAACTGATTTGCGTATTTTGTCTTGAATAGAGAATCCGGTACCATTGATTGAGTAAGGAGAAGATAAAAATGAAAAAGAGAAACAAAGAAAATTAACCAACAATCACGGTAACGAGTAACAAATAGTAGCTTTACTCTATTGATAATTGATTGCGAAAAGGATAAGCAGATGTTCTATCAAATGGTACCTGCGCATTCTATTAGGATATTTATAGATAAAAGATATGGTAATCAAAGGTATTGAGCGTGCACAAATGGGTGAGATAAGGGCTGCGCCCTTATGATCCCCTATTCCGCCTTCGCTTCCTCGGCACGCCCT
>CAZTFR010000017.1:0-32473 GCA_964612945.1 uncultured Thermoplasmatales archaeon
TCGATGATGTCTCTTTGGCAGTGGATAAACTCTCTGAAGAACTCACCTCACTAGGGCTAATCCACTAGCCCTACCATTTTTTTATCAAACCGTAACTTTTTTTTTCATTTTTTATACGTTTGAACAAAAATACATGTAATGGGTTTTATGGAAACCGAGCGAGAAAACCCAATGCTTTAGCGTTGGGATGAATCGCCCGGACTGTTTAACCTAAAACGCCGAAAGGCGTTTTCTCCCCCTTGAGGGGGAAGCCATGATATTTATATCATGGAGGGGGTGACAATTAATTCTATATTATGATTTTTAGTGATAAAAGCAATGCAAAGGAAACAAAATAAGGTAAAAAGAAAAGCCGCCATTTTACTCATCACAGCAGTCTTACTTGGTTGTTCGACTGTGGGGGGAGTAAATACAATAGATGAAATTCATAAAGATACGAACTTAAAAACAGTTCAAAAAATAGTAGCACCTACTATTATGCACACTTTAAATGGTGAGGTTCTATGGAATAATGGTGAACCTGATGGAAGAACAGCAATTGGATGTCAGTATAGCCCCTCTATAGATCTTGATCGGTATGTTGCTGATGATTTTATTATAACTGAGGGTCTATGGCGGATTGATCAGGCATTAATTCATATTGTTACGGAGGACGATGTTGAACTTGATAGTATGTGGGTATATTTTTTTGAAGATGAAGATAACTCACCTCAATTTGAGGTGTATGCTGGACCCATTGTTACCAAACTTTCCATAATGAATTATGTTTATGGATATTATTTTGATATGTACTATCGAGCAATAACGATCTCCTTTGAAACTGTTGAGTTACCTGAAGGGAGATGGTGGGTATGTTTGCAACCTGAGTTTGATACAAATGAATCATACTGGTTAACTGCACCAGTTCATGAGAATAGTATATTTTTACACTTTCCTGATTACGGCCATACAGGTTGGGTCAAAGGATCTGATTTTTGGCCTGGTGAAGAATACGATGTTGCCTATAAGTTGTATGGTCAAGCATTATGGGGAGATCTTGAGGCTGAAGCAGATCTTTCATGGACGGATATAGAAAAGGGTTCAACAGTTGACGGAACCATTATTGTTGAAAATGTTGGTCCTCCAGAGTCTCCCCTTGATTGGGAGATTATTTCCTGTCCTGACTGGGGTACTTGGTCGTTTGACCCGATACAAGGTTTAGATCTTACACCTGAGGATGGGCCGTTTACTGTCGATGTAGAGGTTACTGCCCCAGATGAGAAGGATGATGAATTTTCAGGAACAATTGTACTTAGGAACATGGAACATCATCCGGATATGGTTGAGATCCCCGTTTCACTTAAGACGCCCAGATCTCAAAGGTTCTCTTTTACTGTATTCCAGCAAGTCATACAACTTTTTATCCAGCGTTTTCCATTGATGAATCGGTTATTCAACTGAAAAAAGGAGATAAATAATATCGAAAGAAAGAGTGATATTCCACTCTTTTTCTCATTTTTTTATAATTTTTTTCGAATACATTTTAAAAATGCCCATTGTTTACAAGTTAAGACTCCGTTTGAATTGGCTAAAATACTTACAATTTGTGAGATAAAATGATGAATTTAAGTGCTCATGTTTACCTGATCCTATTGTAAAAACAGGTGCAATCCAAATTAGCCAACTCTGTAGTATCTTTAGACCGGTATCACCGCCTTAATATACTCCCCATAAACTGTACAGAATAATTCCTTTTATTAGTTAAAAAGTTTTATATATTATTAACACCTTTTAATCTTTTGAAAAATTGAGAAGGGGAGACACAAGTCATGGAGAAACAAACCTTTTTTTTCTTAAAAGCTAGTGTGTTCTGTCTCGCCATAGCACTGATTATTCCTTCAGGTGCTGTGGTTTCTGAGACATTTGATGTTGGACAATCAGATACGAGTGTTTCGCTGTCGTATTCTGTTGATGATCTGTATTTCAGCAACTATGGCGGGTATGATGTCGTGGAACTTTCAGAAGGGAATAGTGTTCATATTCGTGGGAAACCGGTGATTCCCTTTCAGCGAATTCATATTGCCCTCCCGCAGAATACCCTGGTGAAATCGGCAACTGCTGTTCATGCAGAGAAGATTACGCTTCCGGGGTCGTATGAATTGCTTCCGTCGCAGCGACCGAAGCCTACTAATGTGTTATCTGAAATTGAGAGTAATATGCTTGTGGGTGATCATACTACTGAGACCGTTGCGTATTCGTCCTTGGACGCCTATCCTGGTGAGATTGTGTCCTTTGTGTATCAAACAGATCTTGCGGGTCAGGCGATCGCTGTTGTGGATGTGTACCCGGTGCAGTATATCTCAGATCGCAATACGCTGCAACTGTATCATTCGTTTGATATCAAGCTGGAGACATCTGAGGGGTATCTCTGCGGTGATTTTTTATCGCAGCAGTCTTCCAGTAAAGATGTTGAAACCTATGAGTCAATCGTAACATCGATGGTGATAAATCCTGAGGATGTAAGCTTGCAGAGGTATGAAGATGATACACCTCAGCCGTTTCTGCCGCCTGGTGGACCCTATGATCATGTGATCATTGGTGACGGTATTGATGAGTCACATTGGCAGCCACTTGTCGACTGGCATACCAAACGTGGGCTAAAGGATACCTATATTACCGTTAGCTATATTGACAGTAATTACGCGGGTGCGAACAGAAAAGAGAAAGTACGGAACTTTGTTAAGGATGCCCATGCAAGTTGGGGGACGATGTACTTTTTAATCGCCGGTGAACATGAACGAGTTCCTTTTGAATATCGCACGGTCTATTGGGATGCAGGGAGTACTCCGAGTGATCAGTACTATAGCGATTATGATGATGACTGGACGATGGAGGTTTTTGTCGGTCGGGTCCCTGCGCAGGGATCCACACAGGTTTCCACGTTTGTTGATAAGGTGCTCAAGTATGAGACCAATCCACCGCTTTCAAACTATTTGTTGGACGCGCTTCTCATCGGTATGGATGCAAATTATGAGACATATCTGGAGATGATGAAGGATGATATCGATAGTAATTTCATTCCGAACTATTTTGATGTCACCAAAGTCTATGATAGCGATTCAACAAATCATAAGACGAAAACCATTGATGCATTAAATGATGGGCAGAATCTAGTGAATCATGCGGATCATGCAAGTAAAACAAGTCTAGGGCTTGGCTCCGATGGTTCTCTTGGCATCAGCGATGTTGACAACTTGGTCAATGATGGTAAGCCCTGTATTTTTACCACGCTTGGTTGTGATCCTAATGAGATGGATTATGAGGATTGTATCGGCGAGCACTTCGTGATTTATAATCCAGATCAAGCAGGGGTCGCCTTTAATGGAAACACTCGGCACGGGTATTTCTACAGTGGCGATAACTCACCTCCCTATGATCTTTCCATCGGCATTGACTATGAATGGTGGGAGTCCTTATTTATTCGGAACAAATACATTCTTGGGGAGACGCTTGCAGATACCAAGCATAACTACGCGCAACCCAGTGATGTCTCAAAGCATTGTGAATGGACATTTAATTTACAGGGTGGACCAGCGATGCCGGTGTGGACAGAGCAGCCCAAGTCACTAACAGTTACCCATCCAACCACACTGCCCACTGGGACTTCCACCTTTGATGTACATGTAGAATCAAGTGGAACACCGGTACAGGATGCCTATGTCTGTCTGTGGAAGACTGATGAGGTCTATCTCACCGGATATACAGATACAACTGGTGATGTCACCTTCAATCCTTCGCCATCAACTGAGGGTGTGATGTATGTGACCGTGACCAAACACAACTATATTCCCTATCGTGGACAGTCACAGGTGGAAGGTGATCCAGATAAACCCGATGCGCCCACAAATCCTGATCCAGCAAATGGAGAGACAAATGTACAGCTCAGTCCGACGCTCTCTGTTGATGTGTCTGATCCAAATGGCGATAGTATGGATGTCACCTTTTATGATGCCTCTGATGATAGTGTGATTGGAACTGACACTAATGTGGCAAGTGGCAGCCGTGCATCGGTCGACTGGTCTGATGCAAACAGCTATGATGCCACCTATTCATGGTATACCATCGCTGATGACAAAACTCATGGAACGACGCAGTCAGCAACATGGTCGTTTACCACCCTTGCTGAGCCAAATGATCCACCATATGCTCCGACCAATCCAGATCCCGCGGATGGAGCAACCGGTGTCGATGTTGATCCAACGCTGTCTGTTGATGTGTCTGATCCTGATGGCGATAGTATGGATGTCACCTTTTATGATGCCTCTGATGATAGTGTGATTGGAACTGACACTAATGTGGCAAGTGGCAGCCGTGCATCGGTTGTCTGGTCTAACCGTGCATATGATACCACCTACAGCTGGTATACAATTGCAGATGATGGACCCGGTGATACCCAATCAGCAACCTGGAGCTTTACCACCAAACCAAACACAGCTCCTGACACACCGATGAATCCTGATCCAGCGGATGGAGCAACCGATGTTCCACTCAGCCCCATGCTGTCTGTTGATGTCAACGACCCGGATGGTGATGCGATGACGGTGTCCTTTTACGAAAGTGATGGCACCTTCATTGGTGATGATACCGTCACAGGCAGTGGTACGGCATCAGCTGTCTACTCTAATGCAGATCAATATACCACTGAATACTTCTGGTATACCGTCGCAGATGATGGAACCGATTCAACTACGTCGCCAACCTGGAGCTTTACCACGACAGAGTTGACCTCACAACAGTTTACCGCAACCGCAGATCTTCCTGATCTCAACGGAGGTATCACCAATGATTATACCGCAACTCATACGACTAACAACATCTATGAAGCAATCAAGGAGCGCGGTATGTATGGAGTGTATGCGGATCTTGCTCATAAATGGACGATTGATGTGGACAGTGGTTTTTCAACCTATACATTTGCAGTAGAGGCGTATCATACGCCTAACTCAGATGGTGATGATTTCCGCTTTTCCTATTCTACTGATGATGTAACATACTATGATATGTTTACGGTGACCAAAACTAGTGATAATGATGCGTATCAGAAATATGATTTACCCGATACGCTTTCCGGCACTGTCTACATCAAGGTGATTGATACCGACCGTCAGATCTGGAAGCCTTATCAAGACACTTTGTATGTGGATCATATGTATATTGAAGGGAAAGCACCCAACAATCCACCTGATGCACCCTTAAACCCGGTTCCTGCAGATGGTGCCATGGGTGTTTCTCTGAGTCCAACGCTGTCTGTTGATGTCTCTGATTCTGATGGTGATAGTATGGATGTCACCTTTTATGATGCCAGTGATGATTCTGTGATTGGTACCGATTATAATGTACCAAGCGGTGGTACTGCGTCGACTATCTGGTCAGATCTCTCCTATCAAACAACATACGACTGGTATGCTATAGCTGACGATGAGACTGATACGACGACGTCTTCAACATGGAGTTTCACAACTGAGCAGACGCCACCAAATAATCCGCCAGATGCACCAAATACTCCGAACCCAGATGATGGTGCCACTGGTGTTGACACTGATCCAGAGCTTTCCGTACTCGTAACTGATCCGGATGGTGACAGTATGGATGTCACCTTCTACGATGCAAGTGATGACTCGGTGATTGGAACAGATTATAATGTTCTCAGTGGAGATCGTGCCTATACTATCTGGTCAGATCTCGCCTATGAAACAACGTATAACTGGTATACAAAAGCAGACGATAGTATCAACATCACCCTTTCAGAGACCTGGAGTTTCACCACCAAACAACAAACAAGTGATTTGTTCTATGCAAATGCAGACATCCCCATTGACAACGGTGGCATCACTAATGATTACACCGCAACGCATACTTCAAACAATGTGTATGAAGCAATTAAGGAGCGCGGTATCTGGAATGTCTATGCCGATCTTACCCACAAATGGACCATTGATGTATCCGGTGGCTATGACACCTATAAATTCAAACTCGAGGCGCATCATACGACAAACACTGATGGCGATGACTTTATCTTCTCATACTCTACTGATGACTCAACCTATACAGATATGGTAACGGTTACCAAAACATCAGATGATGACACATACTACACCTATACCATTCCCAGCAGTCTTTCAGGGACGATCTATATACGAGTCATCGACACCGACCGCGCTCTGTACAAATCCTACCAAGACACCCTCTACGTTGACCACATGTATATCGAGGGAAAATAAGTATTCCCTCTCTTTCTCTTTTTATTTTTTATCTATTGGCCCTATTTCATATGAGTTTCCTTTTTGTTATCCCACAAACCCTCCATTATCAACTATAATGATGATAAATGTTACATATTATATAGTTTATACCTGAGGTTTAATAGTATTATAAGAAACATTTAAATACATTAGGCTGTTTTCTAATTGGTAATAATGGGGCTGTAGGTTGTATGGAGTTATCAATGCAATACCTTATTTTTCATCTTCCTATTCATCCTTTCCTCCTCTCCTAACAGAATCATCTACAGTCCACATTTACCCCCCTACGTTTGGCTTATGAGAAGGGCCCTAAAAAACGGTATGTTCCTCCCTATTTTGTTACTTTATTATGCTTTACAGTGGAACTTAGAGGAGTTAATCGTCTTCTTATGGACAAATGTTATAAATAAAGAACAGTTACCATTTTTTACATCGGTGATACAAAATGACAAAATCTAGCCGCGAGCAAATAGAGAAAGATGAACGAAAAATCATCAATGAACTGCGAAAAAATGCAAAAGAGAGCATCGATACCATCGCAAAAAATTGTGGATTTTCACGACAGAAAGTCTGGCGCATTATCAAACGTCTTGAAAAAAACCAAAAAATCTGGAGTTACTACGCCGTTGTTGATAATGAACGTCTTGATTTGAAACAATTCATTATTCTTATGAAGCGAACAAACAAGGCAATCCCAGCAGATAAAATTCAGCAAGCTGTATCTGGAGAAATCGGAAAACAGATGAGAAAGATTGGTGTCGAAATCGAAGATGCCTTTTACGTACATGGAACACATGATTTTGTGATTACTGCAATTGCAAGTGATGTACGAAAGATAAAGCTTCTGGCTGAAGCGATAAATAATGAGTACCGAGAATTTATTTCGGATATCAACGTCCTTGAAGTTATCTTTCCCATGCTTCGCTGCAGTAGCTACAATCCAAACCTCAAAGATCTGAAAAGTTACTTTTTATCATAACCTTCTTTTTTTCTTTTTCTTTGTGGGCGATAACTTTATGGGTAAGAACGGTGTTAGATAGTAGTAGATAGCATGGCTCCAAAGATTACTGCATGTCCTCGTTGTGGAGGCACACGTATTTCTGCAGGTCGCATGGGTTCTGGCGTCCTTTTTGGAATTACTTCTTGGAAGGAGGAATGTCGGAACTGTGGATATCAGGGAAGTCCGGTGGTATTTGACTCAAAGGAGGACTACTTGAAATTTGTCCGTTTGTTGAAAAAAAAGAAACCTCAAGAAAAGAGTTCTTCGGAGGAAAAACCGGTAGAAGAAGATGCGATGAATGATCTTTCTGATTCGGAAAAAGAGGTAGTGAATTTTTTAAAGGAGTTAGAATCAGAATGTACTGAGAGCACTCAGACTGCTTCATCGTGGCATCAGGGGAAATCATGGTGGCCGGAATTTCTTGTTGCCATGGTTCTGAGTGTTATTTCTGTACCACATAATTTTTTTCAGTACGCAGCTTGGTTAGGCGTCGAGATTTCGGTGGTTTTTTCTGTGTTATTCTTTGTCCTTAATGTGGTTAGTTTTCTTGTTATCATTGTGATTGTTGAATACTTTGTGCATGTTGTACGTTCCTACCTTCATCATACCTGATTTATAAAATTATAATCTATTTTACCATAATTATTTGGTCTGTTGTAACATAAAATGATGATATAATTTATATAGTAGTAGTGCTTTTTTAGCTAGAAGCTTTTTTTTTCAAAGCTGGGGCGGAACATACATGAAACAAACCGTTGGTAGTTTTGTAGTTTGTATGCTGTTGGTACTTGCTAGTACACTTGTTGTTGCTGATTGGAATGAAGATGATGGCCATAAAATGCATTATCCTCAACTTCCGGATCCCGTAGGCTGGGATGTGTATGCCACGCAGGGTCTTGCGTCGGATTACCCGGATGTCGTGTGTGCAGATGATTGGACGTGTTCGGAAACTGGTTGGGTGATGGATATTCATTTCTGGGGTTCCTGGAAGGGTGATGTGGTTGGTGAGATTCGGTATTTTGATCTTGCGATTGCAAAGAACATTCCTGCAGATCCACCAGAAATTCCCTACAGCCGTCCTGGTGAGATCATTTGGGAACGAAAAATAGCGGAGTATTCAATTCGTGGCCCCTTTGAGGGTGATCAGGGGTGGTATTGTGAACCGATGGGTGAAATCCTGTACCCGGATCATAAAAACTATTACCAGTATAATGTGTTTCTCACTGAGGATGACTGGTTTTGGCAGGATGCGCAGAGAACGTACTGGTTGCTTATATCAGCTAATGTTTCCAAGGCTGCCGCTGGTGCGGATCAGGCATTTTGGGGGTGGAAGTCTTCTCGAGATCATTATCTTGATGATGCTGTGTTTTCGGTGCTACCAACGTATGATTGGATAGATCTCTACGAACCGAATAAGCTACCCATAGTCAATCATTTCTGGTTGGAGTTTGATCAAAATGGAAAACTCATCGTGGACACCTCCGGCGGCTTGGAGTACTTTGATGATGGCACCTCGATGAACGGCTGGTACTATTATCCAAACACAGGCTGGTATAACATGTGGTTTTATGATCACCCCTTGGATTTTGAGAAGATGAAAGAGTTCTTTGTGCAGTTCTTTGTTCAACCCATAAATCCGAATGGATGGGTTGCCTTTGCGCTCAATTGGGCAACTGATGCATGGCCACCGGGAAATCCGCCACCGATTCCCCCACTTTCCCCTGAAAATGAAACCTTATATGTTGGGAGACAGGTGTTTTTGCTCGATTACACCGTAAGTCCCGGAGGGGAGTTTTTTGAGTTCTTCTATGATCTTCTTGAATACAATCCTGAGTGGGTTTCTGTTGATTTTATGGGTGCAAATATTATTATAACTCGGGAAAACCCGGGGATGCTGCAGCATCAATGCCTCTACAAAGAACCTGTCTCACTGGATCTTGCTTTTGTCATCAATGGACGCATGCCTCTTCCAGATCTTGACTGTGATGGATCCCTCCGGTGGACAGAAGTAGAGCCGGGGTCTACGGTAACAGGGTCCTTTGATGTCACCAATATCGGTGAAGTAGGATCGCTTCTTGACTGGGAGGTTACCTCCTCTCCATCCTGGGGAACCTGGACGTTTACCCCAAGTAGTGGAACTGGTCTTGCCGTCGGCAGCACCACAACAGTTGCTGTTAGCGTTGATGCACCAGATGAGGGACAAGAAACATTCACCGGCAATATCACCGTCTGCAACAAGGATGATACAGCAGACTGCTGCACCATTCCCGTGTCTTTGACCACGCCGGTTGTTCATAGCTTTTTTGTGTTGCAGTTTTTATCGCTGTTCCTAGAGCGTTTTCCGCTGCTCAAACAGATTGTCCTCTCGCTGCTGCAGTAATGCTGCAGCATCTCCTCTCCTTTTTTTTCTACAGTAAAAAAATACAAGAGTTGCAATGAAGAAGACTGATTGTACCCTGCGTGCTATCTCCTATTTGTTCTGATTGCGAAGGATAACCTCTGTATGAGGATAGGCGATTTCAACATCGTCTGTTGTACGAATTATCTTGAAGATTTCTCTGGTTATTTCTGTTGAAATCTGATTTCTTTTACTTGCAAGAGACATATAGCGAACGGTGACATCAATCCCTGATTCCTTGAATTGAAGATGGATGTGTGGCTCCTTTTTTATGCGTTTAGGAAATTTTTCCCAGAGTGGCTGCATAACTAAGTTGACCGCGTCAACAATCACTGTTTCTGCTTGGTTGAGGTCACTTTCATAGGTTATGGCTGTGGTTACTTCATCAAGGATATAGTTGTCTCGATGGGTGTAATTGATGATTTCTTGTTCGAAAATAAGGGAGGTGGGAATCATAATGGTGCGGCCTGATAGTTCCTCACCTTCAATAGTGCCGCCGACCTCTTTGAGAAAAATATGGGTGAGGGTGATATTGGAGATATCTCCTTTGATTCCCGAGATAATCACACGATCTCTGATGTAAAAGGGACGACGGGTGACAATCACCAGCCATGCAACTACACCGCTGATGGGTTTTTGAAGGGACCATCCAAGTGCAATGGTGAGAAGCCCTGCGATAAACCCCAGTTCTCCCCAGTCGCCGTAATAAAAAGAGACGACGATAATAAGTAAAAACAGGATGAATATAAATTTAAGCAGATCGATAAAGATGATGACATTTGAGATTTGTTTTTTCCGCTGTACTTTTTTCAGAAGCGCTCGTTTGATTAGTTTTAAAGCAATCGAAAAGGCAACAGCGGTAAGAATAATAACTACGAGTAACTCGAGAAGCGCTGAGTAGGGTTCAACATAGTTGAGGATGTTTAAAAAGTTCATCTCTAATCACATGTAAGAACATAGAAATCATATGCGATGGTTTGTGTACCCGCGAAGATATTTTTAGAGCGGAGTTATTTCTGTGGGGATAATTCCTTTTCTATCTAAAAAATGGGCTTGATTTCTTCGATATTTATGTAGAATATCTGCTTTTGAGTCCTGAATATCCCAGGGGCTTATAATAAGAAGGTCGCCTATGCGAATACGGCGGATGCGTCGTTTTTTTCCACCAGGTATCCGAGCAAGTCGTTTTTTTCCATCTTCACAGGATACATTCATTCGTGAGCCGCCTAATACCTTATTTACAATTGCAAACATTTCATTATTCCTTTTCTCAGGGACGGGAATTCTGATTTGTTCATTTCCATATTTATATTTCATTATTGTTATCCTCGTATGGTTAGTAATACAGATCCGTGTCAATCACACCTTCAAGGGTTTGAATGTTTTCTGAGACATAGGGTTGGATTTTTTTCTGTTTGCGTATTTTGATTTTTGCCATCAGATCATAGTCGTATTCTTTGAATAAGGGCCGGAGTTCTACGACGTGAGGTTCATCGAGTAATGAGGTATACACGTCGTATTCTTTTTCGGGAATAATGTTCATAAAGACATAGCCAAGTGCGATAGTGACACCCTTGGCGTTTTTCACGAGGTAGAAGTTTATATATGTTTGGGTGAACCGGATCGAATATTTATTCATAGCGTACTGCTTCGATCGGGCTCATGCGTGCTGCCCGCCAGGCCGGATATAAACTAGAGAGTATTCCAACTATTAATGAAACACCGATGCCAAGGCCGATGGCAACGATGCTTATCACTGGTTGAAAGGTGGCTCCGCCGCCCATGCCAAAACTAAAAAGAAGCGAGCTGAGCCCCTGTGCTCCAAAGACTCCTAAGATAATGCCGATGATGCCTCCCACTACGCTGAGAAGGATTCCTTCGATGATGAAAATAATCATTACGTCTTTGTTGGTGGCACCGATTGCTTTCATTATTCCAATTTCTCGGGTGCGTTCCATGACTGAGGTAAGCATGGTGTTCATAATGCCTATGGATGCGACAATCAAGGCAATGGAGGCAATTGCTACAAGTACGGTTTGTAAGATTCCGATGATGCTTAAAATACTGTCCAGGATAGAGGACATGGTTGTTGCGCTGGCAAAATCATCTGACCCATGGTTTTCATTGACGGCTTGTTCGATAGCATCAGCAATGAAATCAACTTGGTTGACATCATAGACGCGTACGACGACTGATTGGATATTGGATTCGCCGGTTAATCGTTCAAAATCTCTGCTGGTGATTAAGACGACGCCTTCTGATGAGGTAAGCCCGGCTCCGGCTCCCTTTGCAAAGATGCCATGGACCTGGAATTTTTGATCATTAATTGTTACCATTCGTCCCGTTGTGATTTCATTTTCAAAATATTCATGAGCTACATCGTAGCCAAGGACTACCTTTTTTTGATCTCCTTCAACTATCAGTTGACCTGCTTCAAACTGTTCACCCCCATATTGGATATGCATGATTTCTGTGTCCATCCCGGTCAATGCGACGAGTTGTGATTCACCTAAATAGGACACAACAGCTGTGCCGGTCAGCTGGGTGCTTACTTCTCTTACCCCTGGTATGCGTTCGATATCTGAAAGATCTCGATTGGTGAGATATTCCTCCTCTACTGTTGATTGATCTCTACTTCCGGGTCCAAAATCAAATGCAGATATTTCCTCTCCGACTTGCACAATGATCATATCTGAAAGAGAGGACAGCTCACCTGTTACGGCCTGATTCATTCCTTCTCCGATGGCGATAAGAGAAATTATGGCCATTATACCAACGGCGATTCCAAGCAGAGTGAGAAACGAACGTGACAGCCGCTCTCGGATATTTTTGTATGCTAAATTGAGATGATCACGAAACATGGTGTTCCCGTACCACTCCATCTTGGATGCGTAATACACGACGTGCCCGTTTTGCAATTGTTGGATCATGGGTCACGGTGATGATTGTTTCTCCTTTGTTGTTGATCTGCTCAAGTATTTCCATTATTTTTTGTCCTGATTTGGTATCTACATTGCCTGTTGGTTCGTCAGCAAGAATGATGGATGGATCATTTGAGAGTGCACGGGCGATAGCAACGCGTTGTTGTTCGCCCCCACTCATTTCAGAGGGTTTATGTGTTATTCGCTTGGTGAGATTCACCATGTCAAGAAGTCGTTTTGCTTTTTTCATTCGAATGTGACTATCAACACCTGCAAATCCAAGTGCAAGTGCAACATTTTCTACTGCGGTGAGTGTAGGAATCAGATTGTATTTCTGAAAGATAAATCCGATTTTGTTCCGGCGAATTTTGGCAAGTTCATCCTCGCTGAGTTGTGTGATGTCAATGGTATCAATAAACAGTTTTCCAGTGGTCGGTTTATCAAGACACCCAAGAAGATTCATGAGGGTTGATTTTCCCGAACCAGAAGGACCTATGATGGCGATGTACTCGCCTCGTTGTATCTGAATACTGGTTTTTCGTAACGCATGAACAATTAGGTCACCTTTACCATAGGTTTTACTTAGATCCTGGGTGACAATTACATGATCCGACATTACGTGCTCCGCCTTTTCTTCCATCGATATAGAAGCACAAGTGCGACGAGTACCACTATAACAATGACCGCAGGTAGACAGACGCCTGCGATATCCATTCCTGCGCTGTCTGATGCGCTCTGATCTGAATTGGATGCTGATCCATACACTGCTCCATCCTCTGAGGTTATCGTAAAGGTATGGGTGAGCGGGGGTGTTTCGTAATATTCGCTTCCCTGTTTGAAGACAACAGTGAAAGAAACAGTATGTTCTCCATAGTCAAGGGTATCTGTGTAGAGATCAAAGGTGGCTGCAAAGACATCGTCTGCATCCATTGATCCAATAAAATATTGAGAGGGTATCATAAGTGCCTCTGCGGTGGGAAGTACAAGGACGCCAGATATTGACTCTGTTTTTGTGTTATAGACTTCAAGAGTGATTCTACTAGTTGATCCCTTTTTGATACGTGCAGGAAGCGTGGTGAATACAGCTCCTACATCCAGAACTTCAGTTGTTTCAACAGATACTTCTTGCGTTTGTATATGATGATTATTGCCGTTGTCAAAGCTTATGTTGAACGAAAGGGTTTTCACACCTGCACTCGTGGGTGTAACCGAAAAGGTTACGTCTTCGGTTGCAAAGGCATCCATAGAACCAAGATAAAGAGTGGTAGGGACAATGTCTACACCATCTGTCTGCTGGGGAGTAATCACGACATTCTCAACAGCGGCTTTTCGTTTGTTAACTGCGATGAACTGAAAATCAGATGATCCACTCATCGAAATTTTCGAAGGAACCATCGTTGAAACCAGCTCCACAGTTGCATTGCTTACCGGAATGAGAAGAGGTGCTTTAACATCAACGCCATCTGCATCAATGCGAACAAGGGGAAAGTAGTCTCCCTCAGTCATATTGTTATCCACCTCGATTTTAAAGCTCAGCTCAATACTTGCCCCCGGGGCTAGTTCTCCTACATCTTCATAGTTTTGAACTGCACTTACCTGTCGTTCTCCATCCTCTGCGGGGACAATCCAGATATTGTTAATCCTTGCGCCATCCATATCGGTACGAACAGATGTTGATGAACCACCTGTTGATGTTGATTGAATGGTGTTTGTTGTTTCCGCATTTGTAATCGATATGGTCAGTACCCCGGTATCACCTGGGAAAAAAATAGCGGGGGTCAGCTCGTAGCTGTCCACAAGAAGCATCGGATCAGCACTTGCCAATGAAGCAAGACAAAATATTAGAAGTAATACCGGAATGATCATTTTATAAGAGTTCATTTTGTTCTCTCCCCGTTATGTGAGCCAAACGTACTACTGGCATTCATCGCTAATATTAATATTTATGGATTAACGATTTTTCACCATCGAAGACCTTCGAGTAGCTCTAAGCCGCTGAGGGGGTTATATACTATAGGTTAGAATCCCCCCTAAGAATAAACTTTGCAGATAATATATCAAAAATAGGAGAATTATAAGTGAAAAAACTTATATAAGTAATAATACATATATTACTTATAGTGATAAATATGACAAACATGACACTTGCGGTTCCAGATGAACTGCACAAGATAATAAAAAAACATAAGGAAATTAAATGGACAGAAATCGCTAGACAAGCAATGTGGGAACAAGCACGAAAACTTGAACTCATGGACAACTTACTTTCGAAAAGCACACTCAGCGAAAAAGATGCCATAGATATTGGAAGAAAAATTAAACATGAGATTGCAAAAAAACATGGATTGGTTCGATGAAGCTGGTCCTTGATACAAATACAATCATCGCAGCTCTAATTAAAAATGGAATTTCAAGAAAAATTATAATTTCTCCTGCAATCCAGTGTATCACACCTGATCATACAATGCATGAAATTAAAAGATATGAACAATTAATCTGTAAAAAAGCACAATTAAATCAAAAAGAATTTAACCTTATACTTAGCATCCTTTTTGAACACATTAGCATTATCCCTAAAGAGAAATATTCACAATTTTATAATCAAGCAAAAACCATGATCGACGATGTCGATGATGCTCCATTTGTTGCTCTTTATCTTGCCACAAATGCAGATGGAGTTTGGACTGATGATCTTCATTTCAAAAACCAAAAAGAACTCATGGTCTTTCGTACCAAAGAACTTGCTATTGCGTTTAAATTCCGAAAGAAATGATAAGGAAACGAATCAATATACCAATTTATATCCTATTCAAACAGCAGAGAATTACCTTCTGCAAGCCGCCGAAGGGATTTGAACCCTTGACCTGCTGATTACGAATCAGCCGCTCCACCAGCTAAGCTACGGCGGCAACACCCTGCTGAAATATCCTTCTTTCATAAAAAACTGACTATTCCCTCTCATTTTTCCGTAACAACTTTTTAGTCCTGCGTGATTCAAGGAGATAATGATTTGTGGTATCGATGAGGCTGGAAGAGGGCCCTTATTTGGTAGTCTATTAGTTGCAGGTGTCTGCGTTGACCAGGAGAACGAATTAATCACGCTTGGTGTGCGTGATTCAAAAAAACTTTCTCCGAAGAGACGAGAATATCTTGCAACACAGATTCGGACAATTGCAAAAAAGGTAAAGGTCATTGAGATAGCTGCTTCAGATATTGATGAGATGCGTAAAGTGATGACCTTAAATGAAATTGAGGTTAATGCATTTGCAAAGATTGTTGAAGAATTGAAACCTGATATTTGCTATGTTGATTCTGCTGATGTCAATGATGTCCGTTTCGGTAAAACAATTTTTTCAAAGGTGTCCTACCGGCCAGATATTATATCAAAACATAAGGCAGATGATCTGTATCCTGTGGTTGCTGCAGCATCAATTATTGCAAAAACTATTCGTGATGAAAAAGTCGCACAGATTGCTACGGTTCTTGAGAAGAAACTGAACTTGCCGCTGGGAAGTGGGTATCCTTCTGATGTGATAACCCAGCGGTTTTTACATGCATGGGTTGATAAATATGGATCGTTACCCCCCTATGTGCGCAAATCTTGGAAAACTGCCTCTAATGCGTTGAGCAATAGTAAAACAAAAAAATTGGATAGCTTCTAGTCTTGAACTAAAGATATACATAAGAATGAAGAAATAGATATATAATAGTAATCTATAAAGATGCTTATTTATATATCTATTTGTATCTATTTTTAAATACCTTTTACTCGTGTTTCTCCTGAAACTCTCTCAGAAATCCTACCAATGCCTCAACACCCTCAAGGGTCATGGCATTATAGATCGAGGCACGCATGCCACCAATGGATCGATGTCCCTTCAAACCAATCAACCCCTTGTTTTTTCCCTCTTCGACACATTGCTGCTCCAGCTCCGCTGTCGGAAGATTAAAGGTTACATTCATAAGAGATCGGGAGTTTTTTTCTGCATGTCCCTTGTAAAACCCGTTTGAGGAATCAATAGCATCATACAGAAGTGCTGCCTTCTTCCTGTTGGTTTTTTCTGCAGCTGCAACACCCCCCTGTTTTTTAAGATGCTCAAGACAGAGCTTACACATGTAGATCGACCAGCAGGGCCCGGTATTGAATAAGGAGTCTTTTTTTGCATGAGTACTCCACTTCTGCATCGTTGGTGTATGTTCTGCCACACGATCAAGAAGATCTTTTCGGACAATCACTAAAGTAACACCTGCAGGGCCAATATTTTTCTGTGCGCCTGCATAGATCACTCCAAACAAGCGAGGATCAATTTTTTTATCAAAGATATTTGAGGACATATCACAGGCAAGGGGCACATCAGCAGGAGTCTTTGGCCAATTTTGAAACTCGGTTCCATAAATGGTGTTATTTCCTGTGATATGGGCATAGGATGCCTTATCACTAAAAGAAATATCATCAGGTACATAAGAAAAATTTTTATCTTCAGAGCTTGCCACCACAGAAACCTCACCAAAAAACTGGGCTTCCTTTATTGCCTTTTTCGACCAGGCACCGGTGTTGACATACTCCATCTGCTTCTCCTTTCTATGAAGATTCACAGGAACCATGTAAAACTGCGTTGATGCACCACCCTGCAGCCAGAGCACTTTATATTCATCGGACAGACCAAGCAGTTCATGGACAAGATCAGTTGCTCCTTGATGGATTGCAGCATATTCTTTTGAACGATGAGAAAGCTCCATTATTGACATACCAGAATCCATATAATTCAGAAGTTCCTCTTGAGCCTGTTTCAGCGCGGGTAACGGCAGCGTCGCAGGACCCGGATAGAAATTATACACACGTTTTACCATACGATAATCACCCTTCTTTTTGAGGGGTGAATCATTATTGACAATTTAAATCATTCGAACGTCTCTTTCGCCGGTCCTCTGGACTATCTTCTAATCATTGCATAATTATTTATATTATCAACTTCTAATAATTACCACGGGGGTTCATGCAGCTCAACCAACACATAGCACACCAGATATCCTGTCTTATATTGATAGGTATCCTTCTTTCAACAATATTTATACCTACTGGAGAATCAACTTTAAAACATCCCATCACTCTCTATGTCGACGATGACAACACCGAAGGACCCTGGCTGGGTACAGTCGAAGCACCCTACCAATACATAACTGACGCACTACACAACGCACAACAAAACGATTGTATCTTCGTAAAGCAAGGAATCTACAGAGAACAACTACTCATAAATAAATCCATCACCATCCAAGGGGAACACCCTGAAAAGACCATCCTTGATGGCACCACGCATAAGTACGTACTTCGCATATGCGCACCACAGGTTCACATACAAAATTTGACCTTTCAAAACACCACCGGATCCTCCTGTCACGCAGCACTCAGCATCACCTCTGATACAGTCTTTCTCTCCCATCTCATCATTCGAAACGCAAAAACCGGACTTTCAATATTTAATGCATCACATCATAAGATACACAACTGTTCCATTCACAACAACGGCATCGGTATCAGACTCCAGCATACCAACACCACCCATCTCACAGCATGTACACTTGCCCATAACGCACATGCCCTCGTTGCAGAACACGCAGAAAACATTCATCTCACCCGCAGCTATTTTCACACTAACGGCCGATCCGCAGTTTTCATCAAAACAACAACAAGCACAATTACCCACTGCAATATCAGCGATAACAGCGTCAACCTTGGAGGCATCCTACTAGATCACACCACCCACGTCCTCCTAAAAGAAAACAACCTCCACCACAACGGTCAAGCAATCACCCTCAAAAACGCCCATCACATAACAATACACAAAAATCAACTCACCAGAAACACCCATTTCGCCCTCTGGATCAACCAGCACAGCAGCAACATCACCATCACACAAAACAACATCACCAACAACTACCGATACGCACTCTACATCCAAAAAACAAGCCACTGCACACTACAACAGAACAACATAGTAAACACCTCGCTGTATGCAATCTACAACCACAACTCCTACTGTGACGCAAGAAACAACTACTGGGGGACACCAAACGGACCCAGCATCACCGATTTTCGCCCCGGAAGACGCATCACCCCACTCATAGGAAGAACTCGCTATTTCCCCTGGAACATACGTCCCATCACTTCAGCAGGACCACACTGGAAACACAATACCGCAGACATGCAGCATCCCACCAGCTATCCCTTTCAAAACCCGCTCAACCTCCCTGGAGCAGATCAAGACGCAGATCACGCACCAGACTGGTGGGAACAAAAATGGAACTACCCGCCAGACAAATGGAATAACCACCGTCAACTCGACCCAGATTGTGATGGACTCAACAACCTTGAAGAATGCTACACTGATCCCTATGGATCAAATCCCTACCACAAGGACATCTTCGTCGAAATCGACTGGATGAACCCAAAAAAGAACGACACCTCAAACAAACCCGCGCCCCATCTCATCAACCGCACTTATACCTTTTTTGCCCAACACAACATCACCCTCCACATCGATACCGGAACACTTGGCGGAGGAGAGCAAATCCCCTACGCAACCAACTTTTCCTTTCATAAACTTCAAGAATATTATTGGGAGTATTTCCTTCACCAAAATACCACCAACCCACGAAAAGGAATCTTTCACTATGGCATCATCTGCGACTACGGACCAGACGTCAACTTTCCCTATATAGGATGGAACCAATTCGACAGCTTCCTCATCTCCGCGGAATGGCTTCAACAACTGATGCCCCGAAGACCCAGAGAAAACATCATCATGGGCGCTCTTCTCCATCAACTCGGACATCATCTACGTTTACTTGCAGACACCCACCCAGGCATCGACAACATGGGAACTCTCACCCCATTTACCCTCCAATGGTTCACCTACAAAAACTATCAAAGCAACATGAACTACCGCTATAAATACACTATTTTCACCTACTCTGATGGAACACATGGCCGAGGAGATTTCAACGACTGGAACCATATCGATCTATCTTTTTTTAAGAACACATCCTTCAAACCAAAAGAAGAGAAACAAAGCTACATAAATGACCATATCTATTCAGCCCCCACCAGATGAAACTGAAGCGACTTGTCCCCCTAATTGGAATCATCATCCTCATCGGAATTATTTATTTCTTTGACCCTCTAAAGATTCTTGCAATCTTTGCCGGTCTTCCGCCTCTTTATGCTGGGCTATCTTTTTTTGCCGTTGTTCCTGTCCTCATTAATGTCAATATCGTCTGGCAGATCCTTCTTAAAAAACAAAAAATCCATGTTGGGTTTTGGTATTCAATGAAAAATATTCTTATCGGCTTTTTTTATGGATTTATCACACCTGGAGGATTTGGAGCATTTCTTCGCGCGTATTATTTACGGGAGGAAAGCAAGGTCCCTCTTCCCAAATGTATCTCAAATATCATTACGTATAACTCTATGGATTTCCTAGCTTTGCTGCTGTTGGGTGTGATTGGTGGAATCTTCCTTTTAGGCAATCATCCTCACATTATGATCGCCCTTGTGGTAATGTTTGTTCTTCTGTTCAGTTTGTTTGTTTTTTTTCTTCGTCAGAAGACATCAAAATCATGGTTTAACCGTCTTTTGAAATCCCGTATTTTTGCAGCTATTCAGAGTTATATGGATGATCTGGTTGAGTCGTTTTATGAAGATTTGCCCTCCTTTAAAGATATACTGCTTCCTTTTATGTTGTCCATATGGGGGTGGATGTTGATGTTTACGGAGATGTATCTTATTGGTCAGCTTTTTTCGATTTCTGTTCCCTTTTTTTCGTTTGTGTTTAGTTTTGCCATCGCAAATATTATCGCAACGATTCCCATTTCCATCTATGGTCTTGGCACGCGTGACGCCACCTTGTTGACGCTTTTTACGGTGTTTGCAGTGATTCCTGAGCGGGTGATTAGTTTTAGTTTGTTTTGGTTTATTATCTTCTGGTTAACTCCCAGTGTATTGGGTGGCGTGGTCACTTTTGTGGAAAGTCGGAAAAGTGAAATAGCCTTTTTGAAAAAAGAGTAAGGTTTAGTGGCCTTATTTTTTTTTGATGAGTAGTGCCGTCCAGGAGATAAAACCAAGGGAGGTGAATGCACGATGTTTGATTTGTTTTTCTATGGTGATGTTGTCATAGCGCATGATGCATCGTTTTAAAAATTTTGTAGCAGAATTAAGTTCACGGAAGATGATGCGGCTTTCTTTTGGTGCTGTGGTGAGTACATGATGGATGATCTGTATTTTGGGTATGGAGCAGCTGCTGATGATGATGACGTTGAATTTTTGTAGGGGATAGTTGATGCCGTCGCCGTGGGTGATGGCAATCTTTTTTTGAAGGTTGTTCTTGTTGATGAATTGTTGTGCTTTGGTGACGACTTCGCTATCGTTGTCGAGGCCGACTGATTGTGTGTTGAATTTTGTTGATAGGGTGATTTCGGTGAGGGGGTAGCTTCCGCAGCCGATGTGAAGGACGGTGTCGTTTTTTGTTATGGAAAAGAGAGAAAATTCCTTTTGATAGTACCGTGCGATAACTTTTCCGTAGAGGCGTGCGATGGTTGGATGTTTGTAGGCAAGAACATCAACGATATCCCAGAAGATATTTGAAATCATTCGGTTGAACGAGATTATCGTTCGCTCTAGTGGGGGTGGTTTTTGGCAGGGGGGTATGCTGGAAATGCTGCTCACCTGGTTTATTATTATGTATTGCTGTTTTTTTTCTATATATCCGTTTTGGTATAAAAATGCATAGGAGATGTGAAGCCTATTGAGAGGTATTGTGTTTATTTTTCAATGATTTTTCGTGCGAAGGTGAGATAGCCGGTGTGTCCGAGCATGTCATAGCTGGGGCGGGTGCCGTGTTTGGAGGTGATGAGTTCTCGTTGGATGTTTTCTAGTGTTTTGATTTCGATGAAGGGATAGCTATGAAGTTGGTTGATGGTGCGTTCGACTTGGGAGATCAGTGGCGAGTAGGTGCAGAGATATCCACCAATTTTCAGCGCGTGATAGGCATAAGGTATTGCCTTCCACGGTGTGGAAATGTCGATGATGATGGCGTCTACCTCTTGTTCGTCAATGCTTTCAGTGATATCGTGGTTTTTTATGGTGACAAGATGATCAAGCTGTGCGGCAGTTATATTTTTTGTTGCGTGTGTGATGAAGTCCTCTCGTATGTCATAGGAGATAACTGATCCATTTGGTTGTATGGCTGATGCCAAGGCGATAGTAAGTGAACCGGATCCAATTCCTGCTTCTATGATGTGCTGTCCGGGTTCAATGGCACAGTGCATGAGTATGTGTGCGGCATCTCGAGGGAGGATGATTTGTGCTTTTCGTTTGATGCTTTGGAGTTTGTCTTTCAGGGAGGGTTGAAGGAGGTAGAACTGTTTTGTTCCGATGGTTATTTGTGTTCCATATTTTTTGTCTATGAGCTGTTTTGGGTCAAAGACGCCGATTCCTTTTATTTTGTCAGTTTTTGCGGTGGTGCTGATGAGGTATTTCTTCTGTTTTTCGTCGATTAAAACAACGGTTTCATCTGATTGAACGGTCGTATTCATAGCATGCCTCATGTGGTATCAATAATGGATCCAAAACTCAGTGGCTC
This sequence comes from uncultured Thermoplasmatales archaeon, assembly GCA_964612945.1. Lineage (GTDB taxonomy): Archaea > Thermoplasmatota > E2 > DHVEG-1 > DHVEG-1 > CAZTFR01. Next base: position 22,242 of record CAZTFR010000017.1, read on the forward strand.
GATTACGAGTTGGTCCTGCCAGTGTTTTTTACATGAGCAGGAGATGGTGGTAAAGATCGTTGGGTCTTGATGAAGGCTAAAGGTTTGAATTTTTTTGATACTTTCTTTATCGCAGCTGCTGCAGTTATGTGCGCCTCGTCTGCTTCCTCCTCCGACAATGTCGCATTGGATGCGATGGGTTGTTGTGGTGGATGCTTTTTTGAGAACTTCCATGACACTCCAGAGCCAGGGTGGTCGATAGTGGTCTCTGCGCCAGAGGTATTCAACAACCGTGTTTTTTTGAACCGTGGTTGGATTGAGGGAGATGAGCGTGGTGTATGGATCACTTTTTTCTATGGTAGTGATGGCGTCGTTGATGGCTTGTTGCTCGGTGAGAAAGGGTGGTTTGAGAAGCACATAGGTTTTGACGTCTATGTTTTTTTTCTGCATGGTTTGTGCGGCTTTCTTATAGCTTGAGAAGGAAAATCCTTTGTTGATGCAGTGGGTGCGAATGTAGTCTGTTGCAGTTTCCAGACCGATGCCGATTTCGCAGAGGCCCGGTGCGCAATGATCTTTGTACTTTGAAAGTGTTGTAGCTGTGAGAAACTCCGGTCGTGATTCCACAGATATCTTTTCTGCGGTGTGTGCAAAGGAAGTAAGTATTTCTTGTTGCATAGTTGGTGAGAGTTCGGTGGGGTCAAAGAAGCTTCCTGAGGTAAAGATTTTGACAATTTTTTCTTGGTTGTAGCCTTTTAATGCAGCGTTCAGTTGTTGCTTTATATCTTTGCGGGTCACCTTTTTCCAGGCGGTATCGTTAAAATAGCCACACATGGTGCAGCCTGAGGTGTGTGCCCAGCGGCATCCTTTGGTCTTAAAGATGATCACGTAGGCGTTTGTGATATCGTCATGGAGGCGGTCTGGTTCTGACCAGGTGTGCACTGGCCTGGAAACATTGGTATTTTTTGGTGTAAAATGGTATTTCAGCTGGTGGCAGAGTTCTGGTATGGTGTTCATTTCTTTGGTGTTCTCTTTGATTTTTTAAATAAGATGATTGCGACAAGAAGGGAGATGAGAAATACAGCGATTTCAAATCCGGGTGTTCCCTGAACGCTTACCGGGCAGGGAAGCGAGTAGTTGATGGTGTTTTCTTTTTGAGATTGACGTAGTGCGGCAAGGGTACAATTAAATGATGCTAAAGGGGGTTCTGTTCCGATGTTGGCATCTGAACCGGTGGAGAACTGATAGACTGTGGTGTCTGAGACGGTGTTGTTATATTTGGTGGGATGGTTGAGGAAGTAGTACAGGGTTTCTGCGTAGACGCGGATGGTGTGATTGCTGTTTTCGTTCCATCCTTCATATTCAGCGGTGGTTTCATAGTTTTGCTTATCTACTCGTTCTTCACGATCGACATTGATTTCCGGTCCATCGTTAATCGTATAGTACACCCGAAAGTTGATCTCACAAAGCTCAGGTTGTGCGCTGATAGCGATGGCATCTCTACTGCGAATATCGGTGAATCGTGAAGAGGTGATGGAGAGGGTGTCGTTGGTGTAGATAAAAGAGTCCTGTATTTGTGCTTGATGATTGTTGACATCAGAAACCGTAATGGTGAAATTGTAGGTACCCATCAGTTGTTCTGTGTTTTCATAAGAATAGGTCAAAATGGAATCTTCAAAAGCAAAGGCGGGTGTATCAGTGGTTCCATCTGGGTAGGTAATATCTAAGGTGATACTGTCCACATCAATACCGGCGTTATCGATGATGTTGGCGACGATAAGAACGGTCCCTCCTGCTTCTTGCATCCCCGGTAACACAATTAGTTCAATAAAAGGCTCATCTTCATCGTAAATAGGGGGATTGATAAGGATGATAAAGACCAACAGCCAGGTGAGAAGATAGACAGCAAAGCTTCCAAACCAGCCTTTTCGTCCAAAATCTGAGAGATCTATGTTGAGTTTTTCAAAGAGATATTTAAGAAAAACCATGTTGATGACACCAAAGAGCATCACTAGTTCCCAACGGAGGTAACTATCCGCCATTAATATCCAGAATCCAACAGAGATCAATGCAATGAGCAGGGCGAAGAGAAATGAGATGTATAATGTTTTAATGTTTCGTTTTTCTCGTTTTACAAATTCTTCTTCGTTAAATTTCGGTATTTTAAAGCCGATGTCTTCTTCTTCGGATTTCTCCTTTCGTTTCCTCGCCATGATACCTCTCAGGATATAAGTTTCTCTATATAGACGTTTCCCCTTTAGGAATCTTTAGATTTTTTCTGTGCCTTCAGCTCTGCTGTCAGTCGTTTTTTCTCAAGTTTCGCCCGTGTTTTCTCCAGTTTTTCATCGATGTCTTCTTTTTTTTGAGAGGAAATAATAGATTCCTCATTTTTTGAGGATTGTGCTAACCCTTCCCGATAATAGCGATAGGTAAACAGAAGGGCGATGAAAATGTAGAGAATGATACCTAAGATGACCGGGTTAAGAGAGTCCTGGTATTGTGGAAACAACAAACGAAGCGCAAGAAAGATCGAGAGAAGCCCGGTTCCCGCCCAGGCATGATGCCGGTACGTATGATATTTTTGTGCAGCAGAAATAGTTGATTTTTTGTTCATAAAAATTCAATTCCTCTCGGAAGTTTCTCGAGGTATTTGAGAAATCCCTCTGGCCATTTATTTGGATTGAGGCCCTTTTGGGCAAGAAAAGCAGTCGTCCATCGTTCTAGTCCGATACCTGAGCAGCCACTCCACAGCGTACTTTTTTGTGCTTTGATGTTAAAGGCAGAAATGTATTTATCTCCAAGGATGCTGAGGTTTTGAAACTCTAGCCATTCTGAATCCTTGCGGCTGCCACGATACGGCATGTATGCTTCAAAGTCGATGGTGCCTGTTTCTTGTTCTTTTGCATCCCCGATTTTTCCTGCTTGTTGCATATACCATGGTGTGACCCAGGCCATGCGCCATTCAAGATCAAAGATGGTGTTGAAGACGTGTTTGTACCGTTTGAGCATATCATCTCGTAGTTTCAGAAGCTGTTCTCTGGTGCCGATGTAAACCGGTTCGATACGATGGAATTCATCCACTCGTTCGATGCCATGTCGTCCACCTGATTCATAGCGTCCGGAGATCGCGGTGTTTTCATAAACAAAAACGGGGAGTGATTTTTTTGCAATGGTCTTTCCTCGAAAGCCCCAGTAGATGACAGGACATTGAGCATAGCAGATGCCTGCGGTGGGTGTGCTGAGGTTTTGTTGGAGCTCTTCTTTGGGTATTTCTTTGGTGATTTTTACAAGATCAATAAAGCGTTGCCATGCGTCGACGTCGCGGGTGGCAGGTTCAGCAACGTAGTAGAATTCACCCGGCATTCCCTCGAGATGTCCGGTTTTCAGCCAGATGTCAAAGGGAACAATGTGGGAGGTGATGATTTCTTGAAATCCTAGTGGTTTAAGCACTTCTTCAAGCGCGATTTTTTCCATGGTTTTGAGAATGGCTGCTGCTTGGGGGCGGTAGTACCATTTTCCTTTCGTAGGTCCTTGCTGTAGCCAGTTTTGTTGTATCATTTCTTCAGTTGGATCTTTGGTCCAGACTGGTTTTTTTTGTTCTGATTCCCAGATGGGTTTCCAGAATTCTGTTTTTCCTTCGTAGTGTTGGTTGTCGACTTTTTCTTTGACGAGATTTATCATGCGGTCGATGTAGTTTCTCCGTAGAAATTCCTCGGTGACATTGTTGAGATGTAGTGTTGCGTTTGTATTTTTGATTTCTACCTCTGCAAAAGGGATCGTTACCTTGTGGAGTGCTTTGTTGTTGAGGGAGAAGGTGATTTTGTAGGTTGGTATTTGTATTTCACGGACTCCGAGGTGGTGTTTTTTTCCGAGTTCTTTGCTGGTGTGGTTTTTGAGTTGGAGTAGCACATTGTGCGGTCGGAGTGTGCCTTCTGAGGTGATAGAAAAAGAAAGTGTGTGTTCTTTGATGTTGATGTCGTTTATTTTGAGTGTTTTGTCTTTTTTTGTGATGGTTTTATGAAATTTTTTAATGAGTTGTTGGATGTCGTTTTGGATGGTTTGCAGTGGTTTGCTGAAGAGAAACTGAGCGGTAAGGCTAAAGTTCATTGTGGTCATGTGTTATCTTTTGGTTCTACTTTAATTTTTGTTACTCTTGTTCTTTTTTGTGAATGATTTTTTCTGCAACGCTTACGCAGGCCAGGTAGTCATCAAGGGTGTGAAGAAGAGAGGATAGTTTTGTAGCTTCCATCGTTGCCTGTATGCTTTTATCCTTTTGAGAGGACTGCACGTATTCAAGATCGTCGACTTTAAGTGATTGTAGTATTTTTTGTGCATCTGCTTTGGAATGAAAGGTGAGTTTGAGTGTGCAGGTGGCTTTCATGATGTTCCCTTCAGTTGTTTTTGTATGTGTGTATCGACGTTTTTGAGGAACTCTTGTTCGTGTTGTGCCTGTATGGTTGCGCCGGCTGCGATTTTATGTCCACCGCCATGTCCTCCGATTTCTTTGGTGATAGCACGCATGGCTGATCCAAGGTCGAGTCCGTTTTTAACCAGTGTTTGGTTGCCCCGGCAGCTGATCTGTATTTCATTGTCTTTTTTGGTAAGTGAAAACAGTGGTTTTTGTTCGTCGAGAAGGTAGTTGATGGCGATGCTTGCGATCACACCACCTAGTGAGGAGCTTTTGCTTTCAAAGTAGCGGATGTGTTGTGTTTCGGCACATCCGTTTTTTTCAAGCTGATGGAGGGCGGTAAGGAGTTTTGTTTTGTACTCTTGTTCGACCTCTTGTGCCTGTTGTAGTGTTTGCTGTGGTGCAAGGCAGAGGGCAAGCCCGAGCCCGCGGTGGTGGTTTTTTCCGCAGGCGTCTAGTAGATCTGCGAATCGTTCGAGTTCACAGTGAAGGTCTTTTGACTGGAAGCGTTCTCGTATGGTGATGTCAAGGATGTTGATGGGACAACCGGTTTGGATGAGGTGAAAGAAGAGGGCGGATTGGAGTTTTTTGAGTTGTTCGTCGGTGAGATCATTGGTTTTGATATCGGTGGGCAGGTTGAGTTGTTTGAGCAGACGAGTGATGTTTTTTTTGTTTCCAGAAACTGATTTATAGTAGGGGTCGATGGAGTAGTATAGAGACTCTGCGATGGTGTCATGGGTGAGTTTGATCCGTGTTTTTGTGGTGATATAGTGTTTTTGCAGTGCGGTTTTTAGGATTGTTTTATTGTATCCCGTGATGCCGCCGATGTGTTGTTTGTCTCCGATGGCTCCGGCAAGAGCGAGTTGGCAGAGATCCTCATTTTGTGAGTCCAGTGCGATTGCAAGGCCATAGCTGAGGGTGGCGCCGCATGCGTCATAGTTGCCGTCGATGTCGTAGTGATTTGCGTTGATTTGTGTGATGGTTTTTGGTGTTTTTTTGGTGAGTGGTTGATGGTGATCAAGGATGATGGTGGGTGTGTTGAGTTCTTTGATGGTGTCGATCTGTCCGCTGCCCATGTCTGAGAAGATGAGAAAATGATGTTTTTGTTTTTTCAGCCGATCCAGTCCTTTGGTGAAGGGGTTTCGCATGAGGCTGAGGTGAAAGTTGTAGCCTGCGCGGTATAGTGCTGTTGCAAGGATTGCTCCAGCAGAGATGCCGTCTGCGTCATAGTGTGAAATGAGACGGATGAGAGTTCCCTCTGGTTGTTGTGTGAGCTGGTCGGCTGCTTTTTGAAAGGCAGCCATTATTTTTTCTGGCATACGCTTGCAGGGGTGCACAATCACATAGGTGCTAAAAAAAGATAGTGATTGAAAAATAATATTATTTATTTTAATAATATAAAAATAATATATTGATTGATACTTAAAGAAAACCCTGATTGATATCTGTATCTGAGGGCGTATCCATATCACTGTTAATTTGTTGCGGGGTAAGTGGTTCCTGTTCAGATATATCGAATAATTTTTCACTAGACGCAGGGATATCATCAGCAAAATAGCCGAATCCTCCATTAAATTGGTCGTCTTGTAATGATGAAAGCTCTAAATTAGTGATAAAAAAGGGTATAACATTGAAGCTATACGTTGGGACTTGATCAAATATTTTTTCTATCGATTGAATTTGTACAATTCCAAGTATATCACCGATTTGTGCATCTGCTGCTGGTAAAAAGTCTCCATTCATACAAACAGGGTGATTTGGTGTAACTCTAACTTTATGATTGATTATTAGGTAGTAATCATTCATTTCTTCTGATTCGTGATGACATATTTTTGAAACAAATCCAGTTATCGGCTGTTTTGAATGAATACCAAAGCTTTTTACCATGTCCCCTATCCTAATTTCTTCGATATTTTTTATTGATCCATCTGCCATAGTGATTTTTGTCCCTGCAAGAAAACAGACTTGTGGATTCGAGATAGGTGTCGATAGACTTACCGGGATGATATCATAATCTATAGGATTCTCTTTATTAACTACTTTTATCTCACCTAAAAAAGTTGTATCTTCTTCGTCTGGAGCAGTCACTTCAACATTGACAGTAATTGAACCTTCCTCAGGTGTTAGATCATTACCGCTGTTAGGGGTAAAAGTCCAGGATCCCCAGGTAGGCCATTCAGTGATTTCCCAATCCAGTTTTGAATTTGCTTCTCCAATATTTTTAACAATGAATTCATCTGTAACCGTTGCTCCAGGTTCAACATCAGTCCAACTTATGCTTCCATCACAATCAAGATCTGGTTGAGAGTTTGTTGTGAAGTGCCAGATGGAGCTTCTGCTGGAGGCGTTATGGCTATCGTAGGCGATAATTTGCCAATAATAGGTCGTTAAATAATCAAGCTTTCCCGGATTATAAAAGGTATCGCTCTGTTTTTGTGCCACAAGTTCGGTTTCATCAGGTGTTTCGTCAATTCCAAAAAATACATCGTAGGTAAGGGAATCACCAGAATCGGGGTCATTACAATTCCAACTAATGTTAGAGAAAATATCTACTTCTGTGGATTCGTTTTCTGGTGTGGGATTATAAGGATTGTTTGGTGGTTGATTTTGATAGAGTGTAAGAGAATCGCTTATTGTGGCGTTTGCCAAGTTTATCAACAATATTGCATAATTATCTGATTGATATTTTGGATCGATATACCAGCTGTAGGTTTGATCATATGTTTGAATCGGTTCAGTGGTTATATTTTCAAGAAAAGTTAATTCCCCATTTTCTTCTTTATAAAATTCTATCATTAGATTTTCATCTAAAATGCCTTCATAGTCCCACTCAATTTCGATAGTAGTACCACCATATAGACTATCATCTTGATTTGGTTTGATCACATTAAGTGAGCCCCAGGGCCGTGTGACATTGACTTGAATTTCGTCAGAGAATCTACTTGTTAGACCATGCGCTGAATCATCCTTTGCTTGAACTCTGACGAAAAAATAACCTGGATGGTCATATTGATGTGTTGCTGAGGCAATTTCTCCCGATTTATAGGGTCCGATCCAGTTACTTGTTGAACCATCGTCCCAATACCATCTATAATAGATATTATCATCATCTGCGTCTGTTGCGTTTACTTGGATTTCGTAATTCATATTTATTTTAATTTCGTTAGTATGAGATAATACTTGAGGGCCATCAGGACATTTTTGGTGTATAGGTGGTGAAGGTGGTGGATTATGCCAATCAAGTTTTACTGTTAACCATGAGAATTCAGTGTCACCTAATCCCTCGCCTTTTAGCGCTAGATCTCCGATACCAATTGCCTCGAGGAATAGAGAAGAATATGCATGGATACCTATCGTATATGTTTTCCCTTCATCCAACCATGCTGTTGTATAATGGAGATCATGGGAGAAATTCCCAGATAAATATTTTTCATTAGCAGTTAAAGCAGAGCCTAGATCATACGTCTTAAGCCATTTTTCTGAGACAGGAAATTGATATTCTGAAATAGCACCTTCATTTGCCGATAAAATTATACATGTTCTTGATCCTGCTAATCTTTTGGTTCTCAACCAAGAATTGTAACTTCCATTGACACTAATTCTTGCCCAGTGACCTGATCCTTCACCATCTACGATAGGTACTGTGTAACTATAACAAATGATTGTTTCTGCACACAAGCCATTAGGAATTAATGTTTCGCCAATGACACCTTGGTATTCAGAAAAAATCCCTGATCTGACATATTCTTTTGCATAATTTACTATATTGCCATATCCATAGTTGATAAACCATAAGTTTTCATCTTCGGGGAACGGATTCAAATACCAGTTGATATCAGGCTGCAGTCTAGCCCAATTCATTGTCATATCATAATGTGGTCTCTTGAATTCTTTATCCACTATATACATAGTGTACTGAGCGGTATTACTCCACTCGCCATATTTGTATGTGTTATCTCTAAATCGAATACGCCAGTAGTATGTCGTATTTGGTTGTAGGCAATTACCGTTATATTGTTTATAAAATCTGTTTCCTTCATCAACATTACATCTCATCATATCGGTATCCCACATTTCAGCAACCGTCCACTCATCATCCGTTCCTACTTCAATCTCATACATTATTGCATAGTCATTTTTGTTCTGATCATTATAAATAGCACTGAGTTCTGGATGTTCCTCTGTAATTTTTTCAGGATCTATTTTTCCTTCGCACATAAGATCTGTTGGCGGTCCAGGAGGTTGTGGTGGCGCAGGTATAGATGTAAAATCCCATAAAGGACCAGTTGTTGATTTGTACGTACTATCGATCGCTTGGATTTTCCAATGATATTTTGTCTCATAGCTGAGGGTTCCTGGATCATATGATGTAGACTCATGGTTGTATTTCACTATTGGAGGATCACTGGAGGTGCCGAAATAGATATGATATTTTAATGGATCGCCATCTGGGTCGCTACAGGACCAGCTGAGATTTCGATTAATATCAACATTTTGTTCATGGTTCGAAGGATTGGGATTACTTGGAGGATTTGGCGCATGATTTGGCTCCTTCTCAGTAGTAAAGTCCCACACAGGTCCTTCCTTGGTCGCACCATGATTATCTTTGGAGATAATCTTCCAATAATAATGTGTCTCAAAATTCAAAATCCCTGGATCATAGGAAGTCTCTGATTGATCATTAGACACCAAAGAATCTGGTGTAGAATCCCCTGCTTCAAAATAGACATCATAGGTGACTGTATCACCTGTATCAGGATCACCTCCAGTCCAACTTACATCCACGTTGATATCTTGATTTGTTGCTCCATCCGATGGTGCTGGACTACTCGGTGTATAGGGTGCCTGATTCTGAGCAGATATGGTAACAGTTAGAACTAGTGACCACTCTTTACTTTGTAACCCATGTTCATCCTCGGCTATAACTTTTATATCATAGGAGCCTGTATTGCTCCATGAATGAGATTGAGTGCATGTTGCTCCCGAATTATAAAAATCAGTCCACTCAATATCACTTCCATCATCCCAATCCCAACCATATATTATCTGATCGTTATCTTGATCGGTTGATTTTGTGGAATAACTATAACTGATGCCGATATACCCTTCTTCTGGTCCAGATGGCTTATCAGGTATTTCTGGTTGATGATTGATTTTTTTCCCACGAACTAAAAAACCATAGTCATTATGGTCTCTTGGGATCCAATCAGAATCGAAGTAGTCATAGCCCTGGCCATGTGGGTAAGGATTATCGCATGATCCATAAATCTGTACTACGTCGTTACTCGAGCCGTATACTTTGAACATAATATAATATGTTGTTTGAGGGTCTATATCTATATTAAAGCTTTCAAAGGAGTGCCAACCGTTATTGAAAAATTCATTTAAGTTCCGTTCCTCAAAATCTAACCAGTTATATGGGTTAGTAGTTAATGATTCAGATATTCCTACTCGTATATAACCTGATTCATATCCTGCTGTTACGAAGTAGAGTTGTATTTCCTCTAGGGTATCTGCGTCGTTTGGAGTGAGAAAACTTTGTGATATGACATTATTTCGTGCCACCATAGTCATGCTTGAACTTGTATCACTTTGGTTTATCTCCCAGGTTTCAGTTTCGCTGATACAAACTGGAATGAAATTTCCAATAATACTCAATATTATTATTAAATTGATTAGAAATACTTTGTTTTTCATAAATTATTCCACCCTTTTTTTCAACAATAGCATATAATTATAGAATTATTTATATAATTTATTTGAAAAGATTCGAATAAAAAAGTGTATTTTTTATTTTATGGAAACCGAGCGAGAAAACCCAATGCTTTAGCGTTGGGATGAATCGCCC